>CAYVGY010000014.1:0-19657 GCA_964451065.1 uncultured Halobacteriales archaeon
AAGCCCGTGCCCGAGTTTGCTTCCTCCCTCGGGTACGGCTCCCTCTCCTACCACTTGCACCAGCTGGAACGGTTCGGGTATCTCGTCAACCGCAAGACGGGCCGCCACCGCCGGTATTACGCCAACGGGGGCCGACACGGCGCCGAATCCACCGCCTTGAGCGTCCTGCAGGGTCCCCCCGTGCCGGAGCTCGCCCATCTTTTGCTGGAGCACGGCGGTGCGACGCAGCGCCACTTGTGGCGCCGCTTCCGCGAACGCCGCCCCTGCACGCGCCAAACCGTCGGCTACCACCTGGCGCGCCTGGAACGCCATGGCTTGGTAACGAGTGGCCGGTGTGGGCGCGGCAAGGCGTACTGGGCCACGGAGAAACTCCGACGATTGTTACCACTTGCGGGTTCGCCAGCCGAGGTCCGGCCAGCACCGACCTCTCCAGGCGCCTTGGGAATCGCCGTACCGACCGCCATTCCCCTGGCGTCTCCCGTCGCGCCGGAGGCCACCGCGTGAAGCCCGCGTTCCTCCCGTTCCTGCTGGCCCCCCTCGTCGTGGCCATGGCGCCCCCAGCCGCCGCCGCGCTTGCCGACCCGGACGATGCCATCCCGGACCGCCTCGACGACGCCCGCCAGCAACGCCCAGTGCCGGTGACGTTGTCGGTCGTGGGGTGCGGCGACCCCCTCGTCGTCATCCTCGTCTCGCAGGAGGCGAGCCTTCAGTGCCTCGACGAGGGTGATTGCTCTACCCCGACCATGGTGGCCGTCGTCATCTGGGGCGACGGGAACCAAGTCTGCACCGAACCCTGCACGGCCGCCGTGGTCTTCCTCCTCGTCGTCGTGGGCGAAGGCAACCGCGTGTGCGGCCGCGAGGTGGCGACCGGCCTCCACGCGAGCACCACGGTGTCGCCCTTGAGCTCCTTTGACCTCTCCTTCCTGGATGAACCCCTGCGAACCGGAACGTGAACCCATGAACCCCCAAAGCCCTACTCTGCGAAGATTTGTGACCTTGGCGAGCCTCAGCGTCCTCGCGCTGCTGCTGCCCGCGACAGCCCACGCCGCCCCATCCGTCGACGCCGCCCCGCCCACACCATGGGGCCTGCACCCGTGGAGTGGCCCCATCCGGGCCGCGCTGGAGACTGCCGGCGTGACCTTGCCCCCCCACGATGCGGCCGCGTTGGACGAGCTGGGGGCCCAGCTCGACCGAGCCCTGCTAGACCTCATGACGGGCCAAGTGCCCGGCACGACGATCCCCTTCGGTTTGTTCGTCGACGCCAACGCGGAGGTCTGCAACGGCGACGGCGCCTGCGGGGGAACCTACATGGACAACAGCGGCAACACGCAGCAGTACTACCAACAGGGAAACTATGCGACGGCCAACACGTGCAACAATTCGACGACGATCAACTACGCCTTCATGTCCCCCGGCGCCCGGCAATGCTCCCCCACCATCGAGGAGAAGGTCTGCGTGAACGGGAACTGTGAGGCGACGACGGGACAAGAGTTCTGGAGCTCGCCCCACGTGGACCCCGGAGGCGGCGTGGGTTCGACGGACGTCGTCGACGTCTACGTAGGGATTCGCCGCCACGTGTTGAACCCGCCCGACGGTTGGCCGACGGGTTTGCCGGCGCACTGGGAAGATTGCGAGCAGGGCAACCTTTGCGAGGGCTGAGGGAACCCGGGGAGGACCTGGCCATGCCTGCGTCCCTTCTTTCCCGTGGGCGCCGCCCGATCATCGGGAACGCCCTGCTCCTCCTGGGGGTGGCGGCCGCGCTGGCCGCCCCCCCGGCGGCTGCGGGTCACCTCGTCCAAGACGACGCCGGGGCGTGTTGTGGCGTCCACACGGATTGCGACGGCCTCCTCGTCGTCAACCTCGTCGTGGGTCACCAGCACGGCTGCGTCGGCCCCGGCGGCCCCTGCTCGGACAGGGTCGCCGTCGTCAACGTCGTGGTGGGGGACGGCGCCGAGTCGTGCACCCGCGGCAACGCCGACGCGTGTAGCCGCGACGGCCTCCTCGTCAACGTGGCCGTGGGCGGGGGCGCCCGTTCGTGCGAGGGATCCACGGGTTCCTGCAACGACAACGCCCTCACCGTCAACGTGGCCGTCCTGGCCAACGAGTCGTCCAGTTGCGGCGCCACCGGCGTCGGGGCGGTTTCACGCCTGGGCCTGGGCGGTCGCGGCGCCCCGGAAGAACCTATTAACGGCGACGCGGGCTCTTGGCGGGAGGTAGTCCCATGATACTACGAAAGGACCCGGCGCGTTTCGGCTGGTCGGCGGCGCTCTTGGTGGTCGCCGTATCCTTAAACAAAAAAGCGGGCGACGCTCCCACGGCAGCGGACCCCGATTCCGGGCCGGCCGAGGACCGACCCCACGCGTGGCCCGTCCGGTTCGAGGACGCGTTGGCCAAAGGGTTCCGACCCGACGAGGGCCTCTGCTTGGGGGCGCGCCCCGGCATCCATGAACCCGTTTCCTTTTGTGGCAACGCGCCGACCGCCGTGTTCCACTTTGAGACGAGGGAAAACGTGACCCGCCTGGACGTGAATCTGACGTGGGCCGCCACGAGTCCCCTCTCGGAGGCCCTCTCGTTCCGCACGTTGGCGGGCGTCCCGGATCCACGGTTCGAAAACAGCGTACTGGCCCGCGAGGCGCTCGCCATCACCGAGGGCCGCAGCCCTCTCCACGCCCGAGCCGACGACATTCGACTGGAGCCGGGGGAATCCGTGTGGTGGTTCATCTACACGGTTTGCCCTCCAGGGGCCGCGGCCTGCGCCCACGGCTCCTTGGGCGAACAACCCCTCGTGGTCGAGGGCACCGCATGGACGGTTCCTTGACGAGGGGAGGCAAACGACAAAAGGACGGCGTCCAGAAGTCATACCACCGTCGCCCGGCCGCTGACGCCCGTCACATCGTGAGCCGCTCCTCGGAAAGAGGTCTGCCGGCCCCGCAACCAGTTCTCCGCGCCAGATGCGCAAGAGGAAAACACGCGACCGCCGGCTCCCAGCGACTGCCCGCACTCATGGCGGGGCGGCCCCCGGGTCACGGGTCCGCAGCCGGGGGGTCGCGGCTTGGTCGTTGTGGAGTGTCGCCCATCCCGCCTCGGGCACCAAGCGCGGCGCTTGCCACCCCCCGAGTGCCCGACGCCGCCGCTTCCTTCGCTTAAGTACCGAAGGGGGTTGGAGCCAGCCCACGCGGGCTTGCCCCGGTCCCCGCTCGTCCGAGCCGCGCGGGCGGAGAAAGCTTTGCCAAATCTGACTTTTCAGCCCCAGATTCTCAACGATAGCACCACAAATCTTATGGGCGGCCTCTTAGGGTAACTCGGTTCGACTCCTGGGGAATCTCGAATGGGTGAGCACCTCAAACTCGAAAAAGCCCTCCTCCGCGTTTTTAAGATGGTCAGGGAGGACGCCGAGGCCACGGCGCGCGTCGTCGAATCGGCGTTCAATGGCGAGGACGAGGTCAATGATGAGGATCTCGACAAGGAGGTCCGAAGCCTCTTCTACCTCCTGGAAAAGGAGAACCTTCTCCAGGTCCGCCGCACGGAATACAAGTTCGAAGGCCAGGTCCGGCGCGCCTACTTCTGGCGCCTCAACAACCTCGAAGAACTTCGGATGGACGACGCCTTCGGCGCCTCCGTCACCAAGGACGACCTCGACGCCACCAAGGTGTACTGGCAGATGTCGTCCGACATGTGGAACCGCCGCACGACGTAGGCGGGTCAGTTGTTCGGCCGGGGACCCAGGCGTCGGCGCACGCGTTCATAGGCTTCGACCTGCCGCAGGAGTTTCCTCCGCTGGACCACGGATCGATGCCGTTGCTTCTCCGCCCGGATCTCGCGGCGCAGGAACCCCAGGACGGCCGCGAACATGCCCGCGGCCAGGCCAGCCCCACCCCAAAGCGCCAGCTCAAGCGTCGCATGGAAGGTCGAAGACGAAGACTCCGTCTCGACCTGCGGGTCGGCGCCGTTCCGCCCCACGACCCGCGAACCGTCGGTTCCCACGGTGGACCCGTCGTGGATGAGTGCCGCGGCGAGGAAGCCCAAGGCGGCCAGGAAGGAGACGGCCAGCAAGACCAATAGCTGCCGCCGGGTGACCCTCATTCAGGAATGGCGTGTCCCGGCGGCCACTTAATGCTTCTGGCTAGCCGGGGTTCAAACGGCCGCCGAATTCTCGCCAAAGTCTTATCGCCGTTAACCGGTTGGACCAATCGTGGACGTCATCATCCTCGCCGGCGGCTTCGGCACGCGGATGCGCCCCCTGACCTACACGCGCCCGAAGCCGCTGCTTCCCATGCTCAACCGGCCCATTCTGGCCCACATCATCAGTACCCTTCCTGAGGATGTCTCGAGGATCATCCTTCCGGTGAACTACCTGCGCGAACAGATTGAACAATACTTCGCGGACCACCCCGATCCGCGGGTCGTCCTCATTGAGGAGAAGGACCCGCTCGGCACCGGTGGAGCGATCAAGAATTGCGCGGACCATCTTGAAGGGACCTTCATGGTCGTCAATGGTGACGTGGTGGCCAGCCTCGACTATGGCGCGATCCGTCGCCACCACGCCCAGCACGATGCGGACGCGACCATCTCGCTCTGGCCGGTGAAGGAGCCCTGGCACTTCGGCGTCGTCCAGCTTCGGCCCGATACTCGCATCTCCGCGTTCGTCGAGAAGCCCCCAAGAGGGAAAGAGCCGAGCAACCTCATCAACGCCGGCTGCTACGTCTTGGAGGAGGACGTGCTCGACCACATCCCCGCGGGTCGCTTCTTCAGCATCGAAAAGGAACTGTTCCAAGGATGGGCCAGGGACGGACACGCGCTCTACGGGTACCAGTTCCCCGGGTTCTGGGTCGATTGCGGGCGCCCCGAGACGCTACTCGAAGCCCATGCCGCCTTGCTGCGATCGCAACGGAAGGCGGGCCTCGTCGACGGTCACGCCAAGATCGCCGCCGACGCCATCGTCGAGGGCTACGCCATCGCCGAAGGGTGCCAGATTGGCCCGGCGGCACGCGTGCAGCGAAGCGTCCTCCTTCCCAACGTCCGTCTCGGAGCCGGCGTCGTGGTGCGCGACTCGGTCCTAGGCGAAGGCGTCGAAGTCGAGGAAGGCGCCACCTTGGAGAACGCCGTCGTCGGCGACTTCGCAATCATCGAGGCCGGCAGCCGGATCAAGGACCAAAAAGTCGGCATGCGCCCCGTCGACGTCGAGGTGTGAGCGTGGGCAAGCTCTTTGGTACCAACGGCGTGCGCGGCATCGTCAACCAGGACCTCACCACGGACCTCGCCCTGCGATTGGGGCGCGCCATCGGTTCGTGGCTCCCCCCCGGGTCGCTCGTGGCCGTGGCCCGCGACGCCCGCGCGAGCGGCCCCATGTTCGAAGCCGCGGCCGCGGCCGGACTCCTCGCCGCGGGCGCCCGCGTGGTCCGCCTCGGCATCTGCGCCACGCCCGCCGCCCAGTACTACGTGAAGAACCACGACGACGTGAAGGCCGGCCTCGTCATCACCGCCAGCCACAACCCGCCCGAGTACAACGGCCTCAAGCTCGTGGCCGCCGACGGCACCGAAACCAGCCGCGTCGAGGAAGACGCCGTCGAAGGGCTGTACTTCGCGGAACGATTCCGCGTCGCGAAATGGGACCAACTCCACGATCCCGCTTCCGACGATTCGGCGACGCCTGCCTACGTGGAGGCCGTCCTGTCCCGCGTGGACGTCGACCGGATCCGGGGGCGCCGCTTCCGGGTCGTGCTGGATGCGGGCGGGGGGCCCGGCGTCCTGGCCACGCTGCCCATCCTTCGCCGGCTCGGCTGCGAAGTCACCACGCTGTTCGAGGCGCTCGATGGCGAGTTCCGGGGTCGCAAGAGCGAGCCCGTCGAGGACAACCTCGGCCTGCTGCGCAAGACCGTTAAAGAAAAGGGGGCCGACCTGGGGATCGCCCACGACGGCGACGCCGACCGCTGCATCTTCGTCGACGAAGCGGGTACCTGGGTCTCGGGTGACGCCAGCCTCGCGCTCCTGGCCCAGGCGGCCGTCGAGCGGTCGCGCGGAGGCATCGTCTCGACGCCGGTCTCGACCTCGAGCGTGCTGGAGGAGGCTGTGAAGCCGCTGGGCGGCCGCGTCGAATGGACGGCGGTGGGTTCGCCCATCGTGGCCCGCGCGATGATGCGCTCCAAGGCCGTCTTTGGCGGCGAGGAGAACGGCGGCGTCATCTTCCCCGACCACCAATACTGCCGGGACGGAGCGATGACGGCCGCCAAGCTCGTAGAACTCCTGGCGATGAAAGGCAAACCCCTGAGCGCCCTCGTGGGGGACCTCCCGAGGTTCCACCAGAGCAAGAAGAAGTTCCCGGTGCCCGTCGGACAGCGCGAGGCGCTCCTGGAACGCCTCCGCGCGTGGGTGGCCCGCGAATTCCCCACGGCGCGCGTGGACACTACCGACGGTCTCAAGGTCTACTTGCCCAACGGTTGGGTGCTCATCCGCCCGAGCGGGACCGAGTCCATCTTCCGCGTCTTCGCCGAGTCCCACGAGAGGGAAGCGGCGGAGGCCAACGCGGGCCGGTTCGTTGACGCCGGCCAGATGCTGGCCGCCGCCCCCGTCACCCGTTGATGGCGTCCACGTAGGACACCAGGACGCGCCCGACGTCGCCCATCATCTCGGCGGAGAGCTTGTCAGGGGTGTCATGCGTCGTGTGCCAGTACGGCGGGAACGACGTGGACGGCCGCTGGAAGTCGATGAGGTCGAGGGCGGGCATGCCGAGGTCGGCAAACGGGACGTGGTCGTCCAGCACCGAGCAGCGAGGCGCGTCGGCGACGGCCGGGACACTGGCGTTGGATGCCGCCGACGCCCAGGCGTCGCGAAGCATCTCCGAGTTGTGGGCAAGACAGAACCGGGCTTCGGCGTCGCCGACCATGTCAAGCAAAATGACGGCCCGCGTCCGGTTCCGCTCGGCCTGGGACATGTGGTACGCGTGGAACAGAGAACCCGCCGTGGGATGGCAGTCTTCGAACCCGTCCTCGCCGTCCACGAGGAGCAGACGGACCTGGAAGGGCCAGTCCGACGCGCCCCAGACCCGGCCGGCCTCGAGCAGGACGCCGACGCCGCTTGCGCCATCGTTGGCTCCCAAGACGGGCCTTTGCCGTAGTTCGGGGGCCGGGTCTTTGTTGGCGAAGCGTTTGCTGTCGAAATGCGCGAGGAAGATGTAGAGGTCGAGGCCGGAACCTCGGTCGGCCACGACGTTCGAGAACGATAGACCCCGGACGCGGTCCCGTTCGGCCCCCTGGCATTGGGCAAAAGCCGCCAGGGAGCTCTTCGGAATCGCTTCATAGTCGGTTCCGGTGAAGTTCTCCAGGTGCGCATCCCACCCCTGCGCCTGGAACGTCGCGGCCAGCTCGAGAGCAGCTTCGGCGGCTTGGGGAGTGCCGGGGACGCGGGGCCGCTCGACGGGGGGCGAAGAAGAGAAATCACACACGAGTCGCGTGGCGTACGCCCGGGCGTTCGGCCCCGCGAAGCCCGCGGAGGCGTCGATCGCGGGGGGCGGAATCGCGGTGCAGGAGTCGGGCTCGGGGCCGGCCGTGGCGGTGTCGTCCGTCCCGGACTGGCATCCCGCGAGCGCCACGAGTCCAGCCAACGCGAACGCCAGCCCAACCTGCACACGACCCGCACTCCACGTGCACATTTCTACGTTCCTGGCCGCTTCGGCGCAAACGCTAAAGCGACCCCCCGCGGTCTCCGCCGCGCGCTGCGATGAAAACGGCCGTTGGTCCCTGGGGCGTCCTCCCCCTGCTCTTCCTGGCCGGCTGCTTCGCTGAGGACAACGAAGACACCCTGGAATCCTCGATCAAGCCGGGCGAGATCCAGTACTTTACCCGGGAGTTCGAGAAGGCGGGAGACCTCACGATCGAGCTCGAGACCGCCGTCGGCCAGTTCAACGTCTACATCGTCAACGAGACCGATCTCGAGAAGGTCGGGACAGGCAAGCCGTTCTACGCCCACGCCTCGTGGCGCAATGTGACCTCGCTGGACGAGACGATCCGTTTGGAGCCGGGCGACTACGCCGTGACGCTCCTCTGCGAGGCCAAGGTGGAGGAGTGCGAGTTCAAGGTTACCCTTCGCACGACGTGAATCCCTCCCCCGCCGGCGTTTCAGAAACTTGGCGACAAATCTTAAATACGACCCGGGGGGCTAGAGGCGTGTTGAGGGCCGCGCCCCTCACGACCTAGTGATCTTTGGGGGACTCCTCGATGCGCACGCTTCTCTCGGTGGCCTCGGCAACCTTCACGCTCCTCGCCTTTTCCGCGTTCGCGTCCGCCCAAGGCGCTGACGAAGGCGGCCATTTCGACTTCGAAGCCTACCTCGAAGAAGCCCACTCGTGGGGCGACGTCACCGTGACGGCCGGCCCCGACTTCCTCGAACTGGACTGGGACGGCCTTGAGATGGGCCCGTCCGCCGCCCGCGATGCCCGCTATTTCGCCGACGGCATCCTCGATGGCGAGGAGGACGGCCAAGTCGACGAGGACGAGGCGGACCAATTCCTCTTCGGGCTCGGCGCCGTCCTCGAACACTCCGTTCCCAAGGTCCTCAACCGCCACGAACTCTCCGGCATCGTGCTCATCGACCAGGCGGAAGCCAGCGACGCGGACGTCACCCGGACCGAGGCGGACGGCCTCGTGGGCCCCGTCGACAGCGACGAAGGCATCGTGGCCGGCTTCACCATCGTCATCGAGTTCCCCAACATCGACGACGACAAGGACATCCACACCGTCCGCGTCGATCTCGGCGACTACTTCATTCCCTCGGGCCACGAGGACGACGCCGACGACTTCGCGGGCGACTTCAGTTTGACCTTCCAGGGCGCCGACGGTTGGTCCATCGACGAGGACTCGATCCAGCCCGGCTGCGCCGCCGACAACTACGAGGATGGCGCCATCGTGTTCACCGGCGACGACATCGACTGCTTCACCGGCCACGACGGCATCCTCCTCGCCTTCGCGATCACGGGCCAGGGCGACGAGAGCCACGCCTTGCCCGGCTTCGAGGCCGCCCTCCTCGCGGGCGTCCTGGGCGGCGCCTGGGTCTTGGCCCGGCGCCGTTCCCACTAGGGTCGACCCGTTCTCCTCCCCTCCCCAAGACCGGGAACGGTTCTCCACATTCTTTTTATAGCCTCAAGGTGACTGGACGCCCGTCGGGAAACCGGTGGGAACCCTAATGGCGCGCATCCCCTTCATCCTAACCTTCGCCTTCGCGGCGACCGCCTTCTCTGGCTGCCTCCTCGACGACCCGTCCGACCTTACCCTCGAAGGCCCGCGCTGGGAAAGCGGATATTCTTACGCCTACGCCACGCGCGGCTCCGTGGACTTCCAAGGCCAAATGAACGGCCGCTTCGAGGACGCCTCCGAAGACATCCCGGCGATCCACACCTCCATGGAGGTCCTGAGCACCCAGTACAAATCAGGCAAGGAACCCGTCTATCTTCTCGGAGTCTCCCAGTCGATTCCGGGAGCGTACGACGCCACGTCTGAAGAGTTCGTTCCCAACATGCCCCGGTTCGCAGCCCAGCTATCCGCGGTTCGCCAACGCGACCTCCAGTACGTTCCCGCCTCGTATTCGAGCGAGGCCAAGTGCGACGAAGAGGACTGCCAAGTCTCCCTCTCCAGCATCGAGGTGGGCATGGGGCCCGCGTGGACCTACTTCGACTTCCCTCTCCAGGAAGGCAAGACCTGGGGCGGGGGCCTCGACCGCGCCCCCGAGCTCGCCCAGGTGTTAGACAACGAGGGACCGGATGCCTCGGACATCGACTGGGATTTCGAAGCGGAAGTGGTGGGCCCCGCCACGGTCTCGCTCCCCGTCGGCGACGTCCAAGCCATGCAGGTGGAGTTCTTCTTCACGCCCCACGATTTGGCGGGCTGGATGGAATCCGTGCGGGAGGAGGCGGCCGACGAGGGCGCCACCCTGGACCACTTCGACTACTCCATCTCGCTCCGCGAAACGGCCTACTACAGCGAGGCGTACCGCGCCGTCGTCCTGGACGAATACGTGGGCTCCTCGTATCTCTCCGCCTCGGGCCGCGGCGAGGGCGAATCCTTTGACGTCAGTGTCAGCATCAACGTCGAGTTCACGTCGGAGCTCCAAGGCGCCGAACTCGTGCCCAAGCCCGAGCGGTCCCTGTCCTATATCGCGAAGGTCCTCACGGGCGACCTGCCGCTGCGCGACCCGACCGGCACGGTTCAGCGCCCGGCCGGCTACAGCATCGACCTCGTGTCCGACAAGACGCTCGTCAACGCGGCGGTCCCGGAGGCGATCGCTTTCTCCGTGGGCCTCATCGATGCGGACGCCTTGCCCGCCGGGCACCAGGCGGCGTGGAGGGTCACGGATGGGCTCTCCGAGGTGGTCAAGTCGGGCGAAGGCCTGGACTTCTCGCACACGTTCGACAAGCCGGGCGTCTACGGCGTCGAAGTCCTCACGACCGACGAAAACGGCGCCGTCACGGCGGCGGACGGCTTGACGCTCGTGGCCAACTACGAATCCACGTTCCTCGTCAATTGCGGACCCCTGGCGACCCCGGTCTTGTTGCGCGGCTGCCGCGCGACGGAGTTGGAGGTGCCCGTCGGGCTGCAAAGCCTCGCAATCACCGTCCGGCCCACGTCGCCCACCAGCGCCGTGAACTACGGGTACCTTTACGTCCAGGACCCAGACGGGCAACGCGTCGAATCCTCCGACGGCCAGGCCGAATACACGGTCCGCATCGACGACTTGACCGGCTACGCCGTCGATGGTCGGCCCTGGACGTACCAATGGGTCCAGCAGCTGGCCGTGCTCGAGGACGCCGAAGTCTCGATCTCGCTCATCTACGAAGAGCCCGTCTCGGCCGAGCCCGCCGAGGAGGCGGGCAACGGCACCGGGCTTGCCCGCATCCTGGAACGCACCATGGGCCCGCTATCGGGGCCGCCCGGACCGTGGGCGTCCGGTGTCCCGGATCTTCGACTCGCCGACGGCCTGGCGGCGCGCCTCATGCCGTGACGGCAGGGGTCGAACCGGACCGCAACGCGCGGGTGTGGGCGTAGAAGCCGTAGACGGCCAGCCCGAGGCCCACCCACATGGCGAACGCGAGGTGGAGGAAGGGAGCGATCCCGTAGAATGCGATGTAGAGGAGGACGGCCACGGCGGCCACCGGAACCGTCCAGTGCACGCTGAAGGTCCGCGTCGCTTCGGGCTGCATCGCCTTGAGGGCGAGGACGCCGACGGCGACAAACGCGTACACCCAGATGATGGCCAGGACCGCCATGTCGACGACGGGCCCCAAAGGTAAGAGCCCGGCCCCGAGAGCGGTCACGCCACCCGTCCACAACGTGATGGCCCACGGGGTGGCCGTGGTCGGGTGGAGCCGCGTGAACCGTTGGGGGAGGAAGCCGTCGCGGGCCATGGCGAAGAGGATGCGCGAGAGCGCGAGCTGGAACGCGTAGAGGACCGTCGCCAACGCGACGAGCGCGCCCGCCGTAATGAGCCCGGTGGCCCACGCGTGGCCTTCGCGCGCGAAGGCGACCGCGACGACCGCCTCGTCGTCGCCGACGGCCTCGGGCGCCGTCATCCCTGTCACGACGGCAGCCATGGCGATGTAGAGCGTCATCGAGACGAAGACGCTGGCAAGGATGCCGATCGGGAGGTCGCGCCGCGGGTTCCGTGCTTCTTCCGCGGTGGCGGCGGCGGTATCGAACCCGAGATAGGCGAAGAAGAGCACGGCGGCACTGCCCACGACGGCGGTCGAGCCGCCCGGGTTGAACGGGACGTAGTTGTCCGCTTGGACGAACGCGAGGCCGAAGAGGATGACGAAGAGGACGATGGCGACCTTGATGAAGACCAAGAGGTTGTTGAAGGCGGCGCTTTCCCTGATCTTGGGCAGCGTTAGGAGGGTGACGAGGCCGACGACGATGAGGGCGGGAAGGTTGACGAGGCCGCCGTCAAAGGGGTTGGCCAGCCACGCCTCGCTGATGGGAAGTCCCAGGGCGTCGGTGGCGGTGGAGAAGAAGACGCTCCAACCGATGGCGACCGCCATGTTGCCCACCATGTAGGAGTTGAGGATGAACCAGCCCAGGAGGAAGGCAGGCAGGCGCCCCAAGCCCGTGTAGGCATAGGCGTAGGCGCTCCCACTGCCGGGCACCAGCGACGCGAACTCTGCAAACGTGAGCGCCGCGAGGGCCGCGGCGACCCCGCCGATGAGCAGACTGACGATGACGGCCGGCCCGGTCGTTCCCGCTTCTTGGCCCAGGAGGAAAAAGATCCCGGCGCCAATCATGCCGGCCACGCCGACGGCGGTGATTGAGACGGGCCCGAGGGCGCGGCGGAAACCACTGCGTTCGGCCTCCGCCTGCGCCGCTTCGAGGCTCTTCCGGTCGAAGAGGTGCGAACCGGCAAGCCAGGCGCGCAGCATCTGGGCACACCGGCCAGGTGTGGGCGCCATTTAAGCGGGCCGGATGAACTCGTGAGGTCGGCACCGCTAAATACTTCGGACCCGAATCTCGCCGCAATGCGATCGAAGCGGGCTGCTTCGCCGTCCATTCCGGGCCCGCTTCGCTGGGGCTTCCGCCAGTACCTCGTCAGCGAGCGGCCGACGCCGACGGGTCGACGGTTCGAAGTCCGCAGTCCCCAGGACGACACGGTCCTGTTCTGCCGCGTCAAACGCTCCGACCCGGGGCTCGTCTTCTTCGCCGACGACGAGGACGCGACCGAGCTCTTCCGCCTCGAGCCCCGCCACGTTCGTCCGTTCCAACGGAGCTACGAGGCCGTCGACTCCACCACCGGCATGTCGTTCGGCCAAATCCGCAAGCGCGTCTACGAGCCGCAGAAGAAGACAGAGTGGTTCCTGTTCAACCCCGACGGCGAGCAAATCGGACTCGTGACCGAGACGGCGGCGGACCCCACGCTCCTTCGGCGCCTCCTGCCCGTGGACCGACTTCACTCCAAGGCCTGGGCGCTCCATTGGGGACAAAGCATCGGCGGCAAGATCCAACCACGGCCCGGGTTCATGGGCGAGCGGTGCGACGTGGATCTCTCCCTCGACACGAAGGACGAGATCGACCGGCGCTTGGTGCTCGGGGCCACGATTGCGTTGCGGGCGGACCCGCACCACGCGGAACCCGACGGGGCCTAGCGGCGCTTGGCCTCGCGCGCCCGGACGGCCTCGAGGAGGGCCTGCGTCTCAGGCGTGGGAAGGCCCAACTTGCGCCCCAGTTCCACAAATACGCCGTTGATGGCTTCGATTTCGGTTCGCCGACCGCTTTCGAGGTCCATCAGCATGCTCGACCGGTTCTGCGTCGTTGCCTTGAGGACCTTCTCGACGACGCGATACGGGTCACGTTCGGGCAACTGGATCTTGTTGGCCCGGGCCACGGCGGCGGCCTCCCGCACGACGGCTTTCATTCGTTCGACGATCTCGGGGTCCTCCAGCAGCTCGCCGTTGCGGAGGCCCTTGAGGGCCGAGATGGGGTTCACGGCGGCGTTCACGATGGCCTTTTGCCACAGGTGGCCCTGGATGTCCGGGACCCCGAGCGCGTTGAGGCCGGCCTGGCGGAAGGTGCGCGCGACGTTGGCGCCCAGGTGGTGTTCGTGCGGTGTGCCGCCGAGGAGAACCTCACCGGCTCCCGCGAACTGAACGAGGCCGGGTGCAAGCAGCATGGCGCCATACGTGACGGTGGCGCCGAGCACCGTGTGGTCCGGGAAGGCCGCCTTGAGGGCTTCGTAGTTGCCGACGCCGTTCTGCGCCGTGAGTAGGACGGTCGTCGGCGCCACGGCCGACCGAAAGGCCTGGATGGCCGCCGCGGTGTCGTAGGCCTTGGTCGTGAGGATAAGGAGATCCGGGCCCTCCCCGTCCGCCACCTCCGTACGCGCCTCCACCTTGACGTGCGTCGTGCGAATTCCCTGGACGCGAAGCCCCTCCTTCCGGATTGCGTCGGCGTGGGCTTTGCGCGCGATGAGGGAAACGTCGTTGTGGGATGAAAGGAACGAGGCCAACAGGCTCCCCATCGCGCCCGCGCCGAAGATGAGAATCTTCATGCCTTCACGCCCAAGATCGTTCTGTGCCGGATCGCGTCGAAGGCGACCGCTTCATGGCCGAGTTCGGCTTCCAGCCGTTGCGTCGTGGACTCATCGACGCGCCCCGGGGTGCGAAGCGGGCACGGTTCTTGGAACGGGGCGGCGCGGCCGGCTTCCACGCCGACCCGCTGAGCGAAGTCGCCCACGAGCGATGGCGTCATGCCGAGGAGGGGGCGCAGGACGGGCACCGAAGCGAGGCCGCCGAATTGCGTCAGGTTCTCGACGGTCGTCGACGTGAAGGCCTCTCCGGTCACGATGCCTTTGGCGTGGCGACGCTTGGCGACGAGGTCGGCCTTCCGGATCATCTGGCGCATGCAGAGCACGCAGGCCTCCCGTTGGGGGAATTCCCGGGCCTCCTCGTGCGGAACCTCCACGAGGTCACCGTGGAAGTACCAGCGTCGGAGAACCTCCAGGAACGCATGGGCCCGGTCGGGGTTCCCGGTGGGGCCCGTGAAGGTGACCGGAACGACCGTGCAGCCTCGCTTCATCATGAGCCAGGCCGCGATGAGGCTGTGGAGATCCTTGAGCAGGACGACGACCTTGCCCTGCGTCCCCATGGGGAGCCCTCCGGGTCCTTCGACGCGGTCGACGAAGAGGTAGGCCTGGTTGTCGCGGATCTCGACCTCGATGGCGAGGTCGGGGGCGTCGAGGTTCACACGCCAACCCGAAGCAGAGGGGCTCGAGAGGACGGCGCCGCCGCCTTGGCGCGCGATGTCCTGGCTCGTGTACGCGTGTTGGCCGCTTCGCCGAACGCGCAGGGCGAAGGTCTTCGCGTCCGGCCGCTGGGCCGCGGCCTCCTCGAAGAAGGCCCGGATGCCGGCCAAGAGCGTGGGAAGGTCGCTGGGGACGGCCCGGACCGGGCTCACGCTGGTGATCCCGAAGATGCGCGCCAGGATCGGGAGGGCGCGCGGGACGCCCTGGGTCGCGAGGATGAGGCGGCCCGGCGACCGCGTGCCGACCACGTCGACGCCCTCCTGCTCGAAGGCCCGCTCGATGTTGGCCTGCAACGCCTGTTCGAAGCGGCGGCGCACGGGGCGCGACTTGAGGCCAATCTCGCCGTAGCGGACCAGAATCAGGTCATAGTGCAACGGCGCGGGGATTGCGGCCACGTGTAATACCTTTTGTCGCGTGGAAAAGGAGAGGGATGCAGGAGTCCGGATTTGAACCGGAGAACCACTAAGGAACAGACCCTGAATCTGTCGCCGTTGGCCGGGCTTGGCTACTCCTGCGCGGGCTTCGTGGAAAGGGGTCGGGTCCAAAAGGGTTTCTCGGGCCCTAGCGCCGTCGGCGCCACCCGATGAGGGCCAACGCGGCCAGCGCGGCAAGCACGAAGGCGGCGTCGAAGCCGGGAATCTTGTCCGCCAGCGACTCCTCGTCCGGGACCTCCTCGAACACGACGGAGACCTCGCGGGGGTTGGGCAGCACGTCGCCCGATGTGCTGGCGACGCGGACCGTCACCTGTCCCGCGGCTTCGGCGTTGACGGGGTACAATTCGCTGTAGGTGCCGCCCTCCTTGAGGGTGACCGTCTTCGTCTCGTTGACGTTGAAGTCGGGGATGTTGATCTCGAGGATGACTTTGAGGTCGAAGCCGGGCTCGTCACCCAAGAGGTCATAGTTGGTGGTCCTGCTCTGGAGGAAGATGTCAACGCCGCCGTCGCCAGGGGGGACTTCGACCGTCTCCGCGTCGAGTGCGAGTTCGTAGCCGCGGTCGCCCCACGTCATGCCATAGTAGGCGTCGTTGCGGGCGTAGAGGAGGGCCATGACGCGGTAGGCGCTCACGTGCTGCGCCTGGATCGACCGCACGGCGAGGTTGCCGGCCAGGAGGTTCTGGCGTTGACCAGCCTCCGTCTCGCGCTGGTTGGGGGACAGGCTTCCACCGCTCAACGGCTCCGTGCTGGGCGCGTCGGGGATGAGGGCCCACGCGTCGCCGCTGCGGAGGTCGTCGGGGGGGAGGAAGCCTTCGAGGTCCCGCACGAAGACCTGGAGGCTGTTGACGGAGAGGGCGACGTCGCGCACCTGCGGCGGCGCGCCCGAGCCCGTGATGCCCGGGTCGGCCAGGCGGTACCCGTCGATGAGGGCGCGGTGGTTCGAAACGGGGACGACGGCCTCGGTGGCTCCGATGCGGAACTGGGCGCCGCCCGTGCAGGTGCCGGGACAGTCGGCCGCGCGGAAATTGCTGGTGAGCAGGGGAGCAAGCACGGTGAGGGCGGTGGATGGGGGCGGGTCGCGCGCCGTCAGGAGCGCGGCACCGGTAAGCTGGAAGCTGACGCGGCCCTCGGCGTCGGCGAGCGAAGAGGCGATGCGGGCGCGGCTGACGATGGTGAGCCGGTCGGTGTTCTCGATCGCCTTCTGGAGGGTCTCGTTGTCGCTCACGCCGGGGATGAAGGGCAGGTTCGGCGTCGGTGCGGGTTGGGTGGTGCCGCCCGTGGCCACGCCCCGCTCGGCCAGGAACGAGTAGAGTTCGACGGACTGGTTGGCGGCGGCGGGTCCGAAATCGTAGGCCACCTGGAGGATGGTGCTGGCGTTGACGTCGCGGGTGACCATGTGGACGAACCGGTCGTAGCCCACGTCGTTGAAAAGGCGGAAGATGGAGTCGGGCACGCCTTGTTGGTAGCTCACGCCGCCAAAGGCCGGGACCGCGACGGCCTGGGCAGGGATTTCGTACGTGAATTGGAAGTTGGCCTCCCCGACCTTGCCCGTAGTCTGGGTGTCGACGTACCTCCGGAGGATGGTGACGGCCACGTTCTGCAGGCCGGGGTCGGCGGGGGGAGGCGTGCGACCCGTCGGGTCGCCGTTGTTGGCTCCATCCATGTCGAAGTCAAGGAAGAACCGATTGGAGGTTCCGTCGCGTTTGACGAGCGCGTAAAGGTCGCCCCGCACCGTGGGAATGCGGGCCGTCACGTTGTAGTTGGTTCCAGCGGTGGCCGCGGGGTTGGTCGTGTCAAAAATCTCGATCGAGAGAGTCGCGCGGAGCCCGACCGCGCCGTAGTAGCTGGAGGTTTGGTTCTGGATGTGGCCGATGACGGTGCCCGGCGCCGCCTGGCCCTCGTAGGCGGTGTCGTACTTCCAGCGCTCAACCTCGTACGACGCGCGCAGATCCTTGAGGCCTGCGGACCACACTTCGCCACGATCGTCCGCGCGGTCGTCGGCGGGGGAAGTCGACGCGCCGGCGCCAGAAATCATGCCCAGGCCCGCAAGGGAGGCCACCAGAATGAGCGCGACCAGGAGACGCATGGGTCCCACTCCGAGGGACCGCTCGAAGTCGCCGCCTAATTATATACGTTCCCGACGACCGATTGAATCGAGGCTAACCACGGCGGTTCCAGGCCGCGTCCAGGTCGAGTTCGTCCTTCGGCTTGCGTGCGACGCGCCTGACAGGCCCGCCTTCCGCCTCTTCTAGAAGCTTGTCGACGCCTTCGATCTTCCTCTCGAGTTCCTTGGCGCGTTTGGCAGTCACGAGTTCGCCCCGGGTCCGTTCGACGATGGACCGCGCCGCGTCGGTTTTCTCCCGCAGCGGCACAATCCGGTACGGGACCTTGGAATCGACGAGGGCCTCGTATACTTTCTCCATTGCGTCGAAGGCGGTTTCGGCGCCCGGAAGGTCTCCTTTGAGGAGGCGCGATAGGACGACGCGGCGTAGTTCGCCCACGAAATCAGCCATCCCAAGGAGGTAGGCGCCTGACGGGACGCGCAGACGCTCCGGCGAAGGGGGTGCGCGGCGGGCCAGGAAGGCACGCAGGAGTTGGGCCTCGGCGTATTCTTGGAAGGCTTGGACGACGGCGCCGTGGTCCGCCAAGAACGGATGTCGGCGGACGAGCGCGTGCAGCCGGACCTTGTCGGCCTCCAGCCGTCGTGCCCCGACCCGGTCCCAGCCGTGCCGGTGCAGGGCCCGGATGAGTTCCCCCGCGACCTGGATGATGGCGCGGGAACGGACCAGGGTCGCTTCGCGGGCACGGTCGAGGGGGGCCAGCTCCCGGCCGAGGCGGCGCGCCGTGCGTGCGTAGTTGTTCATGGGCGTTCGATGTCGACGATGGTGAAGTCGAACCAGATGGTCTCTCCCACAAGATGGGCCGGTTGGATCGCCTCTTCCGTGGTCGGGTGGGGGCGGAACCGGATGGTCGCCGTGTCTCCGGTGACGGATTCCACGAGGTAAGAACCGGGAATCCAGTCCACCACTTCGTCACCGAGGGCGAAGGCGTCTCCGGGTTCGAGTTTCCAGTAGAGGTCGAACGTCGCGTCGCCCACGTTCCGGATGCCGAAGGGGCTAGTGGGAACCGGCGTGCCGCGCGTGAACACCTCGGTGAATCCGACCACGTCGGTCAGAGGAATCGTGTCGCCTTCGTGCACGTCGAGCGTATAGTTGAGGGTCCGGCCTTCGGGGTCGATGGCGTCGACGCGGCAGGGCAAAGGCAGCCGCGGTTGGCACGCAAACACGTCGCCCGCCTGGGGTTCGTGGCCCAGGCGAGCCTGCCCGGCCTGGACGAAGAGAACATAGCGGGTCTCGTTGAGGGAGAAGTGCCGTTCCGATTTCACGAGAAGAATCGAGATGTCGCGCGTCTGCGACCAGGCGCCGTAGAGTTCGGGGAACTTGGGCGACGTGATGGAATCGCCGATCTTGTGGCCCAGCAGGCTTGCGATGGGGTGGTCGGTGCTTCGCGTGAATCGCTCGGGGACGAGGACATCGAGGGGTTGGGCGGTGAATCCGACCGGGAACGGCATCTCGTCCCGGATGCGCTCGTAGACCTCGGCGCGCGTAGTGTGCGCGACGTACTCGTGGTCGACGTCGTAGTACTGCGTCATTTCGACGGTGACGTTGTCCCCGGGCATGACGCGCAGGAGCCGCTTGGTCGGATCGCCGGGCGCGGGGGTCGCCGGATTCGAAGAGACATACCCGATGAGGACAAGAAAGAAGCAGAAGATGGCGAAGGGGAAGACCCATCGGCCGGGGTTCATTTCGGGCCCGATTCAGGCGCCCAATATAAAACTAGGCGCTTGCGCGCCGCAGTCGCGCGACGAGGTGCGAATCGGTGAGGGTCCGTTGGCCGCCTCGCAAGGATCCCTTGAGCGTTTCCCACCGGCCGTCCGCTCTCCATTTCGCCCAAAGCCGCCGCGTCTTGAGAAGTTCGCGCGCCGCGTCGGCGTCGGGGAGGTCGTGGATGGTCTGTTCGACACGGACGTCTTCCACGCGGAACCCGTGCTCCGCGAGCGCGGCAAGGATCTCCGACGAGGGAAGAGCGAACGGGCTTCCTCCGGCCTCGCGCCAGTGGTCGCCCTCCAATGCCTCGAGTACGAGGTGCCCGCCGGGGCCGACGGCTGGGCCGAGGCGGGCCACGAGCGGCTTGCTGAAGAAAAGGCGCGACGTGGCCAGCAGAAACGGATGGTTCTCATTGAAGCTGGAAAGGTCGACGGCCTCGGCATCGGCCTCCACGAATTCCACGTTGGGAAGGCCCATGCGTCGGGCTGCGGCGCGGGCGGCGTCCAAGGCGTACGCGTCCTTGTCGATGGCCACGACCCGCCGGACGTGCGGGGCGATCTGGAGGGCGACGCGGCCCGCGCCCGTGCCCACGTCGACCGCGTCCCCATTGATGGGAAGGAGGGC
>CAYVGY010000014.1:19667-26597 GCA_964451065.1 uncultured Halobacteriales archaeon
GGCGTCGAGGTGGACCCCGAACGCGCCGGGCGTTTCGTCGTCGGGCGCGCGCCTCACGATAGGAATCGTCACGCACATGGCACCCGGGACGGTCTTTCTTTTAGCTTTGGGCGCCATCGGGCGCCGGAACATGGGGACTCGCCGACTGCGATACATCGAGTTCGACGGCCAAGTGTACTTGGTTCGCCGGGACGAAGCTTGGACGTTTCCGGACGAGTCTGAGTCCTTGCCGTTCGAGGTGGACGAGCGGCACCGGACCTCCATCCGAGGCCGCGAGGTCTCGTATTGCCGTGCGCGCCTGGACCGGTTCCCGAGCGAATGGACGTTCAAGGACGACGTGCCGGGGATGGAGGACGTGGACCCGGTCGTGCGGCAGGCCATCAACGCGAGCCTGCCGCGGTGCGTCGTAGGCGTCCTGGCCCTGGATCCGCGGGGCCGCCTCCTCATGGTGAAGAGCAACCGAGGCTTCACCAAGGGCATGTGGAACATCCCGGGCGGTTTCATCGATTACGGAGAACACCCTGAGGAGGCCGCGGTGCGGGAAGTCGAGGAGGAGACCGGCGTCCGGGTCCGGCTGGGCGGCCTCGTGGGGGTCTACCAGGAACGGTTCCAGTCGCCGTACTTCATGTATGGGTTCATCTACGAGGGCCACGTGGAAGGGGGCGCGCTGCGGGCGGACCCTCAGGAGATCGAGGCCGTCGACTGGATGACGCCAGAACGGGCCCACGCGGAGACCCGCAATCCGTTCGCCCGGTCCGCGATGCAGAAACGGTTCCGCATCACGCCCACGCCATGAGCTTCACCACGAGCCGCCCTTGCGCTTGTTGATGAACCAGAACGCGATGATGAGCGACCCGGCGCCGCCTACGGCGGCGGGAATCATCCACACCGGAAGATTGCCCTCGGGGTCGGCCGCCAGTGGCTCGACGGACCCCGTCGACTCGGCGGACTCGGGATCGTCGGCGGCATCGCCCTCAGAGGACCGGTCCTCGCCCTGGACCTGTTGAGCCGGGTCCCCACCGTCATCCTCGGAATCCGCGGCGGCGTTCAACTCCCCGGAGTCTCCGTTTTCGGCTTGGCCAGTTCCGGTCGTGGTCGTTGTGGTTGCCGCCGAGGTCGTGGAGGTTTCCGTGGAGGAGGTCGTGGAGGTTGAGGAACTCGTGGTCGTGGTGGGGTCGTCGCCCTCACCACCACCCGTCACCGATCCTAGGACCTCGTCCGCGTTGGGGTTCGGCACGTCGGCCGCGACCCCGGCCTGGAACAGCACAAGGGCAAAGGCGGCGCTGGCGGCCAGGAGCAGCCAACGGGGGTTTACGCGGCGCAAGCGACGGACCTCGAGAAGCGGAACAACGAGAGTTCCCCGCGTAAGCGTATTACTTGCTTGCGAGAAACGTAATTATAGGTGGCGGCGGGCGTCCGCGAATTCCACGGATTCTTGCCGGAGCGAACTACATTCCCGCCTGGTGCTCGGCTTGCCGGCGTCGGCGGGCCAGGACCCGTCGGGCCCGGCCGGCGGCCCGGGCGATCCAGATCGAGGCGAAGACGGCAATCGCGGTCACCAAGATGGCGTATGCGTACATGGCGTTGAGACCCTCGCCCGTCGCGTAGTACTGCTCGATTGTGGCCTTCACGGCCTCGTTCCACGCCAAGGCGGCCACAAGTCCGAACGCGCTGGTCACGAGTAGGCTCATCTTCTCCAAGACTTGGACGCGCAGGGGTTCGGCTGGGGGGATATCCTCGGGCATGCCCCCATCCAACGGAAAGCGGGGGTTCAAAACCCTTCCGTGGCCGCCCGGCCACTCTTCGACCCTTGTTCTACAACGCTTTACTAACGTGCCTCGGGTGATCCAATTCCTCTTCGTCGCGCCGGCAGGTGAGGCCCGTTGGGTTCCCTGCCGTGTCGTGACGGAGTTGGCTCTTCACACGAGCCGGCGCCGGTTGAGGTCCCGAGTCTGGTCGACGGCCAATTCTTGCATGAACCGGTTCGAGAACGCTCCGCCATTGGGCAGGGATGGGTGACCGAGGAGGGTCGCGACGTAGGTCCAAACGAGTCCAGAGGGTTCCATGGTTCCACCATTGCCGACGCGGGCGCACCCTCCTTTCTTCCAGCCGTCTATAGTCGAGTCCGGAACGCCTTGAATCGCGCCGGTTTAGGAATGTTCAAAGTGTTCCATTCAGGTAATGAACCTGGGGACCCAAGGCCGGGTAAGATGCAGCTTCACGCCTCGCAATCCCGGGCCCAACGGGCCATCGGGCTGTTCCTCGTCACGCTCGGCGCCGCAGCCCCGTTCCTCGTCGTGGTCACCTCGGCCGTGCCCGGCGCGCCGCCAGCCGCCGCCCTTGGGCCGGGAATGACGGACCCAGTGCAAGACGGCGAGGATCCGCCCGGCTTCACGCGCGGATACGTGCAGGAACTGGTCGACCAGGCGAGCCCGGGCGCCACGATCCCAATCATTTCCGGGCTCTACCCAGAAAACGTCCGGATCAACAAGTCGATTACGCTCGTGGGCCTCGAAAACGTGGTCATCGATGGCGGGTCGCTTCCGGCCCTGACCATCGAGGGCGCCACCGTCCGCGTGGAAAATGTGCGGCTCTGGTCCACCGGCGTCCCCGTGGACATGCGTGCCTCGCCGCGCGTGGAATTCCTGAACGTCGAATCCGACGCGGCCGGTGCCTGGCGCGCCGCGGACGTTGGGCTTGTCTCCATCGTGACGCGGCCCGACGCTCCCATCCCCCAGGTCGCGGCCCAACGGAGCCTCGTGGTCCACGGCCACCCCCTAGCGATTCGAATCCTGGACAGCGCCGGGGCGCCCCGGGCGAACGTCCTCTGCCGAATCCTGGACGGAGATACGGTGGCCTTCGAAGGAACGACGGACTCCGAGGGACGCCTCCCGCCCGTCGTGATCGCACACGCGTGGGCCTCGTCGACGGCGTCCGGGACGAACGTCACCCGCCTAGAAGTCGTGGGCGACAGCGAATCCTACGCCCTGGACCCCCACGCGCGGACCCAAGTGTTGGGCGGCGCAGCGCCCACCGCGTGGTATCAAAACGCCGCCGTTGCCTGGTCGGCCGCCGGTGTGGCCGCGGCCGTCACCGCCACGGCGGCGTCGTTGCGCGTTTTCGAACCGTTCCGGTGGCGATGGCTCCTCCTTTTCGCCCCGTTCTACACCCGGTTCGCCAAGAACCAGATCCTGGAACACGACGTCCGGGAGACCATCTATGGGTACGTGGAGCAGAACCCCGGGGCCCACCTTCGGGGCATCAAGCGGGACCTCGCCCTCAAACATGGCACGCTCCTCCACCACCTCCAGATGCTCGAACAGCACGGCTTCATCAAGAGCGCCCGCGACGGGATGTACCGCCGCTACTTCGTGATGGGCGCGGCGCCGCGGTTCCAAGGTGCCGACGAGATGGCCACCCGGGTCCTCCAGTTCATCCGCGACCACCCCGGCACGAACAACCAGGCCATCGCCCAAGCCTTCGGGAGCCGGCCCAGCCTGGTCCACTATCATGTCCAACGTTGGGAGGAGGCCGGGCAGGTCCGGAAGGAACGGGTGGGCCGCGAGACGAGGCTCTTCCACGAGCTCCGGGCGGCCCCGCCGCCTGCCGCCGGCTGACCTGGACGATTCAAGGCGTTCCAGACTCTCTAATATTCTCGCTGCCCAAGGACCACAGGCCCCCGACGCGGGCGCACGTGATTCCCATGACCGCCAGAACTACAAGTCCCGCCCGCCCGCGACCCCACGCCTTCAGCCGCCTTTTCATGGCCGCCCTTGGCGCCGCCACCCTGATTCCGCTCCTCCTCGCCCCCACGGCCGCCGCCGACCACATCTCCGACCCGGAGGAGAAGCGCGTGGTCGTACTGCGCGTCCACTTCGCCGACTACCCGGACACCAGCCGGTACACCCGCGGCGAAGTCCAAGGGTTCTTCGACCAACTCGACGGACTGTGGCAGAACACTTCTTACGGAGCCATCGCCGTTACGCACCAAGTCTCGGACCTCATCGATCTTCCCAGCGACCGGAATCGTTACGTCACGGATTACTCGAACGGCGACCTCTCGGAGGGTGACCAGTTCGACGACCTTCTCTGGGACGCGATCGGGGCCGCACCCGACGGCCTCGACTGGGGCGACCTCGACGCCGTCTTCGTCGTGATGGCCGAGACCGATACGACGCAGTTCCACCGGGGCCAAGCGAGCGGTTCGTGCAACCTGCCCATGGGCCCTGGCGGCGACGTGGAGAGCGTCGGCTGCGGCATCTTCAGCGAGAACCCGTCCAATTCCGACCTCCAGATCTGGGGCCGGTGGGCCCACGAACTCGGCCACGCCTTCCAAGAGGGCGGCCCCGCCCACCCGGGCAACTACAACAACGACTTCGAACTCATGGACGCCAACTACCCCGGCCATACGGGCGTGTTCGAGAAACAGGCCAACCAGGGCTTCCCCGGCTGGCTGCCCGCGGGCAAGTACCAGACCTTCGACCCGCTATCGGGCGGCGGCATCGTCTCGATCTGGGCCCGCGAACATGACCCGTCCGAGCGGCCCAACTACCAGGCCCTCAGGGTGGAGGTCACGGAGGGGCTCTACTACCTCGTCAGCCTCGCCAAACGCATCCAAGGCGACGAACTCAACGGCTACTTCACACCCAACGGCATCCCCGACGAAGGCGTCCTGATCGAACGCGTTGTCGAGGGCGGCGACCCCGCCAAACTCTGGAAACCGGGCGACCACTTCTCGCTCGCGGGCGACGGCGTCCACATCTGGGTGCTCGGCCAGCCGGCCGGAGACCCCGACTCCTACACCGTCAAGATCGCCTACGACGACCAGGCCAACAAGCCGGACGTCGCCCTCATGCCGTGGCGGTCGCCGCCCGGCAACACGTACGAGACGACCGACATCTGGATCGACAGCCCCGTCAACGGGTACGGCACCTACCGGTACGGTTCGTGGGACGACCTCGCCGGCGGCGTCGTGCCGGTCGAGAACGGGGACGACCCCGCGATCGGCCTCGTGAACCGGGTCTACGCCCGCGTCCGAAACGTCGGCTCTGCGCCGGCGACCGACGTGACGGTCGAGGTCCAGCGCGCCGACCCGTTGGGCGTCGGCATCGCCGGAAGCAACGGCTGGATCACGATTGGAACCGTCGACGCCGGCGACTTCTCCGGCCTCGCACTCGTCGAGCCGGGCGCGTCCGTCGACGTCTACGTGGAATGGACGCCGAGCGTGGCCTTGCCGGAGGACCTGGCCGAAGGCGACCGGTTCCGGTTCCACTCCTGCCTCCGCGTGCGCCTGGGCGAGGTCGAAGGCGAAACGGTCTTCGGCAACCAAGACGGGGACGACGAACAGGAAAACATCCGATACTTCGAACTCCCTGCGGACTCCACGGGCGGGGACGATGAGCCCGACTCGGAAGCCGTCATCACCCTCCGCAACGACGACTTGGATTCGGGCAAACACTTCCGGCTCCACTGGGAGGACGACCTGCCCGAGGGTTGGTCGCTCGAGGTCAACGGCGGCGCGCCCGGCGTCGAGTTGGGCCCCAACGAAGCCCGCGGCATCCCCGTCCGCGTCCACCCCGACGCCACGGGGCCGGCCGGCGGATCCTACTTCGTGGACGTGTCCGCCTCGAGTCTCCGCCAGTTGGTCAACGAGCGCGACCCGACGGACACGCACCCCGAATACGCGACGCTGGGTGGCGTCCGCGTCGAGTTCCTCATCGTGGAACCGACCACGGTGGACTGCCGTGCGACCGCCGACGGCTCGGGGGTCCGAGTCGGTGGTCGACTCCAGTACGAAGAAAAGCTGGTGGACCCGAAGCAACGGCTCTCGGTGCTCGCCGTCGGCATCATGCAATCGCCGGACGGCAAGCGATCGTTCTTGCCCTACTCCGAGGTCCTCATGCCGCTCGGGAAAGACGGCGCCTTCGCCGGGGAACTCGGATCCAAGGCCCACGAGACGGTCACGGAAGTCGCCTGCCTCTTCGCCGGCACGCGCACGCTTGCCAGCGCCGCCGCGACCGCGCCCATCGTCGAGGAGGACGATGAGGGAAGGACGTCGGGGAAACCTCTCAAGACAACGGAGTTCAGCAAGGGCTCGACGTCCGCCACGAACCAATCGGCGCCCAAGGAAACGTCGCCGGGGAAGCCCGTCCCGACGTTGCCTGGTCCCGGCCCAGGCCTCGCCGTCGCGACCGTTCTCGCCCTGGCGCGCCTGGCGCGCCGAAACCGGTAGGCTTGTGCCTGTCGGTCCTTCTCCTCTCCTCCCTCACTCAGGCCGCGATCTCGACGACGTCCGGCGTAATCCGCCTCACCGGGCCGGCGATCGAGGCGTGGACGCCCACCGAGCGCTCCCCTGGGACCGGCAGCGCGACGTCGTCCTTCCGTTCCACGTGGTCGCCCTTGCGGGCCATCACGCGGCCCGCCTTCCAGAACCGTCCCTTGAGCGGAATCCGGACGCGGTCGACCTGGTCCTCGATTCGGAGAATCTCGCCCGCGGCGTACGGCGCGTCGGCCGTGTTGTGATCGTAGTCCCTCGTGGGGAAATACTTCCGGCGAGACTGGCCTCGGTGCGCGTGCACGACCATGAGGCCATTCGTGGTCTTCTGGACGGGATACATGGGCTGGCCGCCCATGGGGTCGGCCACGGGGTCCGCCAGCACGGGCCCGCCATAGTAGAGCCGGCACTTGGCGTAATGCCGCGTGTCGACGCCGTAGATCCGCAGCAGGTCCGCCGCGAGCGTGCCGATGGGCGCCTCGAACACCTTGGGCGGCCCGATGTCGCCGTAGACCTGGAGGAACTTCGTGATGACGGGCCGTTGGCGGAAGATGGCGCGGTACATGTTGAAGAGCGTCTCGTTGTTGTTGACCAACACTCCGTACTGGAGCGGGAGCTCCTTCTGGCCGAAGTGGATGCCCATGATGGCCTGGCAG
>CAYVGY010000014.1:26607-29146 GCA_964451065.1 uncultured Halobacteriales archaeon
CTGGCAGAGCGCCTTCTCCTGGCCGAACTTGTACTTGGGCTCGACGTAGGCGATGCTGAAGTCCTGGAGGCGCCCCGCGAGGCGCTCGAGTTCGGCGAGGTACGGCTTGCCGACCTCTTCGGCGGCCAGGATGACCGCGTCGAGGCTGAAGGCGGGCTTCAGCCAATCCAAAAGGTTCACGTAGGCCTCGGGTTCCTCGCGCAGGAGGAGTTTGTCCGCGTAGTAGCCGGGCTCGCTCTCGGCGCAGTTGACGACGAGAGCGTTCACGGGACTCATCCACTTAATATGCGTAGGGAAGCCGGCTCCGCCGGCGCCCACGAGGCCTTGCTCCTGCATGAGGCCCCCGGCCCCGTCCTTGGAGAACGTGGTCGGGATCTCGACGCTGCCAAGCAGGGCGGTGCGACTCAGGGTTCCACCCAGGCCAGCAACCGACGGCGAGGCTTTGAGGCGGGGCGAACCGTGGGGTAACCGGCGGCGCGGAACGGCCAGCGCAGTTCGTTTGAAGAAAAACGGGCCCGCGGGGATTCGAACCCCGGTTTGAGGCTCCGGAGGCCCCTGTACTATCCAAGCTATACTACGAGCCCTAAGGGATACTTTTGTGCGCAGGGGCCCCACGACGAGTACAGGGGCCCTTGCGGGAAGTCCCGGTAACTTCTCAACGGCGAAGCTCCGGGGCTATGAAAAGGTGACTCCCGTTGAACGACGAACGCCTCGAGGATCGAACAACAACCCACGCCCCAGGAAGAATTCAGGGCAACTCTTCCGAAAACCCTGCATCGACTTATTGAAGGCACGCTTCGGCTGGGCCTTAATGGGGGCGCGGCGGGAGCCAATTGTCTCCCCAAATCAGGGAGACATTATGATATCCTCCGTTATCAGTATGACTTCTCATTTTCTCCCCAGTTACGGGAGATATGGGCGGTCGATTGTCGTTCGTGAAATCGAAAGGCCGCACGGAGCGTCGCCCGAAAAACTGATGCCACGGGGCCTCACGCCTCAATCGCCTTGCTTCTTCAGCTGAACCAACAGGTGCGTGTCATCGATGGGCGTAATCAGCGCCGTTGCCGCTTTGTCTGCGTGCGTGATGCGAACGAGGTCCTTCGTGAGGAACACACCCCGGCGGTCGTGTTGTTTCACAACCGCGACCTCGAAGTTCGCCGGGATGGCGCCCGCGCGCTCCCGTTCCACTGCGGCGGCGCTGGCCAAATCCAACGTTTCAAGGCCGCAATTCGTGCATTTGTGCCCCGTGAGGCCCTTGATGATCACGAGGCGTCCCGGGACCGGGATGGTTTCCTGGAGCGCATCCGTCCAGGCCAGAGTACGCTTCCGGCAATCGGGACAGGCCATGACGTGGCCCGGCATCCGACTCCGCCCGGCCTCCGGATTCTGCTGGCTCCCGTGTTGGGCTTGCAAAGAGCTCTTCGTTTTCATGAGTTTCACCATTTTTCGTATGCCGCGATTATCAGGCAGAAGCTGGGACTTTCCTCCAGGGTGAGGATGAGCCGAAGCCTTTTGGAAGGGCTGAACTGGAGGTCCAGCGTGTAACGCTCGGGGCTCCCCGGTGGGGTTTCGCTGTAGCCAAGCGTCCCTTGGGCGAGGACCGCCTCGATGTCTTTGATCGGGATTTGGTGCTGGCGCGCATGGGGATGAAGGTCCACTGCCCGACCGGCCTTCGCATCCTCCAGGATGCGCTTGGCGTCAGACAGGGTCCTCTCGTATCCCATTGGGAGCCACCGCTGCATATGCTTTATGTATGTTAATTGTTTGCTCCAGTGCACCAAGAGTGGCGCGTGGCTGAGCAGGCAGGCGCGGCGCGCGGGTCGATGTGTCACTTATAACCGTTTAGGGCGGGTTTACGCTCGTTTAGCAGCGCTTGTCGGGCGTAAGGCACGCAATCAACCCTGCCGAGGAGTCCAGGGCCGCCAAAGGCGGGGGGTTCCCCGCGGCTCAGGAATGGTAGGGGGCACCCGTCTCCAAGGAGGGCGGATGTCGGCTCTCGATTCGCGAGCCGCCAAGATACGCCTGGAGGTCGGTGTACGCGAAGTGGGGCAGGACTTGGAAGATGGCGCCCGGCTGGCCCACGTAGTTGTGTTCGCGCAGGTACCGGAACAGTTCGGCGTAGAGGGCCTTCTCGGCCGCTCCCATCGACAGGCCGTCCACGAATTCCTCGGACGACTTGACGTACTCGCGGTACTCCACGGCGCGGCCGGATGTGGCGGCGTAGGCGGCTGCGACCTGGGGACCGGTGACGCCTCCGGGGATGTGGAGGTCGAGGACGTGGTTCTTGCGGCCCGCGGCCAACAGTTCGGCGGCCGCCTGCGCGACGTCGTCGGCGGCGACGGCCCCGACGCGCCGCTCGGGAGGAAGCGGCGCCGTGAACACGGCGACCCGATCCTGGAGGGCGGGGTCCATCACCGTCTCGAGAAAGATTCCGGGCCGCAGGATCGTGCAGGGGACGTTTGCCAGGAGGAGTTCCCATTCCACCTGCGCCTTCACATCGATTAGGGCAACCCCCATCGGAACCTCGCCGGGGCGCAAC
>CAYVGY010000015.1:0-26356 GCA_964451065.1 uncultured Halobacteriales archaeon
GCGACGCCAAACGCGATACGTTTTTCCACGCACTCCGCACGGAGGATCGGCTCTTCGCCGCCGGAGACCCCGATGAACTTCCGGCGGATTACGATTCCCGGACCTGGGACGCCCTCAATCTTCGCCTTGTCAAGCTGCCGCCCCTTCAATCCGTAACGAAGCTGTGCGCGCCCCTGGATGTGCCGAATGAGATTCTGCGACGCCTCGTCGATGCACCTTGCATGCCCTTCTTCGCGCCATCTCACTTTGCGGATACCGAACGCCGGCTCCAAGGAAGGGAGCTTCAGGCGGCCGGAGCGGATTCCCTTGGCCAAGCCGCCGGCGTCTGGGCCGGTGCCCTAGGAATAGTGGCGTTGCGCGGGGGCCCGGCCGGGCGACCACCATCGCCCGGCGTAGGACGCCGCCGCCGTTCGTTCAGAACTTGGGTTGCACCTGCACTTGGCACTGGTTGAACGGCGCCACGAACTGGCACTCGTTGAGCAGGTCGATGGGGCAAGGGATCCAGCAGCCCATGAAGAACTGAATCACGTACGAGCCGGGCGGAGACGCGAGCCAGTCGGGCGAACTGTAGCCGCCGGGGTCGATGCAGACGTTGTAGACGACGGGGCCGCTGGCGGAACCAGAGCGGACCCAGACGGAGATGATGGAAGACTCGTCATTGTGGAACGCGACGGTGCTGCCGGCGGCGAAGGGTCCCATGCAGCCGGGCGTGGAGTGACACGTGTAGGTGGCGCCGGGGTCGTCCGGGCCGAAGGACAGGCCGGCGGGGGTGCCGAGGAGGCCCAGGAGGGCCAGGCCGGCGCAGGCGGCGAGCAGGCGGTTCGTTCGGGGAGCAAGCGTGCCGAGGATGCGGCTAGGTTCGGTCATGGTCTTCACCGGGGGTCCCGGCCGGCGAGGCCGCCACGCCGGGGCCGTGGACTCCGCACTGGCCCCGGCGGGCTAAATGGACTGTCCGAACCAGAGTTCACAAGGGAGGGTGGACCCTCCCTCGTGCGGCAACTCCGGCTACGCGATTGGACACGTACTGTAGGTTTGGCACGCCCATACGCGCATCCAGTCCGCGTTACCGTCGAGGACGGCCCATTCGCGTAGATTCGAGGAGTTCTGTGGGGACCCAGCGATGACGTACGTGTACTGGAGATAAGTACCGGGCTGCAAGTAATACGGGCCTGTGATCCACTCCGCGTTGGCGCCCTCCGAGTCCGTCGACCAGGCCTTGAAATCGCCGTCCCCGGAGGCGAACGCGTACGTCCGGACCGTCTGGCCATAAACTCCATTGCCCGTGTACCAGTTCACGAGGCCAATCTCGATCCGCGCCGACGGATTGTACGCGTCCGAGTTCGCCCGACGAAGCTCGACGCGCTTGGCCGCGAACTGGTGCCCAAACGCATAGTATCCGGCTTCGTTGACGGTGTAGAAGACGCCGACACTCGCGGCGTCAAAGCAACGTTGGTCCCAAGGGTTGTAGGCGCGGAGGCGTCCCGTGTCGGCGTTGGCGACCGCGACTCGGCAGTTTTCGGCTTCGTGCGACGTCCAGGCAAAGTCGTAGGGGGGGCAAGCCACAACGTAGTCAGGGCTGGAAACGTTGCACGTATCGGCCCCTGCTTCCGCCAACGTTTCCCTCGCTTGGTCTACGGTTCCCCAAGCGGCCTCTTGGACGTCGTGGTCGATGGGGTCAGCCAGTGTGCCCGGCACGGCGGGAGCGATCATCATTGCCAAGACGGTCACGATGGCTAGGGCGTGTTTCATGAGCAATCCGACCAGGCGTGCGACTGTGCCTATGGAATCCTTTTGGCAGACGGAGTTCCCGACCCTACGGCAGACACCAGCCGTCAAGCACTTCGCACCGGACATGGGTCATCCAGTCCGCGTTAACGTCGAGGACGGCCCATTCGCGGTGGCTCGGTGTGTTCTGGGGAGAGCCCGCAACGACGTACGTGAATTGTACGTAGGTCCCGGGTGAAAGGTATGTCAGCAACTTGATGCTCGCGCCGGCGGAGCCCTCGGGATTCGTCGGCCAGGCCTTGTCGTCGCCGTCGCCGGAGGTGAACGAATACGATTGAACGGTCTTGGAGTAGACCAAAGCGCCCGTATCCCAGTTCGCGAGCCCCACCTCGACCCCGGCGGACGGGTTGTACTGGTCCCGGTTGGAGCGGTGGAGCTCGACGCGTTTCGTCGTAAACCCGTGGCCCATGACGTACCACCCCTGGGACGGGACCTCCCAGATGTCGCCGACGGTGGCGGCGTCGAAGCATTGCACGGTCCACGGGTTGTACACGCGCAAGCGGCCCGTGTCGGCATTCGCGATTGCCACCTGGCAGTTGTCGCTCTCCTGTGACGTCCACGAGAAGGCGTACGGGGCGCAACCGACCTCGGACCCGGCCGTCGACGCAAAGCATGCGTCGGCGCCCGCGTCGACGAGGACCCCCCGCGCTTGATCCGCGGTTCCCCAGACGGTTTCCAGAATCTCGTGCCCGATGGGTTCAGCCGTGGCTGCAGGAAGAGCGGGCGCCATGATCACTACGAGTGCCGCGACGACTTGGGTTCGCGACTTCCTCGACGGACGGGTCGAGGCCGATCGGTCTGATTGTAGCTCCGTCAACATGAGGCTTCACCAGGCGGAACGTTGGTCTCCAACGGGACGAGTCTCCTATAGGTCGACGTACCCGAAGTGGATGACGCCGGTGACGCAGGAGCCGGCCTGGCTGGTCGGGTTGTCGCTGTAATAGTGGTCCCAGTCCCAGTCCCAGTAGGTCGTCGCCAAGAGGCAGATGGTGTAGGATTGCTCGTGGGGCAACAGGCCGAGCGGGTGCTCGAAGCGTCGCTCAAGCTGGTAGGTGCCGTCCCAGTCGTCCGCGCAAATGGGCTTTTCGCAGTAGAGCTGGAACGGCATGATCTCAGCGACGCCGTCGTCCTCGTCGGTCCAGTCAGCGTGGAATTGGATGACGGCCGCGCATCCGCGGTCGGTGCTGGAGGCGCCGGTGCAGCGGTCGTGGACCTGCGCGGAAAGGTAGTAGTCGATGAGGACGACGACATCGGTGTAGGGGACCAACGGGTCGATGGCGACGAAGTGGCTGCGGGCAACGTTGTGGCTGACTTGGGTGAACCCGTCGAGGCCCTGCTCGGCGAACGCGTAGGCGAGAACCGATGGGCCTACCAGCGTGCGTTCGTCTTCGGCCGAAGACGGGGCGGCCGCCGCAGGGTTTCCCAGCGTGACGGCGAGGACGATCGCGATGATTCCGGTCGAGACGGGGCGGAGGGTTGGCCCGAACATGAAGTTCGAGCGTGCTGGGCGGTCAAATAACACTTTTTGGCAGGCGGAGTTCCCTTCACGCGCCCGCGAGGGGCCGTAGCAGAACGGCCACATCGTCGAGCTCCCAAAAGCGCGTCGGGACCCGCTCGACAATGCTGAAGGCGGCCGCCATCGTGTCGGAGCCCGAACCCGTCACCCACCCCGGGGTCGTGGAGCCGCGGCCGGCTGCGGCGCGCTCGTAGGCCCAAGCGTGATCCGCTTCCGTCCAAATCGTGGTCGCCTGGCGCTCCGCGGCGTCGCCGCGGGCCGACTCTCGAAGCGTGAGCACCACGTTGGATCCGTCGAGGGCGGTCCAATCGATGGACCTGCCGGGGACCGCCATTTGGGTGGTTTGTTGGTTGGCGCGCACGGCGGGCAAGCCGCTGTCATGGAATTGCGCGGCAAAATCCTCGTCGTCGGTCCAAAGGCCGATCAAGTATCCATGCATTCCATCCGTCATGGAGGGAGAAGCGGCCGCAGGCCGTTCGATGCGAACGTGCGCGGCGAGCATCGCTACTTCGTCGTGGATGCCGCCGGGGCTCGTCGCTCGGGCGCACTCATACCGGGCTAGGTCGACGTGCACCAACGGAAAAGGTTGGGTGGAGTCGAGCCCGATGACCTTGTACTTGGCAGGAACGAGGGAGCGGATGAGGGGTTCCGGGAGCTCCACAAAGGCGAGAAGGCCGGTACATGCCGTTAGCCTCCATTGGTCCGGGGCCCCGAGGCCTAGAGCCTCCTCGGGGCCGGCCGTAGCAGGAACCGACGCGCCGTTCAGGCCCTGGAGCACACTGTTGGCGTGGACCGCGGCCGAAACAAGAACGATGGCCGTGAGGACGACTAGCCTTGGAGGTCCGGGCGTAGGCGCACACCTCCCAAGGTCTTGTCTCGAGTCACGATGCCGTGCTTCTCGGCCACCGCGATGATCTTTCGGGCGCCGCGGCGCGTGATTCCGAACCGGGCGGCGAGGCTGACCTCCACGTGGGCTTGCGGCGCCGGGTTTGGTGCTAGAAGTCGTGCCAGGAAGGAGTAGCGTTCGTCGGCTCGCACGAGGAGTCGGGCGCGGCCCGTGGCTTTGTCCCCGTGTAGGGCGTAGAACCGCACCGATCGCCCGTTCCGGATGCGGTCGACGAGGTTCGCACCTTCGAGCATGGACAAGTGGTATCGGAGGACGCCCACGGCGAGGTTGGCGTTTCTTGAGAGATCGGTGAGGTTGCAGCCGGGGCTCTGGACCAAGGTTTCGTGGAGTTGGCGTCGGCGTGGGTGGTCGAGGACGTTGCGGCCTCGGATGCGGGTCCAGAGGAGTCCGATGAAGCCTGTTGTTCTTCGTAGGGTGGCAAACGCGGCTGCGACGAGAACCGCGACGAGGCCCAGCGAGGCCTCGCCCATCGAGATGGGCAGCCCCGCCCTGACGATTTCGTGGTCGACGGCGAGGGCCGTGAAGGTCCCGTCCAAACTCGTCGCGACGGCATCGATCTGTTCGGGCGTGGACATTCGTCCGTCTTGCGCCAGCTCGAACGTGCCGGCCATGGCGAGGCGTTCGCCCGCGAGGCGGGCGGATTGCGTTCCGACGACGACCGTTCCGGTGGCGGATTCCGCAAAGAATTCGCCGTCATTGGTGCCGCGCAGCCCTTTGCAGGAAAGCTGTTCTGCTCCCCGCGGGAGTTCGAATCGCGCGCCGTCGAGGAGAAGGAAGGCTTCCGTGTACGTCGTCGTTAGACCGCCGGGTGCCGCGTCGGCGTAGCCGGGCATGGCGCGGCGCACCTGACCGTCTTGTTGGAACCACGCGGACCGCAAGTAGAGCGAAAGCGTGCCCTCCATCTCTAGCGCGACAGCGCCTGGATCGACCAGCCGCTTGCTCAGGTAGGAAGGGGCCCACGTGACGCTTCGCTGTTGCGCCACTTGCCGTGTTTCCTCGTTGCCGTTCAAAGCGCCCGGCGCTGGCTTCCAGAATTTCTCCGCCATGGGGAGAACGGGTTGAACCGATCCCACATCCACTCTTGGTGACGAGAACCGCGCGGTAAGTTCCCCTTGGGACGCAGAAAGGCCGGTGAACGGATCGACGGCGCGCAGGACCAGGGCCGTCCCGTCGCCACCGTCCCACCCCAGCGTGAGGGGGCCGGGCGGCCATGGCTCCTCCGAAATGGATTGACGAATGGCGGCGCCGGGCACGGTCGAGATTGGCGCCGACGCGACGACGGTGGAAAGGGTCACCAGCCGGCCACCCGCATGAACGACCTCAAGGCCCTCCGACCCTGGTGCGCGCGGGCGGACGGCGAAGGCGTCACATTCACCGTCAAAGGCGCCGGTCATGCGGAGCCCTCCCGTGACGCGGATTTCGGCCACGCCGGGAAACGACGACACGTCGCTTGTGCCGGCCCCGGCGACCGTCGGCGCGGCCAAGAATATCACCACCAGGGCCGTGAAGGCGAATCCTCTTACCGCAGCCACCCCCCGGGCCTCCTGGCGCCTTGGTACTTAAGCCTTGTTGGAGAACAGCCCCATTTTCTGAAGTCCAAAGGGGACCGGCGCCCGGCGGCGCTCATGCTTGGGGAACATCCTGGCCCGCCTGGTAGTCTGATGGAATTGGTTCTCCCCAGACGAACAACGTCGCCCAAACCTCGTAGCGTTGCTCGTGGTAGACGGATGCCAGGGTCGCGACGCCTTCGAGCGGCGCGCTCAAGTTGCCCTGAGAGTCCGTCGCCCGGACGCGGAGGAACAAGACGTTGTCGTCCCAACCGTACCGGCCCACCTTGGGGTCCGGCGGGAAGTTGCAATCGGCCGCGAACCCGGGGAACCCGGATTGGGAGCACCGGTTGATCCAGCCAGAATCCTGGTTTCCAGGTTCGTGGGTGTCCGGGTCCTCCGAAAAGAACTCGACGCGCAACCGGCCGTCGGCTTCGGGCTGCGAGGGATCCCACCGAACCTGGTAAGCGAACCCGGTGACTCCTTGGCCGAATTCGAACCGGTGGAAGGTCTCGTCCTCGGTCGTGAGACCGGTTTCGCGACAATAGTCGTCGCGCGTCGCCGCCGATTGCGCGACGATGGCGCACCCGATCATGCCGTTCCAGTGAAGATTGGCGCGGTGGGGTCGGCGCTGCGAGGCTGAGTCGTCCAGGGAAACCCAGAGCTCGGTTTCTTCGCCGGCGCGAACCTCGGCGGCCCGGACGGCTGAGGTGAAGTTGGTCGCTTCGAACAGGATGGTGAATCGGCCGGGATCAAGGTTTGGCAACAAGAAGGAGCCGGCAGAATCGGTGGTGGCCACCCGTTCTGTTCCCTGGACGCGAACCATTGCTTCGGGAATGCCTTGGAGGTCAGAATCGACGACGCCGCCCCTAAGGGCGCCAAGGCTGGGGGCCTGATGGGACGAGGCATCGGCCGAGGGGCCCGGGGCCGCTGCGGCCGGTCCGTTCGAAGAAGATTCTGGGCCAAGGCAGCCGGCGAAGGCGAGGAGGGCGCAAGCCGCTAGGGATGTCGGGAGCTTCACGCGGAATCACCAGGGGTTCGAGTTCACGCAGGGGCTTGGTTCCCGGGATCGTAACGTTCGGGCAGCGGCGCGCCCCAGTAGTGGAGCGCCACCCAGAGTTCGAAGTCTTGCTGGAAAACGACCCCGGATTGGTCTTGCCACCAGCGTTCGGGCGGCGCTTCCGCTCCGGGCGCGACGCCTCGCTCGGGGACGACCCGCCAAACCGCCGTGTTGTTGTCGCGGCCAAAGAACAGGTTCTGGTGAGGGTTCGTGCTGAGAGCGCAGCGCCCAACGAGCGGCGATGGACCCGCGCTGTCGCACGCCACATGCCAGGCCTCTGGGGCCTTCCAATGCATGCGAAGGGTCCGCGCGGTATTGGGCGTGGTCGGAGTCCATGAAAGGTGAAACACGATTCCCGAGAGACCTTGATCGAACCGAAGGTCGCCCTCGCGAATCGAGGCCGTGCCGAGGCCACAGGCCTCTTCACTGTACGCCGGGCCGGCGGAAAGACCGCACGTGATGCGCCCTTTGAAGACCCATTCCTCTACGGCGGGTTTGGGGTTGATATGGGTCCCCGCTTGCAGGATGAGGTCAATGTCGTATTCGCTTTGTTGGGTGGAAAGGGTGAACTCGGTGTGGACCGGCTCGCGTCCTTGGGCTGTGGCCGTGAGGTCGACGCGGCCACGGAGGGGTGAAGTCGATCGCACTTCGAAGCTGTAGAACCCGCCGGGGCCGGTTTGGTCGGTCTGCTCATGCGCTTCGCCGCCTTCGGGAGTATGCCGGAACGTCAGGTTGGCATCGGCGACCGGGTTCCCTTCCTCGTCAAGGACGAACCCTTGGAGGCGGGCCCAATAGTCCGAGACGGACTCCATTTTCCGCCCGCCGTCGGCGTCGTAATCCCCCAGGCACCCCGAGCTCAGGACCGCGAGGAGGACCATCACTGCACGAGGGGCCTGTCGGCACGGTTGGGCGGAGTTGGTCGGCAGCGACGCACGCTCCGGGCATGTCGCTGCCGGTCGCGTCCTTGGCCTTTTTGGCAGGCGGGGTTCCCATTTTCCCGGTAAGTCCCGCGTCTTGCTTGGGCGGGAAGCCCGAGTCTCGCCCAGCCGAGATGGGAAAAAGATGACCAGGGGGTCAGGTGGCGCCAGCCCCCTAGGCCTTTGGTCATTGCAACAGGGCCGCCACGAACTGTCCCGCGTAGGGCAAGCGCACGTAGGTGGGTGGAGGGCTGGCGGATCCCAGGCTGGTGGCGGCGGAGAACTCGATCTTCGCGATGAGTTCGGCCGTGGCGCCGCAGCTGGCATGCTGGGTCCCGCAAGCGAGCCAGTCCCGTGTGTCATCCGCGGACAATCGGAGCGGCGACGTAACGTAGCACGTTCCTTGGAGCTTGGCTTGGCACTCGAATTGGCGGGCGTCGTACCGCGCAGTGAGAGTGACCCGGCTGATCACCGTTTGTTCGGGTAGGATGGTGGCAGGGGTCGCGAAGCTCGGCGGCATCGTGGTCCCCTCCGGGAAGTGTTGCTGGTACGATGTCTTGGCGTCGCCGACGCGAAGAACGATCTCGTACCAGCCGGGACCGGAGGTGGCGTTGGGTCGGCCTTCGGCCTTGAAGAGGCGTTCGTCGAGGGCCGCCGCCTGGATGGGACCTTCGAGCACGAGCAACGTGGACTCGGTGGCGCCAGATGGGACCGGATGCGGGGCGCCGGTCAGGGGGTGGGTTGCGGTCGCAAGCGGGAGGAGGGCCGGCAGCGTGGCGAGGAGGGCCAGGACGTGGTTGGATTTCAGCATGGAGTTCACCAGTTGGGTTTGCAAATCACAGGGTTGAGAGGACTTGGCCGAGGAGCGGGACGCGGACGTAGACCGTCTGGGGGTTGGGTTGGATGGTCTGCGCCTGGTACTCGATCTTCACGATGAGTTCGGCCTGTTGGCCCGGGCCCAGCGCCCAGGAGAGGGATTCATCGGGTTGGCCGATGTCGACAGGGGCCTTGATGGCGACGCATTGGCCGTTTTCGCCGATGATGCATTCGAGCGTCGCCGGGTCGTAGCGGTACGAGACTTCGACGTTGGCGCGGGCCGTGTAGGCAGGGAGCGTGATCGGCGGCGTGGCGAACGCCGGGACGTTGCCTCCGGTCCGGACGAAGGGCGACGGGGTGACGAGTTGGCCCACGCGGATGCTGATTTCGTAGTTGTTGGGGTCGCTCGGGTCGGGCCGCCCGCTCACGCCTACGTCTCCTTGGGCCGCGGAGGGCGTCGCCAGGGGAAGGTCCACGAAGGCGAGTCGGATCTCTCGCCACCCGACAGGAAGGGCGGGGGGTGCGTCCGTGGGGCCCGCCAAGGCTCCCGGCGCGAGGAGGGCGATCGACAACGCGGTCAGCAGCAGGTTTCGGTAGGGGTTCATGTTGACACCTTACAAAGGGGCTCCAACAAATTGTCCGGCAAACGGAACTTGAAGGAAGACGACCTCGCGCTCCGAGTCGTTGAGTTCCAACGTCACGGAGGCGACGAGTTCGGCTCGGCGGCTTGGCCCAAGGATCCACGAGGTGGCGGCGATCGGGTCGGTCCCGAGCGGCGCGGCTGCGTAGCAGGCGCCTTGGAGGAACAGGATGCATTCCGCCGGCATGGGGGCGGACGTCGCCTGGACGGAGACCACGACCTTCCCTTCGAGGTTGACCTCGATGTCGGGCGTGGCGAACTCGGGAAGGGGGGCACCGAAGGTGTTGAAGGTGAGGACGGTCGTGGCATCGCCTACCCTGACCTGCAAGTCGTATCGATGGGTCTGCGCCGGGTCCGAGGCGTTGTTTCTCCCGGCCAGGAAGAACCGCGCATGCCCGAGCCCCGAGGCGAGCGGCTGCTCCATGCGCGCGACCTCGCGGGTTCTCCATCCCGGCGGCGTCCCGGTTTCGGGGGCGCACTCGGAGGCGGGAAGCCCGGATGGGATGGTGAGGAATTCGACTTTGAGACCCTCCGAAAGGATCCCGCCATGGGTTCCGGCCTGCACGTGGTAGGTTTCGCACTGCTGGGCGACGAAGAGGAGGGCGGCGGTGTCGCCGTCATAGGTTCCCCGGACGATGAGGCCCGGCGTGATCATCACGGGACTCGCCACGGGCGAAGCGGCAACGGGCACGAGGTCATCGAGAGACCGCCCCTGGTAGGCGGCGAGGAACGAGTCGTGCTTGGAAGGGGCTTGCACGGATACGAGCGAGGTCGCCGGGAGGCGCAACCTGTACCAGATGGTCGATTCTGGCACAAGCTCGTAGTCGTCGGGTCCGTTGAAGTAGGCCACCCGAGGGGGCTTGAGCAGCGGCTCGCCGGGTTCGGTTCCAACGAGTCCGATGCCTGGCACGGATACGGCGGAGGCCCCCTGGCCGACGATGGTCGCGTTCGCGAAATCGTCGTTCTGCGGCAAGGGGACCTGCTGCAGTTTGAAGGTGAGGGAACCGCTTCCGTAATCGGAAGCCCCGTGGATGCCGACCTGGAACCGGTACGTGGTTCCGGCGCGCGCGCGGAAGATGAGAAGCTGCGTGCCCCATTCGAACTCCACATCGCAATCCAGCGCGGTCAGCCTATCGGGTTGGTCTCCGGTGAAGGCGCCGAGCGCCGGGCGGCCGACCGCATTGGGCATGGCGCGTACGAGTAGTCCCACGTCTTGGGAGGGCGTGAAGGCGTACCACACGGTCTGCCCGATTCGTGAGCTTCCGCACGTCGTCGGCTCGCCGGGCTCGACGGTCGCCGACGCGACGGATACTGTGTGGATGAACCATCCCGGGGCGTCGGGTACAATCACGGCCGACGCCAGGAGGTCATTCGGGGGCGGCGCGCCGCCCGCCGTCGCGTTCGCGGCCGCCTGCAAGAGCACACACGAGAGGGGGCCCCAGGACAACAATCGTGACGCGGTCGTCATGCCCGTGGGGGGGCACGTGGCGTGGTCCCCGGATGAAGGTTGTTCCAACCGCTTGAAAACGCCGCCCGAGGGTCCTACGCCGAACCCGGAGGCTGGCGGTTCGACGACCGGGCCGCTATCTTTCCGAGCTCGGTGGAGGAAACCTGGGCTTCCCGGAGCCGGCCGGCGTTCACGAGCAGGCCGGCGTTCGTGAGCCGATCCGCGTGGTAGGCGATCGCCTTAGGAGAAACGTTCAGCCGTCGCGCCAGATCCGTGAACGTGAGCCCGGGATTCTCGACCACCACCGCAAGCAGGGCGCGCGCCGAGGGGGCCCGCAGGGCGGCCAGGGCGGGCACGAGCCGACGATCGACGGCTCCCGTGACGAAGTAACAAGTGAATCCGCCGGCGGGCTGTTCCTGGACGTGGCCCGTCCGAAGGAGGACGTGCAGGTGGTGGAGCGCGAGGCCGTTGCTGGTTCCGAGTCGACGTTGGAGTTCCCGGAAATGGAGGCCGGGGTTCGAGCGAAGGATCTCCAGGATCTTTTGCCGGGTGGGGTGCCTGAGGAGGGCGTCCGGAGCGAGGCGGGCGTAGAAGGCGGAGGCGACGGTGGCCTTGAGTTGCGGCCATTTCCAGTACAACAGCGTCGCGAGCAGGCCGGCGAGGCCAGTGGCTGCAGCGAGGATGGGCGGAGAGACGGGTTCCTTCGTGAGGACGGCGGCCGTCAGGTCTTCCCGCGGTCCCGCGGGGGGTTGGTCCGGCCACACGTGCGGAAGGGACGGAGCGAAGGTCTCCGCGGATGCCGTGGGGGAATTCCAGGCATCGCTGCGCATCCAGCCGTGGGATTCCAGGGATTCCACGCGCCCGGTGGCGTCCAACGTGACGGATCGGGTCCCGCTGCTGGCGAATTGGTCTCCTTCAACTCCGGTCCCGTTGTCCTGGTCCACCTTGGTCGTGACCGAGAACTGGAAGACCGGCTCCAGGGAGCAGGGGCCCGAGGATCGCGATTCGTTTCGCGGGACAAGGGTGCGCGCCCAGCCCGTCGTGTCGTTGCCCGGGGGGCACCGGAGTTGGCGGCCCAATCCCCAGCTTGCAAAGCCACGATGCTCTGCGATGGCCCCTGTGGCGGACCAGGCGGCCTGGAGGGAAGTGGCCGTGGGTCCTTGCAGGGGAGCCGGGGGCATGTCCTCGTAGTCGGACCCCTCGAGGTTGTAGTCGCCCATCGGGCAGGACTGGTCGACGGCGGCGGCTTCGATTTCGACGCCATCCCGGTCGACGGGGACGGTTTGTTCCGCGCAGACCCGGAAGCCCGCGTTGCCTTCGGCCAGCAGGAACGACCAGCCCCGATACCGGGGCCAAGGGGTCGGGCCAGCGGCCGTGGACCCCCAGTGCGTGAAGTAGTCCGATTCGCCCTCGGTGTAGCTCATGCTGGCGGGCCGCGCGTTCGGATGCTTTTCCAAGAACAGTTTCAGCTCCGCCCCGGACGGGTGGTCGAGGGCCCGTCGAAAGGCTTCCGAGGCGGGGATTGGATGGTCGATTCCGACGTCTTCGACGCCCCAAGGATGCAGCGGCCGCCATTCGAGCGGAGTCGCAGCGGGCGGAGGAGCCGGGTCCTCGACGTTGATTCCCCGAGCGAAGGTGCTCAACCGGGCGACGTCGTAAATGCCAGGTTCGTCGGTGCGTTGTTGCCCGATCCAAAGCGGGAACGGGACGTCGCGGGCGAATACGACGAACGAGTTGGGGTTCTCCGTTCCGGATTCCGAGGCGGGACGGTACTCGACGATTTCGTGGGAATCCATCGCGCCTCGTGCGGTGGCACGGTATTCCTGGGCCGCATCCGAGGGTCCGCCGACCAAGGGCCAGCAGTCCTCGAAGAGGCGGACCGGTTCCGCGATGGGTACTTCGCGGCCTTGCAAGGCGTTACGGAACGCGCATGGAGCGGCAAGGCCCTCGTCAGGGCGCAGGATGCGGATCGTTTCGTCGTACAATGTTTCCTGGGCGCTGGCGCCGCTCCCATAATCGAAGATTCGTTGGTCGACCCATCCGTCGCCCACGGCGGCGAGGCGACCGGTCGCGGAGTCGAGCAGGAGAAGGACGTTTCCCGTCGAGACGGTTACTCCGTCTTGCCAGGGCGGAAGCCCGATTGCGATTCGGTTGACCCATCTCGGCTGACCGTCCATGTCCGGCATCCATTCTCCTCGATGCAAGGAAAAATTCAACAGAACATCCTGGTCCTCGATCAACCACGAATCCGTGGGCGACCAAGCCACGACGGAAAGCACGTAGCTCCCCTGGTCCCCCGGATGGGGTTCGGGGACGCCAAACGGAGGCGATGGCTCCGCCGAAACCGGTGGCGGACTTGAAGCGACGGCGGGCGCCTCGTCCGCGGCTTCCACGCCGTAGAGCCAGACGGCGCTCGTCAGGAACGCGACCAACAAGAACATGCCGGCGGACCGCCAACGCCGGGACGACGCCCTTGGGTCCGCGGCGGATGTCGGACGCCTGCGTTCAGCAGGTTCCCGGTATTGTGAAAGTTGCCGTTCCGCCATGCCGACCGATGGCCACCCGAGAAAGACGGCGGGCTCTGGCCGTATAAGGTTTGTGTGACCTTCCTTGTGCATCCTGGGGGTGTCCTCTCACACTCGGAGGGCCGGTTCAAGGCGTCGGGTCGCGTCGGCCCTTGGGCGGCTCATCGAGCGCTTCGGCCGGGCCGAAACCGGGAGGCGGAAGCGTGATTGCCCTGATAGCCAAGGTTCCGAGGTCCGTCCCGGAAAGCCTCGCCTCGCGAAGGCGCCCGGCGTTGGCGATGAGGCCAGCGACCTCGAGCCTCTCCGCGTGGTAGGCGACCGCCTTACGGGAAATCTTGAGCATCCCCGAGAGGCTCGCGAAGGATTGGCCGGGCCGTTTCGCGACGGCGGCGAGGAGAGTTCGGGCGGCGGGCGCGCGGAGCGCGGCCAGGGCCGGCACGAGGCGTCGGTCAACCGACCCTGCGGCGAAGTAACAAGTGAAACCGGCCGTCGCGCGTTCCTGAACGTGGCCGGTTCGAAGAAGGAGACGGAGGTGGTGGAGCGCGAGCCCATTGCTGATTCCGAGTCGGCGTTGGAGTTCTCGAAAATGCAGGCCGGGTTCGGTGCGAAGGATCTCCAGGATCTTGATGCGGGTGGGATGCTTGAGAACCGCGCTGGGCGCCAGGCGCGCGTAGAAGAAACCGGCCGCGCCCGTGCGGAGCTGGGACCACGCGGCCAGGGTCACGAGCAAGACCAACGTGAGAAGGCCGACGCCGACGGCCGCGGCGGTGGGGTCGATGACGTGTTTGGGGACGCGGTCGACGTTGAGGGCCTCGCCGGAATCCCAACCGCGCCACGCCTGGGGCGGCGGAAGAGACGCGTGGGCCGGGCTCGGCGACAACGGGGTTCCGAAGCCCGTGCGGCGCCACGAGTCCCCGTGCCAGCGTTGGATGGACCACGTCCGGCCCGCGTCGTCAAACTGCACGAACATGCCGCCGGACTCCGACTCCCGGACGCCCGAAGAGCCTTCGCTGCTCATCGTCTCGTTGGCGGAGGAGATTTCGACCCAGGCGCCGTCCGTGGCGTGGCATTCTTGCGTGGACGCATAGTACATGGGGGAGGTGGAGCCCGGATCTGGGAACCCCCGGTCGTTGGTCCAGCGGCTGCAGTGCCAGGATGGCTCGATGCCCCAGCCGACGGTCGGCTCCTCGAATACGGGGAGCCTGGAGAACCGATGGAACATCGTCACCACGGAGGCTACGGTTGGGAATTGCATCGCAGACGACCGTTCTCGGTTGGCGGAAGTGGGGCGCTCGGCGCCGCAAACCGTCGCGTAGTTTCCGCCCGACGCAAATCCCGGGTCGTTGGGTGGGTCCAACGCTAAGCGTTCATAGCACGCGAGGAGACGGGCGTCGGAGTCGGCCAGATCGAAGCTCCACCGATGCTCGTTGAGGCGGGCATTCGTGGTGGCGCCGGTGAGGGGGTCTGGCGACGCGTTGAAGGAAGAATAGGAGGCGGACAGGGGCCAGGCGGAGGAATGCTTTTCCGCATAATCTCGGAAGATGGGATAGCCCGGGTCTGCCAGCGCCCGCCGGTAAGCCTCCGACGCCGGGAAGGGATGGTCAATGCCCTCGTCGTCCAGGCCCCACGGGAGGACGGGGCGCCAGTCGAGCGCTGAGAAGGACGGCCGAGGTGCCCGCTCGCCCGGGCCTACGCCACGCTGGAAAGTGGACAAGCGGACGACGTCGTAGATTTCGGGAACGTCGGGTCGCGAGGTCCCCATCCAGATGGGGAACGGGATTCCCGCTGCGAAAGCGGCGACGGCCGCTGGGAAGCCGTTGGACGCCTTCATGACGGATCGGTACTCGACGAGGTCCAAGCCCTGGAACGTACCCTTCGCACTCATGAGGAAGGGCCCGCCGAGATAACCAAGACTCGCGTGCGGAGGGGTACAGCCGCCGAAGAGGTCCACGGGCGAGTCGACATCGGGGAGGGATTCCTGCAGGGCGTTCTGAATCCCGCAAGGCGGGGGAATCACAAGGTTGTCGGGGAGGAAGCGAAGGACGTCCCGGGTCACGGAGAACTGTCCTCGCGAGAGGTTTCCGCCATCGGGAATGGTCGCAGCGACTCCAATCGTCCGGCCGGTTTCGTCGTCGAGGATCAACGTCTTGAGCGGGTTTTGGTAGGTAGCCGGCGGCTCTTCGCCCGGAAGGGCAAACTGGACGCGGGGGGTCCACCGCACGGTCCCTGCGGCGTCTGGCGCCCATTCTCTCGCCAGCCCGTCGAATCCATATACGGTCTCGTAGTCCTCAAGGACCCACGTGTCGTCGGGGGCCCAAGCCACGACGGCACGCACGTATTCGCCGTGGTCGCCCGGCCAAGGGTTTGCGGCCTCGAAGGATGCGGCCGCGTTTGGTGAGCGGGCCGCCGGGGACTCTTCGTCCACGAGCGACGCAGAGGCAAGTAGCCAGGCGCCATCAGCCACGACGATGACTAGGGCGATTCCGAGCGCCGCGAGCGTGCGGCGGCTTGGGCGGGCGAGACGGTGGCCAGGCGAACCGGGAGCCAATGGACCGAGCCAGGTTCTTGGCGCCCGGAAGGCGTGGGCGGGAGAACGCTCAGGGGAGCCTGGTTGCACCTACCGCCACCGCCCTCCCCGTCCCGGCGTCGGGGTTATTAGGTTTGTGTCGCGCAACGTGCCCGCCTTTTCGCCCCCCCCAATCGCCACGAAGACCTTGGATGGGCAAGATTGAGCAACGCGGCCGGCGCGCGGGCCGGGCGGCGGCAACCGAATGTGGGTCCTCTCGGCGCTTGGCCGGCCCAGGATTGCATTAGGCGGTCGTGAACGGGGGGGCCGCGGCCGCCCGGGACGCCTTGGCCGCGTGGACGCGGCCCGCGACGAACGCGGCAATAAAGGCGAGAAGCAGCGGACCTGCGACGGAAGCCCCCGCGACGCTTGCCTGGCCTGGATCGGCCACGCGGCCGCTCGAGACCGCGACCGTGTCTTGGCTGGCGGGGGTTCCTTCCGCCTTTTCCGGCACGACGCACGAATTGGCGTTGGGGAGCGCACGGCCGCCGACCTTTGCGGGTGAATCAATGAAGGCGCGGAGGGAGGAAACAGTGTGACGTGCGAGGCAGGCCAACTGCTCCGAGGCAGGACGGGCAGATTCCGCGGCGTCAACGACGTCCGTTGCGGACGGCGGGAGGGGCCAAACGCCCTCCGCCGTAGAAAGCGGTGTTGGTGACGCGCCATCGTCAGCGGCGGGATCTTGGTGGCTGGCATCGCCTGATTCTGTCTCTGGATCTGAATCGTCGGGCAGTGGAAGGGTGGGGACGTCGGGGGCTGAGGGGTGGTCGGGCGCAGGGGGAACGTCCGGCGCCGAGGGTGCGTCGATCTCTGGGAACCTTCCGGGGTTGGGAACGATGGGTTCGGAGGGGACGGGGAGACCATAGCTGACAATCTTCGCCGCAGCCGCCCCGGGGGCGAGAAGGATGAGAACGAGGCCAGCTGCTGCCACCCACCGCATGCGCCCGGCCTCGGCGCGGATCCGCATATCAGGTTTGTGGCACCCGAGCGGGCGTCGACCCGGTCTAGGGGGTCCGACACGGATGGGCCTTCAGACGTGGCGGCGCAAGAGGGGAGGGAAGGGGGTCGGGCCCGCCCGACCCCGGGAACGCGTTTTCCTAACCTCGAACACACCCGAGGAAGGTTACGTACAAGCGGCAATACTGCCCGCCGATCCAACAACCGTCGTCTTCGATGTATCCGTTGCAGGTGTCGGACTGGGGCACTGCGGCGCTGGCCGCCGGAACGAGGGCGAAGCCGACCACGGCCAGGGCCAAGACCGCGACGCCGGTACCGACTTTCACGCTGAGACTTTTGGGGGGGTTCGTTCTCGACACGCTTCACCGAAGGGTTTGGGTGGCGCAGAAACTCTTGAGCTTTTTTGCAACGGTTTTGAACCTGAACCCCGCCGTTTGAGCCCGCGACGTCGGGACGCCGGCTCGGAAGCATTTGCTCCTGTCACGAGTAATAGGGTCCAAGCCAACCCGGCCCGTGGGTGGCTCTCCCCTGCGGCCGGACTCGAACTGGAGATTTCGCGTGGAATCCGACGCCTCGGGGAGACCCGTCCTCTACGCCGGGGTTCGCGGCGGTCGGCGACGAGCGGAGTTGGCGCTGCTTGCACACCCGAAGCGTCAACGGATCCTGACCATCCTCGCCGAGGCCCCGGGCCTCTACACGGCGCAAGTCGCGCACCGGATTCCCACCTCCTTCCACGACGCAGCGTATCACCTGCGTGTCTTGAAACGGGCTGGCCTGGTGGCCTCCCGTCACCAGGACGGCCAAGAACTGCTGTTCCGGGTCGGTGACGACCGCATTCAAACGGTACTCTCGTCGCTTCGGGCACAGACGCCTCGGTCACGAATCCTGCGGGCCGTCAGGGAACACCCGGGCCTCCCCCTGCAGGCTCTGGCGAGGCATATCGGGTTGCCCTATCCAAACATGCACTACTACGTTGAACGCATGGTGCGCTCCGGCGAAATCGGCCGCGAGCGAATAGCGGGTCGCGTCGTGCTGTCGCCGACGGCCGACTGCGCGCCGCAAACGGTCAATGTCTGAGACAGCATTCAACCGACCCGAGGCGATGAGGCTGCCCTTCAGCGGCGCGGAGCGCGCTGCCAAATCCTTGGAATCGCCCGTTGAACCCCTATTCTGCCAGCGCCCATGCGCTCGTGCCGCCGAAATCGGTGGGTTGGCTTGGCGCCCTAGCTTGAACAGAGAAGGTCGAAGTCGCCGTCGCTTTGCCGAATGGCGACGTGGGCCGCACAGTTGCCGTAGGTCGCCACGCAGATGTAGTTTTCGTTGTTCTCGTCGCCAATCACGCATTTCCACCAAGTCGGGGATGCTTCCGCCTCTTCGGAGCTCAGAGTCATCGCGCCCAGGGAGGCGCCAAGGACGGTGACGCTCAACCACATGCTTCGAACCATCGTAGTGTGGATATTCATGGAACCACGCTGCGGTGGGAGTAGACTCGTCACTACTTCGTACTTCTTCCAATGGTTTTGAAAGCTAAGGCGACCGGTCGCCGAGGGCTGCCATCTGGTCGTCGGTGGGCGCGGAGTGTTCTTCGCTGGAAGGAACGGTGCCCTAGGAGTTTGGCCGGGAGAGTGTCCGCCCTCAAGGCAAGCCTGTGTGGGGTTCCACGCGCGGGAGCAGCGGAGACAAGTCCGTGGGCACCGTGAGGCCGACGCAGATGCGGTCGTCGTCCACGCCGGAGGCGCGATCCATGCGGATCTCGTCGTCGTTGCAGGGCCGTGACCCGTAGCCGTACTTGCAAGCCGTCGCGCCGCCGTTTCCCAAGGCGAGGTGGAGACCCGTGTACTCGTCGGAGCCGCGACCGCACCGTTCCTGCACCGGGTTGGCCGGGGGGCCATAGTAGACGCAGGCGCCGAGGTCCAAATCGCCCCATGTCACATACCAGCCATATGGTGAGCTCACGAAGGAGCCCGATCCGCACCGACGGGATTGCGGCGTCCCGGGCGGCACAGTCGCTTCCGCGGCGGGAAGAGCGACCAGGAGGAGGGTCGCCGCCGCCATTCCCAGGACGAGCATCCTTCGAATCCGCGCCAGGCCAGCCATGTTGCTTCCGGTGCGGCGAGGCTGCCACGCGTATGTAGCCCCTGTGGAGCAACTGGTTCCGAGCCTAGTGAAGTGGCCCCAGCAATTCAAGCGGCGTTCGGTCTGTGGCCGGCCATCGGATGATTCGGCGACCGTGCATCCATTCGTGCACGGCGCGGATGGTCGGGACTAACCACGCGCAGGATGATTCCGTGACACTCCCCTCGCCCGCTCCTCCTTGGGCGACTCCGGCACGAGTGTCACACGATCAATCTGCGGGTGGTTAGACTGTAGTCGGCGGCCAAGTTTCGATGGGTGGCCAAGCAGGTCCCTGCTCACTGCGCGGGGCTGAAGTAGTCGTCGCGCCCACAATCGAAGAACTCCCGGCCGACGCAGGCGGCTGGTCCGTACAGTTGCGAAATTATCGATCTCGCTAGGTCTTGCCGCTGGTCGGGCGCCGAGGGCAGCACGCAGCCACCGGCCGTCATTCAGCGGTGGTCTCATCTCCGGGGCACCAAAGATGACAATCCCGCGCTGGACTACACGAGCCCGCTTCCCCTAGGGCTGCCGCCATGGATGCACGCTCCCGGCCCAAATCTGGACCCTCGAGATTTTCCGGACGAGGTTCGGGCCTAGCCGCTCGTTTTCAGCAAGGACGAACAGATACCAGACTTGTCCTCGGTCTTTCGGCCGGGGCCGTCCCATCGTTCGTGGCTGTTGTAGAGAATGCACCCGTGGCCGACGAGACAGCTCTCGTGCCTCCAAGCGTCATAGCCGCCCCCGCCGTCGCTGCCGCCCGTCGAGCTACAGGCCACGTCGGGGACGGCACCGGCCTGGGATGCGGCGGCGATGAAGACGACGGCGACGAGGACGCCACAAGACGCCGCGCTCGACGATAAACTGCCAAGGATTCGACGCGTTCCAGCCATGCGAGGCACCGCCTACTCCATGTGCCCGACGAGGCACTGTTCTGATTCGTAGTTGTGCTGGACCGCGTTTCCTTCGGAGTCCCAGCTGCGATCGTGGTGCTTGATGTAGGAATAGCAAACGTGTCCCGTACCCACATGGGGGCCGCAGGTGGTGGTTGAACTCTCGCTCCAGGCGTCGGAATGGCTGCTCGACCGACACGTGTCGAGGATCGTCGTGTCGGAAGGGGATGCGACGCCGACCTGCGAGGCCGCGAGGAGGGCAACAAGACCGACCATTAGCGTTGCGGTTCGACAAAGGGCTTTTTTGCGTCGGAGCCAGGCCAAGGAAGACACCCAAGGAAAGGAGTGCCAGCAGTCGTATTAGGGCTCAATGGAGCAAAGGGTTCCCAGGCCGGACCGGGTTCCACGCCGTTGGCGGTCGAAAAAGCAAACGTCGCCGCCTCAACCGGATGCGAGGCCGTGTTATTATCCTCTTTCCAAGGCGATTACTCGCGGATCGCCGTCAACGAGCGCGAGCGTCGCACACAGGCCGTTCGGGTAGTCAATGAGGTCACGCGTAAGCCATACCGCGGGTCCTCCAACGCCGACAAAGGACCCCTCGTCGGACGCGGAGAGGCTCGCGCCCATGCGGCGCAGGTCCAGCGTCGCCTCGCTGAACGCGAAGCGGAGCGCGGGCAGGCACGACGTGGCCGCGCCGGCGGAAGGCACCAGGAACGCGGGTTGAAACCCGAACACTTCCCGCGCTGGGCTAATCGCGGCAGCGGCGGGGTTCACCAACGAAAAGGTCGCGCTGCCAATAGGCGCGCCCATGAACGCTGCAGTAGACAGGGTTCCAGGATAGTGGCTTCTCCCGCTCAAGTAGGAGTTGCCCGGGGGTGCAAGTGGGAGATCCTCGAAGGCCGCGAGGGGCCGATGGATAGGATTGGCCTTCGACGCCAGGGCCGTGGAGGAGCGTGATGGTCAAGACGAGCATGGCGCAGGTGCCGCGCACATGATTTCGACCGGTCAGGAGGTCTATGTCCTTTTTTCCAATGACTTGACAACGGGGGTTTTCAAAAGGTTGAAACAACGATTATCATCGGGCGCCCGGCCTTGCTGCCCGTGGCAACCTCTTTCGTAGTCGCCTTCGCCTTGGTCGCGAGCTCGTGCTGGTTATCGACCGCGTCCGCCGACACCTCGTCCTCAATCGACTACTTTCGTTTCGAGCGTACGGATTGCGTCGTGCTCGCCAACCCGGACGAAGGTCCGATCGAGGCAGCCCACCTGTTCCAAAACATCCCGTCGCCGGTCCTGATCGGTTGGCCCGACTCGTGCCAAGATTCTGGCAGCGACATCGCTTGGAGCGGAGCACGGTATAACATCAAACCCGGCGAGACCCACGTAGCCGTCATCTCTTTTGGGACGAACCAGTCGCCCGGCGGCCTCCTTCCACCGACCGGGGCCTCCCGCGCCTTGACGCGCGTCATCTACCTGGACGCGCAGGACCGGGTCCTCTCGTCCGGCCTCTTCTGCGGGGGCTCCGAGGGCACCATTCCCCCCGGGGCCTCGACGCTCTGGGTCGTCCCCTACGCCTTCCGGGACCGGGACGGCAACCTTGACGGTACCTGCCACGGCGGCCTTCTCCCGGTCGTGCCCGTCGCCCAAATCCAGGCCTGGTTCGGAGCGTACGGGAACTGGCCGAACCAGCCCCCGGATTCGACGCCGACCCAGAACCGGCCTTGTGTCTGGCGACTCCAGGCGTCGGCCTCCGTTCCGGTTGGGGAACGCGTTACGGACCTTCTCACGTGCCACGAAGGTGAGGCCCGACCGCCGTCTTCTCTTCCATTCGATCCAGGGCAGCCGAGCGTGACGACGCCCGAAACCGGCGCTAGCGTGGGTGGATGTTTGGGGATCTACCAGGACGCATCGGACGTCAACGGTGACTGCTGCGAGGACCCGATCAAGGCCGCCGGGGCCTACGTCGGCGCCTGTCACGGAGCCGAACCGGGGGTCGTGCCTCCCGGCCCAGGCGGTGGATGGGACGGGCCAGGTTCTCCGCCGAGCCCCGGGGCGCTCCTCGACCCCGGTCGGCCTCCGAGCACCAGCGGCTCGCCGATCTTCTTCCATCCGCCCAGCGGGAGCCCACGGGTCGACCTTCAACTTGATTGCCAAACGGATCTGGGCGCGTCCTACCCCTATCAGGGCGGCGATGGCAAGAGCCGCGAGTACCGGCGGGGCGCCTGCCGCGATGCCGATGGAAACATCCAGCTCATCGAGCGGGGCGAACCTCCCGTGGGCACCAATCCGAACTGGTTCGAGCCCGGCGAGTTGCCCCAGGTGCACCCCGAAGCGGTCGGGGGATTCCCTCAACCACCGCCCTCCGGGTCCGAGCTCGTCGAACCGGGCCATGGCTACGAGCTCATGCCCTCGGCGGACCTGACGGCGACCTGTTGGTACGGCACGGACCCAACCATCCACGACGTGGCGGGGCGCTTCGTGTCGGCGTGCGCCGCAGCGCCGTCAATCGGCTACACGCCTTGCGACGGAGAGCAACAAGGCGGGCATGTCCAGGTCGCTGACGGAGCCGCGTCTACGTGCGGAGAACTTCCCGCGGCGGCCGTCGAGCTGTGCTCTGGTCAGGACATCGGAATTCGCGTTCGAGTCGAAGACGGCGAGACCTCCCAGTGCGTCACGCAGCGGTAGCCTCGTCGTGATCCATTTCGCGGGTTGGGCGCCTCGCCCGACCTCCCGACCGAAGCGACAGCGATGTCCTTTCGGCCGGTTTTCGAATCGTTGGAAAAGGATTCAAGAAATTCCGCGAACACCTACGCAACGTGCGCCACCCATACCTGCTAGCCCTCCTTTTGCTAGGCGCCATGTCGACCTCGCTGGCCACCGTGCAGGCAATGCCCAGCTGGTGGGTGGGCAAATGTCAAGGCGACGCCAACTACCACGATGCGTGGGTGCGGGACGCGGACGGCTCCTACATTTACGGGATCTATTGGCGTGACCCGGCACGATGGGGCGACTGCAACTGGACCTGCGCGAGCATCATCATGTACTACGAGTCGGACAGCCCCATTCTTCGCGGAAAATGCATTGTCGGATGAGAACGCGAGATGGCCCCGTTGGCGGTCGAAGACCTCGAGCCTTCGCCGCCGCTTTTGGCGCCGCGGGTAATTCATTCATCGGGAGCGCGCCCGGCAATCTCAGGCACGGATTGCTCCAGAAACATGATAGTTCCTTCGCGGGTGGGCGGGGCCCCGAGAGGCAACAAGCGTGACCGCTTCATCCATCATTCCATCCGCATGGCGACCCTTCATTCTCGTCGCGCTGCTCCTGGCCGTCGTCCCATCCTCGGCCGCCGAGTGGGAAAACGCGATGCCGATCCACTCGCAAGACTGGGCGATGGCCGCCCAGCTGACCCATCACACGGGCGCGGTGGATTGCATGACGACGCCAGCCGCCGGCGTGCTGGAAGCGACTCGGGTCGCGTTTGACAAGGAGATCGCGGGTGCGCCGGCGCCTCAAGGAAAGCTCCAGTTCGTCGTCTCCAACGGAAAGGGGTGCGTCGTGCAGGCCGTCGTCGACCTCTACGAATGCTCCCGGTTCGACGAGGGCCGGATCTATTGCTTACGCGAAGGCATGGTGCCGCGGTTCTGGTATGAGATCATCGACATCTACCACACGAGCGACGGGGCGGCGTGGCTCGAATACGACTACTCGTTCGATTTCCGAAGGCAGGTGTTCATCCGCGCGTCGCTCTCGGGACTGGCCGCCGAGACAGCGCCGAAGAATTACCCGGGGACCATCGAGGGAGAAAGCGGGGCGACATATCCGTGCGCGGCTCCGTGGGTCATGGTCCCAATGGCGGAGGCGTCGGGGGGCCAGACGCTGCGGTTTAGCGAAAGCGGTTGCTTTGCCTCCTACGGGCTCGCGGGCGCCTACGCGGATCGCATCCGTTTCGCCATCACGGACGCGGGCGGGCTGGCCTCGCAGTGTGGTTATTGGCAACTCGTGGCAAAGGGCGCCGTGGTCGACGAGACGTACGTCACATGCGGCCCGGTGGGCGTCTTGCGATCGGCGCTGTTCCGCAACCATGCGGTCCAGGCCGGCACCTTCCAGCTCATCTGGCGGACCTCTGGGCTGACCCCGACGTGGGCCAACGGGCTTCTGGACTACATCGCCTTCGGCGCCTAATCGGCACGGGGGGCCAGGGCAAGCGGGACCACCGTAGCTTAAAGGCGGGCGGCGAAAAGGCCAAGAACCTGGCTCGCGGTAGGTGATTTGGTGCCGAAAATGCCCGAGAAGTACCACAAGGAATTCGCTTCGTTCTGGTACTACTACCTCAGCCAGCACATGAAGACCGGCACGCGCGCCCTCCACTACGTCGGCACGTGGATCGCCATCATCGCGACCGGCGTCGCCGTCACCGACCAAATCACGAACTTCTTCGCGCTAGGCACTATGCGATGGCTCTTGGTCCCGGCCGGCATCATCACGGTCTACGTCCTGGGTTTCATCAGCCACTGGACGATCGAGAAGAACCAGCCCGCCACGTTCACGTACCCCCTCATGTCGGTGGGCGGCGACCTCTACATGTTCTGGATGATCACCACGCGCCAGGTCAAGCCCCACGTGGAGGAGATCAAGCGGCGCCTGGCCACCGGCTGGGTCATCGACCGGTACGGATTCTACGCGCCCGAGTACGCCCGCGAGCACAAGCTCACGTCGGACCGCAAGATGGTCCCGACGGCCGTGGCGTAGGCGACCGCCTTTAGCGCGGCCCCTGGCGATTGTCGGTCCCCGACCCAACCATCTGGGCCCTTTTATATCGGCCCGGGTGTCTTGAGACGATTGGCAGGTGACCCCATGGTCGTGAACTTCTCCCCCCACCCCGTCCCCCGAACGCTCGTCTTCTTCTTGGTGGTGATCTTCGGCGTCGCCGCGCTCGGCGGACCGTCCGCCCGCGCCACCGACCTGCCCGGACCCGTCTACGAACTTCGCGGCCATGTCGCCGACGCCTCGGGCTTGAATCTCGAAGGCGCCGCCGTCACCCTCGTTCGCGCATCGAGTGCCCAGCCGGTGGCCAACGCGACCACCGACGCTGAGGGAGGGTACAAGTTCAGCCTCATCGAAGCCGGAAACTACACCGTGACGGCCGTCCACGACTGTTGCCTGCGCGCCTCCGTCAAAGTCCTCGTCGGCGGCACCGTCCTCCAAGCCGAGGCCGACGCCATCGTGCTCAGAATCAAGGAACCTGTCCAATCCGGCGACCCGGTCCTCCTTTCGGGCACGGTCCTCGACCCGGAAGACGAACCCATGGTCGGCGTGGCCCTTGAAGTCACCTCCTACTATGACGGCGAGGAGGACGGCGGCTGCGACGACACCGGCATGTGCGTGTCCAGCGTCGGCGTCCAATGGTTCACGACGGAATCCGACGCCACCGGCGCCTTCGAACTGGAAGTGAACCGCGGCTGGGCCAGCCTCCGCGCCAGCTTCCCCGGCTTCGACACGCTCTACGGCACCGTCCAGCTGCCTGACGACCGCACCGTCACCATTCCGATGCGGTCGTCGGACGACAACACCGTCCGCCTCCACGGCACGCTCCGCAGCACCTCCGGCGAACCCATCGCCGACGGATGGGTCTCTGCCGGCCCCAACTACCGTTACGAGACGTGCCCCCCCTATGCAGCCTGCGTCGCGTCCGATTCACGCAGCCCGCCCCCGCCCCAAGACTGCGATGACCCCTGCTGGAGCTACGAGTCGCCCTACAACCAATACAACTCCACCTCGTCCCGCGGCGATGGCTCCTGGGAACTCGTCGTGGCCGCCGGCGACCTCCTAGTCCAGGCGTCGGCGCCCGAATTCCTGGAGGACGAATCCACCCTGGACACCGAAGCGGGCCAAGACCTCGAAGTCCAATTCGCGCTCGAGCCCATCCCGCCCGACTCGATCCCGGTGAGCGGCCGCGTCACGGACGCCGATTCGGGCGACACCCTCCCGTTCGCGACCATCAACGTCGAGAACCAGAAATGGGGAACCTGGGCCCGCGCTGAAACCGACGAGCATGGGAATTACGAACTCCTGGTGAAACCCGGCTACAACATCCTCACGGCCGTCTGGTACCCGCGCCATGGGTGCGACGACCCCCAACCGGTGGCCGAGGCCTCCGAGGACCAACCCTCCCCGATGACCGTCGCCGCTCCGCCGTCCTGCGAACGTTCTGAGAAGGAATCGATGGAGTACCTCCCCACGCACCGGTCCTTCGTGGCCGTCGAAGGCCACGACTACGAATTCGACTTCGAGCTGACGCAACGGCCGAAGCCCACGAGCGAGTTCCGGGGCTACGTGCTGGACGCCGCCGACGGAAGCGCCATCCCGAACGCCGTCGTCACCTTCTACAACGAAGTCACCCACGACTGGGGCAGCGCGCCGACCGACGAGGACGGCTCCTACCGCATCGACGTCTACGCCGGCTACTACTCGGTCCGGGTCTGGGCTGACGACTACTTCGACGGCGTCGACAACCTCGACATCGATGCCGACGAGTCCCAGCGGGCCGACTTCGAACTCGTGGCCGGCGAGAAACGGTACGGCCACTGGTCCTACGGCGGCTACCACGTCGCGGAGTCGGCCATGGCGGGCGAGAGCGATGAGCAGCGGATGCTGCGCGTCCGGGCGGGTGA
>CAYVGY010000015.1:26366-29101 GCA_964451065.1 uncultured Halobacteriales archaeon
ACGGCGGGCTGATGGCCGTCACCGGCCCGGTGGACGGCCCGCCGATGCCCGCCGAGGGCGACCAGGCGTTCCACGGGTCCGCGGGCGGCCTCGGACCTTACCACGCGGAGAGCAGCGACGGCGCCAACGCGCCCGGATTCGAGTTCTTGCTGGCAACCCTCGCCGCCGGGGCCGTCGCGTTCATCCGGCGCCGCTAGCACCGCGCAACGTATAAGCCACGGTCGAATCTCCGGGACCTGAGATTCATGGCCGCGGCCCCACGCCCTCCGCCAACTCCTACGACGACCGCGCAGACGCCGAGGCCGACGGCGGCGACGTCGACCACCACGCCTTCGCCGCCGCCCCCGCCCTCGCCGCCCGCCCAGGCTTCCACCGTCGCATCCTGGATTCTCGCGGCGGCTCTCGTCCTCTTCACGGTGGCATTGGCGGCCCGGCCGTTCCTCCAGGGGACCGCCTTGGAGCGCCTGGTCCTGGTCCGTGATTCTTCCGCCTGGGTGCCGCTCTCGCTGCTCCTGGGCGTCGCCGGAGTGACGGCCGCCATCGCCTCGCTGGTCTTGCTCACCCGCGCCGGCCCCCTCAACCGTTCCACGGCGTCCGTCCTGGGAATCGCGGCCACGGCCGTCGGATCCCTTGCGTTGGCGGCTCTCGCTGTCGTCGACGCCGGGGCCCTTCCGGCCGCCGTCGACCGAGCCGACGACATCCTCTTCGACCGAATCGATTCGGTCCGGTCGCTGGGGGCAGCGTTGGGGATTGCCACGCTCGGCGTGGGCCTCGCTCTTGCGGCCGTGGGGCAGGTCGTACGGCCGCAACTCACGCCGGCCTGGAGCGCCACCGCGGCATCCTTGGGCGGCTTGGCGGGCGGCCTCCTGACCGCTTTCGGGTTCTATCAAGAACGCGCTGTTCTCCGGGTAGCCGCGCTTCTGTGGCTTCTGCCCGCGGCTTGGTTGATGTGGGCCGCGGCACGCGCCGGCTCGCCCCCGCCTGCCACGCAGATTCCGGCGTCGGGCAGCCGCGCTCGCGGAGCCTAGGTCAAGCGGAGACGCGCGGCCTCATTCATCCTCAGGGTCCGTTTCGTGGACGTATTCGTATTCGACACGAAGAATCACCAGCGCCCCGTCCGCAAAGGTGGCTTTTCCGGTATTCCACCGGAGCGTCCATTCGCCGACGTCCGCAGGCGAGAAGTTGAACGGGTTCCGGGTCCCGTCGTCTCCGCTAAGGGTTCCGTCCGGTTTGACGAGTTCGACGCGGCCCGGGTCAGGATTGGGCTCCCCCAGCAATTCCGGCCCAATGAGGAGCCGGCCCTCGGCATGGGAGGACTCGACGGGGAACGTCCCCAGGGTCACCGTCTGGCCGGGGCCGGGTGTCGGCGAGACCCGAAAGTCCCTTTGCCACAGCGTCGGCGCCGCGCCCTCCGTGGAGACCACGACGAGTCCCGAATCGTCGTCCACGATGCGCGCGCGCACAAGGTACGCGCCCGCTCGCGCGAAGTGATACGCGAGGGTCTCCCCTTCGGATGGATCCACCGCTGGATCACCGACCCGCTCGACCACCCATTCGACGTGCGTGCCATCGAGGTTCGTGCGGGGCTCCGCCGGGAGCGGGTCCAGTGCGGCGACGAGTCCGCCCTTGTGGTCGAGGCTCGATTGCTGGAGCGTGAAGGTCGCCACGACGTCGCGGTCCGCCACGTTGGCGGGGAAGGGGATGTCGGTGACGATGTTCCAATAGACGCCCTCGATGAGGAGGTTCGGGTCCACCGGCTCTGGGTCGGGCCCGGCACAACCGGAAAGGAGCACCATCGAGATTGGAACCAGCGCCCGGACCGGATTCACGCCTCGCACAGGCGCGGACTTGCCTAAAACGCCTTCGGGCACGATGGTGAAAAGGTCAGGCTCGGGAAAAGAGGCGCGCCGCGAGGAGCGTCGTGAGCACGACGAAGCCCGCGAGGACGGCGAAATCCGTCACGAGCAGGTTCTCGGTGGTCGCCGGACCGAAGATGGCGTGACGGATGGCGTCGACGGCATAGTAGAGAGGATTGGCGGCGATCACGCCCTTGAGGACGACGGGGAGGTCGCGCGTGGGGTAGATCGCGCCGCTGAGGAAGAACATCGGCATGACGAGGAAGTTCGCGATGAGCATGAACACCTCGTGGCTTTCGAGGCGCGCGGCGATGGCGACGCCGAGGTTGACGATGCCGAGGCCGAGAAGCGCCATCGCGGCCAGCGCCAACAGGAACCCCAGAGGCCAGCCGTACGGCGTCCTGAACTCGACGCCGAACACGAGGACCGACACGACGAGCATCGTCAGGCCTTGCAGTAGCGACGTCGTCATCCCTCCCAGGCCCTTGCCGAACACGAAGCTCACGCGGGAGACCGGGGCGACCAAGATCTCCTTGAGGAACCCGAACTGGCGGTCGAAGATGATCGCCATGCCGGTGAAGATGCCCGAGAAAAGCATGCCCATGGCGATAATGCCCGGCGCGGTCCAATCGAGGTAGGTGCCTTCGAAACCGGGAAGCACCTCGCCCAGAGGGATGCGGAGGCCGCGCTGCATGCCGTAGCCGAACATGGCCATCCAGACGAGCGGCGTGGCGACGCTGCCGATGACACGCGTGGGGCGCCGCGTGAAACGCAGGAATTCCCGGTGCCAGATCGTCACCGTGTCGTAGAAGAACGTCGTCGTCACCGGTGGCGAGCACCGCGTCCGGGATCCGCCACATCTCGGCGAATCTGCGGTTG
>CAYVGY010000016.1:0-11390 GCA_964451065.1 uncultured Halobacteriales archaeon
CCTCCGCCCCCGGGCATCTCCCGGCGGGCGGAAAACCTACATCACTTCTAGAGGGTGGTCATCTCGTCCCGGAACCCGAAGATCCCGACGAAGGCGCCCCCCGTCCCGGCGGGCGCTATCGAAACTTTCCAGTCTCCCGTGTAGTCGATCGGCACCACGTAGCGTTCGAAGCGGGACGCGTACGTCTCGCCAGCGCCCGTGTGGGCGGTCTGGTTGACGTCGCCATCGGGTCGCACGATTTCAACGACGACCTCTCCCGCCCCAAACACGTCTTGCTCGTTTAGATCGGGGACGGGGTACGTGAACAGGAACAGGATTTCCTCGACCCAGTCGAATCCTTCGGCGACCGAGAATCCTTCCACCGGCGGAACGGGAGCGTAGCTCGGATTGAAGGGCGGCGTCATCTTGAACGTCCCGTGGAGGAACTCAGACGTCACGTGGTGGATTTCGCCCTCGGCCGCCTCGCCGGCTCCCTTGAAATCGACGCTGACGATGACACGGCCGGTCGTCGTGTTCAGCATGCGGAAGTACGTCATCCAACCGGTGGAGGGTGCGTAATCATAGTCGAGGCTCTCGCCGTGGTCCGTCGCGCCCTGGATCCGTAGGCGGGGGCCCCACTTGCCTTCGTCCTCCGGGAAGCGGGTCACGTTGAGCGTGAGGTCGTCGACGCGGCCGGAGAACCCGTCGAAGCCCTGCGCGGGGAACGGCGTGGTCCAAGTGGCGTTCTCCGCAAGTGGCCAGCGGTAGAGCTCGACGAGCGTGTCCTGGATGTACGGATTAAGGTTGCCGTCGAACCGCCCCACGTAAAAGCTGTCGAAGTAGGTGTCCCAGATGCCCATGATCTGCTCGGTGCTCCCCACCCGGAACCCTTCGGCGACCTGCTCGCTCACGATGAGCCTTCCGTCGAAGTCGCCGAGGAAGCCGTTGCCGTAGTCGATGGCGAGATGGATGTCCCACCAGAGTCCGGGCGCCCAGCGGGGCTTCACGAAGAGTTCCTGTCCCGTGTCCGGGTCCACTTCGATGCCGTCGGTCTCCTCGACGGATTCGGGGACGGGCGCCGGGTCCGTGCAGCCGCTGAGGGCAACGGCGGTCATCACGATGACCAGGAGGTCCGGGACGGGACGCATGGGAGGCACCAACGATAGGGTAAACGATAGAGTAAACAATACAGTACATATAGAGTACTTGAGGACTGTTTAACCGGCCACCCGTCTTTGCCCTAGAAAGGGTTGGGTCTGGCGGTTTTTGCGCCACCGGCCCGATCAGACGAGAAAGCTCGGGCCGGGCGAGCCGGGTTCGTCGGGCGCCCCGGTGGGCCCGGGGGCGGGCGGCTCTTCATCGGGGACATCGATGCCGCGCTCCTCTAGGAGTTGGCGCAGCGTATCGGCGTCCCATCCCAGCATGTCGGCCGCGCGGGCCACGGTGTACCGGTTCGTCCGTCGCGTTACCCACAGCGTGGCGCGCTGGAGGACGTATTCGAGTTCGCCCAACTCCCAGATCGCGCGAAAAGCCGTGCTCCGGTTTACGCCATGCGTGGGTAGGTGTCGCTTGCGCAGATATTCACGTTCGCCCTCGATGATTCGGTCGAGCAGGACAAGACTCGTGTGCGGGATTCTGACGCTAAGGGTGACAAGCTTGTCTTCCGGCGGCTTGGATGGTCGGCCCACGGCTGGTTTTCCTCCTGTTCTAGTTTTCGCATACTAAAACATCGAATAAGGGTGCCGGCTGAGATTTCCGATCTCGATGGGTGGCGTTTTCGCAAGTAATACATGGAAAACCGAGGGAAACCGGGACCATTGGCTGTAAGCGGCCCGCGCTCTCCACACGAAGAAATGGGGTTGGGGCGGAGCCATGGCCTCCTTTTTCTGGCTCTGGCCGCCGCGAAGCAATAGCATAAACATGTTCACTTGGTCCCATGGTACTTTTATAAGCAATTCCTAGACATGACCCGGCCGACAACAATGTTTATGCGATGCTTCGTGTCTCGGCACGATGTCCCAAGATAGGGATTGACCTGTCTCGGATTTCGGAACGGCTGGGGTGACTTTATCGTGGTAATCAAGAAGCAACACCTCGAGAAAACGAAGCCGACACCGGCCGTGTCGCCCGCCCCCACTCTTGGCTCCGCCAACGGAGCCAAACCAAGCGCGCCCGTCAAGCCGCTCTCCAAACTCGACGAACTTCGAAAGCGACGCGAACAAGCGCTCGCCCCCGGCGGGAAGGAGCGGATCCAGAAACAACACGAACAGGGGAAACTCACCGCCCGCGAGCGGATCGAGCTCCTTCTGGACGAGAACACGTTCGTCGAACTCGACGCGTACGTCACCCACCAATCCCGCAACTTCGGCCTCGACAGCAAACGGTTCCCCGGCGACGGCGTCGTCACCGGTCTCGGGAAGGTAAATGGTCGCACGGTCTACGTGTACAGCCAAGACTTTACCGTCCTTGGGGGCAGCCTCGGCGAGATGACCGCCAAGAAGATCGCCAAGGTCCAAGACCTCGCGCTCCAGAACGGGTGCCCCGTGATCGGACTCAATGATTCCGGGGGCGCCCGCATCCAAGAAGGCGTCAACTCGCTTGCCGGTTACGGCGAGATCTTCATCCGGAACGTGAAGGCGAGCGGGGTCATTCCGCAGATCACCGCCATCGTCGGACCCTGCGCCGGCGGCGCGGTCTACTCCCCGGCCATCACCGACTTCGTCTTCATGACTTCGGACACGAGCCATATGTTCGTGACCGGGCCCGAGGTCGTGAAAGCGGTGACCGGCGAGGCGAGCACGTTCGAGGACCTCGGCGGGGCCGGAGTCCATACGACGCGCAGCGGCGTCGCCCACTTCGAGTTCGAGGACGAGTTTGCGACCATCGAAGGCATCAAGAAACTCCTCTCGTTCCTTCCCGCCAACAACCTGGAGGACCCGCCCCGTCTCGTGACTCAAGACGACAAGTACCGCGCCGACGAGACGCTGAGCAAGCTCGTGCCCGACGATCCCAAGAAACCGTACGACATGCGCGAAGTGCTGCGCCGCGTCGTCGACCACGGCGAATTCTTCGAGGTCCACAAGAACTACGCCCGCAACATCCTCGTGGGCTTCGCGCGCCTCCACGGGTACGCTGTGGGCGTCGTCGCCAACCAACCCAACGTCCTTGCGGGTGCCATCGACATCGAGGCCTCCGTGAAGGCCGCCCGTTTCATCCGGTTCTGCGACGCGTTCAACGTCCCCGTCGTCACCTTCGTCGACGTGCCCGGCTTCCTGCCGGGCCTCAGCCAAGAACACGGCGGCATCATCCGCCACGGCGCCAAGCTCATCTACGCCTACGCCGAGGCGACGGTCCCCAAGCTCACCATCATCACCCGCAAGGCGTACGGCGGCGCCTACATCGTGATGTGCAGCAAGCATCTTGCGAGCGATTACAACCTCGCTTGGCCCACGGCCGAGATCGCCGTGATGGGTCCCGACGGCGCCGTCAACATCGTCTTCAAGAACGAACTCGCCCAAGCCTCCGACCCTGCCGCCCGGCGCATCGAACTCGAACGGGAATACCGGGAGAAGTTCGCCAATCCTTACGTGGCCGCAGAGAAGGGCTACCTCGACGACATCGTCGAGCCCCAGGACACGCGCGGACGCCTGATTGACGCGTTGGAAACGCTTTTGACCAAACGGGAATCCCGTCCCTCCCGCAAGCACGGGAACATCCCCCTCTAGGTGCGCCCCGATGACGCCGACGCCCGCAAACGGAACCTCGCAACAACCCACTGGCCTCGTGGCCGTGATCGGCCTCGGCTGCGTCCTCCCCGACGCCCCCAACGTGCCGCAGTTTTGGGACAACATCTGCCACGGCCGCAGCGCCATCCGCGAAGTCCCGCGCGACCGTTGGAACCCTGACCTCTTCTACGCCGAAGACCGCACGCGCCCCGACAAGACCTACACCAAAATCGGCGCCTTCGTCACCGACTTCAAGTTCGAGCCGATGAAGTTCCGAATCCCGCCCACGACCGTGCGGAGTCTCGACGCCACCCAACTCTGGGCGCTCGAAGCCGCACGCCAGTGCCTCGAGGACTCGGGCTACGACAAGAAGGAGTTCGACCGCACCCGGTGCGCCGTCATCCTCGGCAACGCCATGGGCGGCGAGACCCAACGCCTCAACAACTACCGCTTTGCGTGGCCGATGGCACAGAAGGCCCTCCTCGAGAACCCCTCGTTCGCGAAGCTCCCGCCGGCCGAGCAAGAACGAATCCTCCATGAGACCGGCGCCAAGTACGTCTCCCAATTCCCCGAGATCACCGAAGACACGATGCCCGGCGAACTCAGCAACGTGATTGCCGGCCGCATCGCCAACGTGTTCAACCTCTCCGGCAAGAACTTCACCACCGACGCCGCGTGCGCCTCCTCCCTGGCCGCCATCGACGCCGCGGTCAAGACCCTCGTCGACCGGGAGAACGACCTCGTCTTCTGTGGTGGCGCCGACCGCTCCATGGACGTGAGCACGTACATCAAGTTCAGCAAGATTGGCGCCCTGAGCGCCACCGGCAGCTTCCCCTTCGACGCCCGCGCCGACGGTTTCGTCATGGGAGAAGGGTGCGCGCTGCTGCTTCTCAAACGGTACGAGGACGCGGTGCGCGACGGCGACAAGGTGTACGCCGTCGTCCGCGGCGTCGGCGGGTCCAGCGACGGCAAAGGCAAAGGCATCACGGCGCCCAACCCCGACGGCCAGGTCAAGAGCGTCCAGCGGGCCTTCGCCGACGCAAGGATTCCGCCGAACGAGGTGGACCTCGTCGAGTGCCACGGGACAAGCACGCGCGTCGGCGACGTCGTCGAGGTCCAAGTTCTCCACCAGATCTTCGGCCCCCACGTCCCGCAAAAACAGGTCATCCCCATCGGCTCCGTCAAGTCCAACATGGGCCACCTCAAGAGCGCCGCCGGCGCCGCCAGCCTCCTCAAGGTTGTCCTCGCGTTGCACGAGAAGACCATGCCGCCCTCGATTAATTTCCAGCAACCCAACCCCAACATCAAGTGGGCCGAGACTCCGTTCTACGTGATTGGCGCGGCCAAACCTTGGCCCGAACCGGCCACGACCCGTCCTCGACGCGCCGGCGTCTCGAGCTTCGGCTTCGGCGGAACCAACTTCCACGTCATCCTGGAGGAGTACGCACCGGGAAAGAACACGCCGAAGGTGACGCCCAGCGCCTCCATGCAAACCTCCCCCCCGAACGCGCAACCAATCGCCAATATCCTTCTAAAGACAGCGGATAGAACGCGATCGCAGGAACCTCTCCACCCCGCCGGCCGGATGGAAGTCCTCCTGGTCGGTGCGGATTCCCCCGCCGCCCTCGAGGCCGAGATCGTTCGCCTTCAATCCGCCCTTCCTTCCGTGAACGCCCGCGAACTGGCTCCGCTGCTCCACCGCCAGAATTCGCGCGCCATCGGCCAGACCATGCGCGTCGCCATCGTCCTCGATTCTTTCAAAGATGCGCCCGAGAAGCTCGCCAAGGCCCTAGAGGGCGTCCGCGAGCCGAAGAAGCGCCCCCTCCTCATCCCGCAAGGCATCCATTACGGCCAAGGCGCAGCGCCTGGTAGGCTTGTCTTCCTCTTTCCAGGCCAGGGTAGCCAATACGCCGACATGGTCCGCGACATCTCGACGCGTTTCGAATCCGCCCGGCGGACCCTCGAGGACGCCGACCGCGTCATGGAACCCCTCGTCGGAAAACCCCTCACCCAGTTCCTCTTCACCGACGAAGCCAACGGCCGCAACCGCGACGCCGTCGAGGAAGCCCTCAAACGCACCGAAATCACCCAGCCCGCCGTCCTGGCCGCCGACGCGGCCCTCTTCCGACTCTTGGGCGACTACGGCCTCAAGCCCGACCTGGTGGCCGGCCACAGCCTCGGCGAGTACGGCGCCCTCATCGCCGCCGGCGTCCTCACCTTCGACGACGCCCTCCTGGCCGTGAGCGCGCGCGGACGCGAGATGGCCAACGTCCACGTGCCCGATCTCGGCAAGATGGCCTCCATCACCGCCGACCCCGCCACCGTCGAGTCCCACCTCAAGAACGTGACCGGCTACGTCGTCCCCGCCAACAAGAACTGCAAGGTCCAAACCGTCATCGCGGGCGCGAGCTCCGCCGTCGACCAGGCGGTCCAATACTTCCAAGCCAAAGGCGTCCAGGCCCAGTTCATCCCCGTGAGCGCCGCCTTCCACAGCGCCATCGTCGCCCCCGCCACGGAGCCCCTGCGCAAGGTCCTCGAACGCCTCGACGTACGCGAGCCCAGGATCCCCTGCCTCAGCAACGTCCACGCCGACTACTACGCCACCGGCCCCGACGCTGCACGACGCGCGGTCGAACTCCTCTCCAAGCAAGTGGCCTCCCCCGTCGAATGGCAACGCCAGATCGAACGCGCCTACGCTGACGGAGCGCGCGTGTTCGTCGAGGTCGGCCCCAAATCCGTCCTCACCACCTTCGTCAAGAACATCCTCGAGGGGCGGCCCCACCTCGCTGCGGCTGCCAACCACCCCAAGAAAGGCGGCTTCTTCCACTTCTTCGACGCCATCGCGATGCTCGCGGCCGCCGGCTACCCCGTGCGTTTCCCGGACCCCGCCGACGCCACCGTCCACCTTCCCGCCTACCGCGAATTCGCGGCCGGCCTCTTGGCGCCGGCTCCAGCGGCGGACGGGCGTGCCACCGCGCCGCCGACCGCCTCCGTGACCTCCATGGTGTTCCCGAAGGCCGAGGCCACCTTCGAGACGTTCGTGCGCGAAAAACAGGCTGAACTCCGGCGCCTCCTTACGGCCGAAGCGCAACGCATCGCCGGTCCAGCCACGACCCCGGCAAGCACCCTGGACCCCGAACTCCTCGCCCTCAAGAAGCGGGTGGAGCAACTCGGCCTCAATCTCGAACCCATCCTCGTCACCGGCATCAGCGTCGGCACGCCCGGCCGAACCAAGAAACTCTTCGACGACGCGAACTTCGAACGTGTCCTCGCCGCCGAGAACGCCATCGAACCGCTTACGATGGACGAACAGCGGCGCCAAGTCGACAAGAACATCGTCCGCCTCGTCAAGTCTGAGACGGGCGACCACCGGTTCGAGACCATCAAGGACGTGGCCGAGGTCATCAAGCTCGCCGCCCGCCGCGGCGAATTCGACTTGGTGCACGATTACGGCATCAACCCGGACCTCGCCGAAAGCCTCGACATCACGAGCAAGATGGCGATCGCCGCGGGCATCGAAGCGCTCCAGGACGCCCAGATTCCCCTGGTGCGCGGATACGTGAAGACTTCCCGAGGCACCTTCCTCCCGGACGAATGGGCCCTCCCGGAACCGCTCCAAGACGAGACCGGCATCATCTTCGCCAGCGTCTGGCCGGGCGTGACCAAGATTGTGGAGTACGTGAGCGACGCCTTGGCCCACAAGTACGCGACGCGTTCGCTCGCGGAGCGCCGCGCGCTGGCGCACGAAATGGCCTCGCTCATCCGGGACCCCGAGGCCCGCCGCCAACTCGAGGCCTTCACCGAGCGGGCGCTGCGGGACGAGGCGGTCACGCCCTACGATTTCAACCGCCGGTTCCTGTTCCACGTCCTGAGCATGGGCCACTCGCAGTTGGCCCAGCTGATTCGCGCCAAAGGCCCCAACACGCAGATCAATGCAGCCTGCTCCACCACGACCCAAGGAATCGCGCTGGCCGAGGACTGGATTCGGACCGGTCGGTGCTGGCGCGTCCTGCTGGTGGGCGCCGACGACATCACGAACGATTCCTTGCTCGAGTACTGGGCCAGCGGGTTCTTGGCCGCCGGGGCCGCCACCACCGAAGCCGACGTCACCAAGGCCGCGCTCCCCTTCGACCGACGCCGCCACGGCATGATCATCGGCATGGGCGCCGTCGGCCTCGTCGTCGAAGCCGAGAGCGCCGTCAAGGCCCGCGGCATGGAGGGCATCGCCGAGGTCCTCGCCACGTCCATCCTCAACAGCGCCTACCACGGCAGCCGCCTCGACACCGACCACGTCGCAACCGTCATGGACGACCTCTTCGCCGTCGTCGAACGCCGCACCGGTCTTCCTCGCGCAACCATCGCCGAGCGGCTCCTCTTCATGAGCCACGAGACCTACACGCCCGCCCGCGGCGGCAGCGCCGCCGCCGAGATCCAGGCGCTCACCAAGACGTTCGGCGGCGACGTGGCCAAGGTCGTCGTCGCCAACACCAAGGGCTTCACCGGCCACCCCATGGGGGTCGGCATCGAGGACGCCATCGTGCTCCGCTGCCTCCAGACCGGTCGCGTCCCGCCGATCGCCAACCTCCGCGAACCCGACGCCTCGCTCGGCAACATCCGGCTCAGCCAAGGCGGCCACTACGACGTCGAGTACGCGCTGCGCCTCGCCGCCGGCTTCGGCAGCCAGATCGCCATGGCGGTCTTCCAGCTGCGGAGCAAGGACATGAAACGGATCGTCGAGCCCGCCAAGTACCAAGGCTGGCTCGCCAAGGTCTCCGGCACCCGCAGCCCCGAACTCGAGGTTGTGAACCGCACGCTCCGGGTCAAGGCCCAATTGCCGGTCCTCGCCGAGACTGTCCCAACGCCAACGCCCGCTTCCGCGCCGCCGACGATCGCTCCCTCCGCCCTCCCGCCTGCGCTCGCGCCGAAACCGCTCGTCTCCGCCGCCCCCGTCGCGGCTCCATCCCGCGCCGCCGTCCTCGAAAGCGTCGTCGCCGTCGTGGCCGAGAAGACCGGCTACCCCCGCGACCTGCTCGATCCCAACCTCGAACTCGAAGCGGATCTTGGCATCGACACCGTGAAGCAGGCCGAGCTCTTCGGCCTCGTCCGCGAGCAGTACAAGGTTCCGCGGGACGACAGCCTCCAGATCAAGGACATCAATACCCTCGGCAAGATCGTCGACTTCATCCTCGCCAGCGCACCCGGTTCAACGCCGGCTCCAACGACTTCGCCCCCCGTTCAAGTGCAACCAACAACCAAGCCGCCCGCCCCGGCCGCCCTCGCGACCGGCGTCAGCCGCGAACAAGTCATGGAACGGCTCCTCGCGCTCGTAGCCGAGAAGACGGGCTACACGCACGACCTCCTCGATCCCAACCTCGAACTCGAAGCCGATCTTGGCATCGACACCGTGAAGCAAGCCGAGATTTTCGGCCTCGTCCTCCAGGAATTCCACGTTGTCCGCGACGACACGCTCCAGCTCCGCGACTACCCAACCCTCAACAAGCTCGTGGACTACCTCCGCAACCGCGTGCCCCGCTCGGCGGCCATGCCAACCTCCGCCGCCCCCGCGCCCGCTCCCACGCGCCCCACCGCGGCCTCAGTCAGCCCCCCCGCGCCCGGGAAGGACATCGTCTTGGCCGAGATTCGCCGCATCGTGGCCGAGAAGACGGGGTACCCCGTCGACCTCCTCGAAGCCGAACTCGACCTCGAGGCCGATCTTGGCATCGATACCGTGAAGCAGGCCGAACTGTTCGGCTTGGTTCGCGAACGATACAGGATTCCGGCGGACGAGGACCTCCAGATCAAGGACATCAACACCCTGAGCAAGATTGTCGAACTCGTCGTCACCCGCAACCCGGCCAGCCCTGCTTCCCTGCCCGTCCCGCCAGATTTGCACACGCCGCCGGTCGACGCCCCTGCACCCGTTCCGCCCCTCGCCGCGGTGCCGGTCGCCCCGGGCGGCGTTTCGAACGCCGGCGACGTCCTCCACCGGGTCCGCCAAGTCGTCGCCGAGAAGACCGGCTACCCGGTCGACCTCCTTGAGCCGGACTTGGACCTCGAAGCCGACCTCGGCATCGACACGGTGAAGCAAGCCGAACTCTTCGGCCTCCTACGCGAATCCTACGGCGTAGCACGCAACGACGAACTCCACCTCAAGGACTACAACACCCTGCGAAAGATCGCCGAGTTCTTCATCACTCAATCCGGTGCCACCACGGTCCCCACCACGGCACTCACCGCGACGGTCATGGTCAAGTCCGAGGCCCCCCCCGCGCGCACCACGCGCCGCTACGTCGTGCGCTACGTCGCGGCGCCCGCCGCCAACGGCGCCCGACAACCCCTCGACGGCAAGACGCTCGTCGTCTGGGCCCCTCCGCTCCACCGCGCCGACCTCGTCCACGCCCTGCGCAACGCCGGTGCCAACCCGCTCCCCCTGGACGCCATCCCCGGAAGGCTAGACGAGGCCCAAGCCTGGATCGACGAACAACGCACCCGGACGCCCCGAATCAACGGCATCATTTACGTCCCCACCCCCAGCCCCGCCGGCAGCGAATATGCGGCGGACCAGACGCGCGCCGTCAAGGCCCTGTTCTGGCTCGTCAAGGCCCTCCTGGCCGGCGCCAAGAGCGGCGAAGTCGAATACGTCGCCACCGCGACGTTCCTCGGCGGCGACTTCGCTTCCAACCTGACCCAACCCGTTAACCCCCTCGAAGGCGGCCTCGTCGGCCTCGTGAAAGCCATCGGCCGCGAACTCCCGTCAGCCACCGTAAAGGCCGTCGATTTCCCCCTGCGCGTCGCGCCGCCCACCCTTGCCACCACTCTGCTGGACGAACTCGGACGGAAGGACGGTCTCGTGGAGACGGGCACGCTGGGGGGCCGCGGCGCCCTCCGCCTCGTCGAACAGGAAACCGTCGAAGAAGAACCCGGCATCGAGCTCATCGGACAAGACGTCATCGTGGTCTCCGGCGGCGGCACCGGGATCACGAGCGACATCGTGCGCGACCTCGCCCGACAGGCCCCGGCAGCGTTCGTGCTCCTCGGCCGGACGCCGCTCCCTGCGGACGCCGCGCAACTCGCGGCCTACACGCCGCAGCAGTGGAACGGGCGCCGCGTCGAGGTCCAGGCCGAGATCAAGGCCAAGGGAGAGAAGGTCACGCCCGTCGCCGTTGACCGCGTCCTCAACGGCCTCAAGAAAGCCGCCGAGGTCCACGCCACCCTCGAATCCCTCCGCGCCGCCGGCGCCCGAGCCGAATACCACGCGCTTGACGTCACCGACGCCAAGGCCGTCGAAACAGTCGTGCACAAGGTCCTGCGTGACATCGGACCGGTGACCGGCATCATCCACGCCGCGGGCATCGAAGAATCCAAGCTCATCGTGGACAAGACCAGCGCGAGCTTCGACCGCGTCTTCGACGTCAAGGTCGCCGGCGCCCGCAACCTGCTTGCGGCCACGGACCCCGCGAAGCTTCGCTTCTTCATCGCCTTCAGCAGCATCGCGGGCCGGTTCGGCAACGCCGGCCAAGCCGACTACTCGGCCGCCAACGACGCGCTCGCCAAACTCTGTGCCGCCCTCCGCGTCGAGCGCGGCCCCACCTTCCCGGCCACGGCCATCGACTGGTCCGCCTGGGACGAGAAAGGAATGGCCACGCGCGGCAGCGTCATGACCGTGCTCCGGGAAGCCGGCGTGAC
>CAYVGY010000016.1:11400-28835 GCA_964451065.1 uncultured Halobacteriales archaeon
GCCCGGACGCCGATCCCGCTCCGCGAGGGCGTCAGGCGCCTGGCCGACGAGGTCGCCCACGGCCTCCGCGATGCCGAGGTCGTCATCGCGGGCGAACTCGGCCGCCTCGCCCCCTCGGACAGTTTCGCCACCTCCACCACGGCACCCCTCATCCCCGCCCGTCACCCACCGGCCCCACCGGCCCCCGCCGCGGCCGAGCGGACCACTGGCCAACAACTCCTCGTGGTCGAGCCTGCCTCCGACGCGGCCAACCTCATCACGAGCTCAATCGAGTCCGACGCGCGCACGGCCACCGCCACCCTCAACCTTGACCCGGCACGCGACCCCTACCTTCGTGACCACCGCGTCGACGGCGTCCCCTACCTGCCTGGAGTCTTCGGCATCGAGGCGTTCGCGGAGACCTCGCGACGGGTCGTCCCCACCCTCCGCTTCATCGGTGCTCGGGACATCGAATTCCGTCTGCCCGCCAAGTGCCTGCGCGACCAACCGCTCGACGTCAGCGTGGTCGCGACCCTCGCCAGCGAGTCCGGCGAGCGCACCGACATTGGGTGCCGACTCCAAAGCGTCTTTACCAACGCCAAAGGCGAACGTCTCGGCGCGCCCCGAATCCACTTCACGGGCACCCTCCTCTTCGAGCCGGACTCGGACGCCAAGCCGCCTACCTACGAGGCCCCCGCCCTCGACGTGGAGCGGATGATCGACAAGCACGAGATCTACCAACACTTCTTCCACGGCCCCAGCTTCCGCGTGCTCAACAACGTCGGGCTCCTCGTCGACGGCAGGACCACGGTCGGCATCTGGGCCGACCCTCGCGCCTCCGTGTTCGCCGGCCGCGAGCCACGGCTCCTCACCGCGCCGCTCCTGTGCGAACTCGCCTTCCAGACCGCCGGCGCCCACGAACTCTTCCGGGGCCGGCATTTGAGCCTCCCCAAGGCCATCGGCCGCCTCAAGTTTCACCAGGCGCCGCCCGCCGGGGCGGCCGTCCGCGCCGTCGCCACCTTCAAGCAGCTGCGTGACAACGTGGCACACTTCGATGTGGTCGTTGCCACGACCGACGGCGACCCCGTCCTCGAACTCCAAGACTTCCAACTGATCCGCCTCCGCGCGTTGGAGCCCGACGCCGATGCCTCCCGCACCGACGCCACGGCGTCGACGAATGCTCCGACGACCAGCGTCTACCGCGCGCGATGGGGCCGCGACCTCCCGATGCCGCTCGCGGGCGTCGTCGGCGTCATCGTGGACCAACGCACCCTCGAAGCGGCCCGTATCACCGACCAAGAAGCCCTCACGAGCGGCGAACGCACCGACCAGGAACGTTACCGCAACGAAAAACGCGCCCGCGAATTCTTCGCCGGCCGTCTCGCCGCCAAGGAAGCCATCGCCCGTCTCCTCGACCGCCCCGTCCTCGAGGCCCGCGGCATCGAAATCCGCCGACTCGAGACCGGAGAACCCCAACCCCGTGGGGCCGGCCTCGACGACATCGTGGTGAGCATCACGCACACGGGCGACCTCGCCCTTGCCGCCGCGACCCGCCGCGATGGCCTCCACCGCACCATCGGCGTCGACCTTGAGCGCGTCGAAGAGAAGCCGGCGGCGTTCGAGACCCAGGCCTTCACCGACGCCGAGCGCCGACTCATCGACCGGCTCGTCGTCCAAGGACAAGCGCGCGCCGTCGTCCAGATTAAGTTCTGGTCGATCAAGGAAGCCATCCTCAAAGCTCTCGGCAAGGGTTTCGCCCTCAGCCTCCACACGCTGGAGATCCGCAGCCTCGACGACGAAGGCCGGGCCGTCGTGGCCCTCGCGGACCCCGCGCGCCACGTCCTCAACGAAATGGAAGCCTCCCATGTCAGCGTCCAGGCGTGGGTGCACGACGGCTTCGCGCACGCGCTCGCTTGGACGCACAACTAGGGAGAAACCAACATGGTGGAACAGGGCTGGGTCGGCGCTTACCGCAAGGCCCGCTGGAACGGATACGCGCGCCTCACGCGCCTCGCCGAGGGCCGCCCGACCGTCGTCCGGTTCGCCGGCGCCCTCGCCATGGCAGCCGTGACCGCGGCCTGCGCCCAGATTCAACTCCACACCCCCCTCAGCCCCGTCCCTTACACGGGCCAGGTCTTCGCGGTCCTCCTTTCCGGGGCCCTCCTCGGAAGCCGATGGGGCGCCCTAAGCCAGTCCCTCTACCTCGGGCTCGGCCTCGTGGGGCTCCCGGTCTATGCCCACGGCTCCAGCGGCCCCGACGTCCTCCTGGGCCTCAGCGGCGGCTACCTCCTCGGATTCATCCTCGCCGCCGCCTTCATCGGTCGGGCGGCCGAACGTCGCACGCTCCACTCCAGCCCCGGCCTCCTGCTTGGCGCACCCGTCGGGCTCGGCGTACTGGTCGTGTTGGCCGCAGTCGACCTCGCCTACCTCACCGGTCGGCCCAGCCACCTCGAGACGCTTGGCCAGGTCGACTACACCTCGCGCGACGCCCTCGTCACGCTCGCCCTGCTCCTCGGGTTCTTCGCCTCCATCGGGGGCCTCGTGGCATTCGCGTGGCTCCGCCGCGTCCAACGCGAGCGCCTCGAGACGTTCCTCGCCATGGTCGTCGGCGTTCTCATCATCTACGCGGTGGGAGCCCTCGTCTTTTGGCTCGTGGCCAGCGGGCTGGAGAGCCACCAACCCGTGACGGCGTCCAAGGTCGTGGAGCTCGCCGTCGTGCCCTTTGTCCCCGCTGACCTCTTCAAGGCCGCCCTCGCCCTGGGCGTCGTGGCGGCTGCCCTTCCCCGACGCGCCGAGCGTCTCTACCACGGAGCCTGACGAGGTGTTCGAGAAGATTCTCGTGGCCAACCGCGGCGAGATTGCCCTGCGCGTCGTCCGCACCGCCCGCGAGATGGGCATCCGCAGCGTCGCCGTCTACGCCGAAGCCGACGCGCGCAGCCTCCACGCGAAAGTCGCCGACGAAGCCTACTACCTCGGCGACGGGGCCAGCCGCGAGACCTACCTCAACGAAGACAAGATCATCGACATCGCCACCGAGAATGGGTGCGACGCCATCCCCCCCGGCTACGGGTTTCTCTCCGAGAACGACCAATTCGCGGAGAAGGTCGCTAAGGCCGGCATCAAGTTCATCGGACCCCCGCCCGAGGCCATGCGCGCCATGGGCAACAAGATTGCCGCCAAACGCACCGTGGCCAAGCTGGGCCTTCCAGTCACGCCCGGCGGCATCGACCCCATCACGGACCCCAAGGAGGCCGAAGCCTTGGCCGTCGAAGTCGGCTACCCCGTCGTGGTGAAGGCGGCCGGCGGCGGGGGCGGCATGGGCATCGTGATTGCCGAGAACAAGGAACAGATCGCGAAGGCCCTCAAGGCGGCTTCCGCAGTGGCCGGGGCGAGCTTCAAGGACCCCAGCGTGTTCGTCGAGAAATTCCTCAACCGGCCCCGGCACATCGAGATCCAGATCCTGGGCGACCACCACGGCAACCTCCTCCACTACGGCGAACGCGAATGCAGCGTCCAGCGCCGGTTCCAGAAACTCATCGAGGAATGCCCCAGCCCCGTCGTCACGCCCAAGCAGCGCGCCGAGATGGGCCAAGTCGCCGTCAAGGCGGCCCAATCCGTCGGGTACACGAACGCCGGCACCGTCGAGATGCTGTGGAGCGACGGCAAGTTCTACTTCAACGAGATGAACACGCGCCTCCAGGTCGAACACCCCGTCACCGAGATGGTGTACGGCGTCGACCTCGTGCGGGAACAGGTTCGCGTCGCCGCCGGCGAGAAGCTCGGCTACGGCCAGCCCGAGGTCTGGCCCCGCGGCTGGGCGATGGAGTGCCGCATCAATGCGGAGGACCCGTACCGAGACTTCCTCCCCACGCCCGGCAAGGTCGACCGGTACTACGTGCCTGGCGGGTACGGCGTCCGCGTCGACAGCCACCTTTTCCAAGGCTACGAGGTGCCCAGCCTCTACGACTCCATGGTGGCCAAGCTCATCACGTGGGGCAAGACCCGGACCCTGACCATCGCGCGCATGCGACGCGCCTTGGCCGAGTACGACCTTGGATCGCTCGGCACCACGATTCCCTTCCACCGCATCGTCATGAAGAACGAGGCGTTCCAACGCGGCGACATCAGCACGAAGTTCATCCAGGAAGAACACATCGTGGAACGGCTCCTCGACGAGGAACACTTCTACCAGGAGCGCGCCGCCGAGGTCGCCACGGCCATCGTGGCCGCCCTCGAGGAGCAGCCGGGCGGCGCCGCCGAGTTCATCCGGCGCAACAACCCCATGGGCGTCGAAGCCGCCGACGGCCGCGGGGGCGCGACCGCGCCCCCGCGCGCGAGTCGGTGGGCCGAGGCCGCCCGCCGCGACGCCATCCGAGGCGGTTGACCATGGAGCTCGAGTACGAGATCCGCTTCGGCCGACGCCTGGTCGCCATCACGTTCGACCCTGAGAAGAAGACGGCTACCATCGGCGACCACACGTACAAGATCCAGACGACGCGCTACGGCAATCGTGTCATCGTCGACTTGGACGAGAAACCGTATTCCATCGAAATCGTCCAAGGACGCGTTTACGTCAACGGCGAAGAGCAACGGTTCCATATTCAGAAAGGCAAACCGAAGTTCTTGGGGGGCAAGAAGGTGGACGCGGCCGCCAAGGGCGCGCGCGTGATGCCGCCCATGCCAGGCCGCGTCGTTTCGGTCGACGTCAAAGTGGGGGAATCGGTCAAGAAAGGTCAGGGCCTCTTGGTACTCGAGGCCATGAAGATGCAGAACGAGATCGTCGCCCCCGCGGACGGACTCGTGAAGGCCGTGAACGTGAAGCCAGGCCAGACGGTGGATGGCAACGCGGTCCTGGTGGAGATTGAGTAGGGCGCCGGCCGCCTCGTCTGTGAACCGCGACGACCCGCGCCCCCGGAGGGGGGAATCGACCCCGGCCTCGGCGATTCCTGATGCACGATCTCGCGTACACTCGCTTCGCGGAAGCTCGCTTCATCGACCGCGTCGTCCGTGACGGGGCCGCTTGCGAAATCTGGAACGCCACCGGACAGTGGATGGGCGACGATCGCCCGCAAGGGTCCCGCAAGCCCGCCGAAGCGACGCCCTGCCCCTATGGCGGGCGAATCGCGAACGCCCTAGGACGGAAGAGGCACGAGCGACGTGGGCACCAAGATGGCCTGGTAGACCCAGCTCAAGCCGCCCGAGTCAGCGGCCTCCGCCCGGATGACGCTCACTTCGGGCTCCCCCAGGCTGTCCCAATCATAGTAAAAGTGGCCGAGGAAACGGCTCGTCGAGATGTCAATCGGCGGTCGACCATTGACTTGGATCGTAACGCGCAGGTCCTCGCCGACTTGGCTCGCGGCGTCCACGAGGATTCGGTGCTTGGGGAGCGCCATTCCGAGCGTCGCGGGGGGGAAAGCGATGGTCGGCGCGGGCTTGTTGTCCACCTCGACGACGGTCGTGTCATAACGCGCCTGGCCCCCCAATTCGGCCGCGTCAACGCGTAGCGTCTCCCACGGGTCGCTCTCGTTCCAGTGCTCCGTCGAATCCCAGGTCGCCCAGTAGTTCGCGCCATCGAAGGAGTCCGTGACGTCGAGGGCCGTTCCATCCTCGGTCTGGAACCGCACGGATTCGATGGGGAAGTCGAGCGAATCGGCGCGGATCTGGACCGTCACGTTCCCGACCACGTTCTCCCCAATCCAGGGGGAGAGGATCTCGACCTGGAACGCGTTGTTGATGGTGTGGTTGCTTCCGACGCTGTCCGTGGTCCCATCCTCGTAGGTCGCGCGGGCCTCCAGCATCGAGATTTGGGTCCCACGGGTCGTCTCTTGCGTGTCGTAGGTGGCGTGGAACCGACCATTGTCGTCGGGTCCATCAAGCGCGGCCAAGAATTCGCCGTCAAGGTAGGCGTCGACGGCCTGGGGGACCCGGTGGCCGGGCCGCGCCTCCACGGCAATCTCCTCGACGCCGCGCATGTCGGCCCCGAGGGCCGGCGCAACCCACCGGATTCTGGCGTCCGAGTATTCGCATCCGTCGGGCGAAGGCTCGTACTTGAGCGCCAAGTCGAGCGCGGCCTTCGCATCCACGATTCCGTGACCGTACTCGTGGTCCCAGCCCGGGTCGCCGCGGTCGGCTGCGGTGGCGTTGAGGATGTCCCGGATTTCGCAGTTCCGGAGCGAGGGTCGGTGGCTCCAGACGAGGGCCGCGACGCCGGACACGTGCGGGGTGCTCATGCTGGTGCCGCTGTATGCGCAGTATGCGGAGTCGGACTCGTAGCAGGTGCTGAGGATCTGAGAACCAGGGGCGGCAAGCCCGGCCTCGGGGCCGGTCGAGCTGAAGAGGCAGATCTGCTCCAAAGCGTCGGTGCAGGTGACCGCGATGACCTGGGGGCGGTTCGCGGGATCGATGATGCAATCATCGCAGCCCGAGTTTCCCGCGGCGGCCACCAGGAGGCTCCCGGCGCGCCATGCATACTCGATGCCACTAGGGGTCCAAGGATCAGGGCTGTAGGCCCCGAGGCTCATGCTGATGACGTGGCCTTCGTGGTCGGCGCACCAGGCCAGGGCACTGGCGATGTCGCTGTCCCAAACGTAACCGTGATCGTTGAAGACCCGTACCGCCAGGATCCCCACATTGCCCATGCCCGCGACCCCGACAGCATTGTTGACGCCGGCCGCCACCGTGCCCGCGACGTGGGTGCCGTGCCCTCGACCGTCCCAGGGCGTGTCGTCATCATCAACGAAATCCCAGCCGCCGACGTAGTTGGCCTCGAGGTCTTCGTGGCTGTAGCGGACGCCGGTATCGATGATGCAGACGTTACGTTCGTGGGATCCCCACCCGGAGTCCCAGGCTTCGGGAGCGCGAACCTGGACGGGCCCGTATTGTTGGGGGTACAATGGATCGTCCGGCACGGCCTGGAGGCTAAAGCGGCTCGAGTCGGCGGCGACGTGCCTGACGACCGGGTCGCGCGCTGCAGCGTCTAGAAACCGGCCGACGTCGTCGACCATGACGACGGCGAAGCCCAACGCTCGGTCGACTCGAAGGACCCATCCGCCATAGAGCGGGCTATCTTTTTCGATGCCGTCGGGCAGCTCAACGAAGCTGACGACGTAGCGACCGGTGGCGTTCGTCGCCGGTGCCGGCGGCGCTAGGGTGAGGAGAAGGAAGGCCGCCGCGGTCGCCAGGCAGCCTCGTCGGGACACCATCGCCGGCCTCGTGGGTCACCTGCCCTATCAGGTTTGTGGACCTCGCAGGGAAGAAACGTGCCTTGAAACCGGCGCTGCCTCTGGCTCGGCGGGATTCAGGCCCCGTGGGTCAACCGCCGCGGAATAGCAAATCCCACACGTCGTAGGTCAGGCATCCATTGTCGTAGGGATGGTGACCGTATTTGTACGTTTGAAACGGAGGAAGGGGAATGCAGGGGTAGACCTCCCGATCCAGGAATCGCCAGGCTTCCCCGGGGCGTTCGGCAACATAGGCACGCCATTCTCCGATCGACTCCCAAGCGTGGTCCCCTTGGTCGTGCGCCGACACTGGCGGCGTCTCCACGCACTCCTGGAACGAGTCGGTGCAAGCGTCCTGCGGGTCCACCGTGTCGTGCGACGCACCCGCCAAAGGGATCCCCAGGACGAACGCGCCAAGCGCCCAAACTCCCCTGATGGACGTGAAGGGCATCATCGGCATCGCACAACGGTCCCGGCGCCCTATTAGTAGTCTCTAGTCGGATGGCGAGACCCTTCCTGGTCCAGCTCCATCCGCACGTCCGAATCCTCGCGTCCGCAAATCCGAGAAATTAAGACCTCACAATCCCTGGTCGCCTCGTGGCCGCCAAGGGTCCGCCCGCGTGGGCGTATCTTGTTGCCGCCCTCCTTTTCGTCGCCAGCGGCGCCTTCCTCGTCCTTCAAGACGTCTCCACGCCGGGCGGCGTCATCCTTGGATTGATGGGAATCGCCTTCGGCTACCTCGGCGTGAAGGAGGGCCAACGCGCCATCCGACTCCTGCAACCCGCGGGCACCGCGGCGCCCGTGGCGGCCGCGCCGGAAGGTCCCAAGGCCCGCCCGCGTGAGGCCTCCGTCGACGACTACGCGAACGTCGCCGCCGTCCGGGAACTCCAGCAAAAGCCCAAACGCACCTGCCCGGAATGCCGCAGCCCCGTCCAGGAATCGGCCAAGGAATGCCCGACCTGCAGCACGCCGCTCTGAGAATCGTGAGGGGAGAAGCTTGGTCCGTACCCCGCACCCGCCCGGCGATTTCGAACCGATGTACGAGGGCACGCCTCCGTGGGACATCGGTCGGCCGCAGCCCGCCATCGTCCAGCTCGCCCAGGCAGGCCAGATTCACGGCGATGTCCTCGACGTCGGTTGCGGGACCGGCGAGAACGCGCTTCATGTCGCGGCGCGCGGCCACATGACGTGGGGGGTCGACATCGCCGGCAATGCCATTGCGCAGGCCAAAGAGAAGGCCAAGCAACGCGGCGTCATGTGCACGTTCCGCGTGCACGACGCCCTCGCCCTCCCACAGCTCCGGCAACGCTTTGACACCATCATCGACTCGGGCCTTTTTCACGTCTTCTCCGACGAGAGCCGGCCAATCTTCCTTCGCAGCGTGGCCGCCGCCCTCAAGCCTGGGGGCCGGTACCATATGCTCTGCTTCAGCGAACGCGAGCCGGGAGACTGGGGACCGCGGCGGGTCACCCAAGAGGAGATTCGCGACGCCGCGCGTGACATCTTCCACGTGGACGTCATCGAGCCCGCGGCCTTCGAAACCAACCTCGCGCAAGACCCCATCAAGGGGTGGCGTGCGTCGATGACTCGCCTCTAGGATTCTCCGAGATGGTCCGTTCCAAGCTCTTCAACGATTCGTTAAATAGCCTGTCCCCCGCGAGCGGCACGCATGAAGCCCGCGACCTGGTGGGGAACTCTGGTTGTACCCGTCCTTCTCGTGGGCGCGGTCCCTGCGGTGCCGGTACCCACGCCGTCACCCGCCGATTCTCCGCCGGCATGCGCGGGCGACGCGTCACTGGTCGCTGTGCTAGGGCCGCACTGCAAACGCGACGGCGGGCTCTACGAGGTACGGTTGGAAAACGGCGACGCATTCGCGACGCACGGCCCGGACCCGCTGCCCGCCGGCCCCTACGACGATTGGCTCGCGGAGCCGGTTCCGCCGGTGTGCGTCGCCGACGACGTCGCCCACGTCGAAGTCCTCTTCACCCACGCCTTCGATGCCGAAGACCGCTACGCGGACCTCGAGGACGACGTGCGCCTCCTGGTCGAGCAGGCCAACGGTCTCCTTCGGACCTCGACGGACGCATACGGTCGAAGGGCGGACCTCGCCGTCGCATGCCAAGACGGCCTCGTGGCTGTGCGCCACATTGTGCTCGAGACTCCGCGCGACGACGAGCACACGGGCACGATCGTCAACGAGTTGATCCAGCTCGGCTTCAACCGTCCCCACGTCAAGTACTGGATCTGGCACGACCACCAGATTGGCACGGGTGTTTCCTCCATCCGCATCGACGATTCGCCCGGCCCCGAAAACGCGAACGCGGCCGGGCCCAGCTATGCGTTCACGTTCGGCCATCTGGGCGCCTACGGCGCGCTTCTCGTCCTCCATGAAGGGCTCCACACGCTGGGCGCGGTCCAGAACTCCGCGCCTCACGCGAGCGGCGGCCACCATTGCAACGACGGATTCGACATCATGTGCTACGACGACGGGGGTCCCTTCGCGGACTACGAGGAAACGGCGTGCCCCGATGCCTACGCGTTGGACTGCGGCGGCGACGACTACTTCAACCCGCAACCCGCGCCGGGGCAATACCTAGCCGACCATTGGAACATCGGCGGCCCCCACAACCCGTTCTTCGTTTGGGACCGCCCGGCCTTGGCGTCCCTCGCGTGCGCCCCCTACCCTGCACAAGTCCAACAGGAGGCCTCCTGTTCGTTCGCCTCCCGACCGGATGGTCCGGCCGTCCACTACGAAGTGCGATGGGGCGACGGCCAGGTGTCGCGTGTGCCCGAGACCGGGACCGCTCCGCCGGGGCTCACCCTCACCGCCACCCACGCGTGGGCCGAACCCGGGCCCCGTTCCGTCGTGGTCACGCCATGGAGCGAAGGAGAACCCGGTGCCCCACTTCGGTTTGGCGCGTACGTGCACCAGGGACCGAATTCTCCCCCCGAGCTTGCGGGTCTATCCTGCGTCCCCACGGGGACCGACCCGTATCCCTCGGCCAGTCTGGGCGTGGGCGAAGAGATGGTCTGTCGCGCCGAGGTCTCGGACGAATTGGGGAGCGTCGCGCTTCGGATCGATTGGGGCGATGGCGTCCTCAGCCGAGAACCCGCCCTCGGGTACGCGCCTTCGGGCACCCGGCTGGAACTCCGCCACACGTGGACCGCTGCGGGCGCGTTCCCGCTCGCCGCGTTCGGCGAAGATTCGGCGGACGAGCCGGCCGCCTCCGAGCCGACGGGCGTCGAGGTCGTCGTCGCTCACCAACCTGTCGTGAGCCCCATCACGTGCGGCCCCACGCCCAGCGACCCTGGACAAATTATCGAATGTTCGTTCTCGGCCACGGACGACGGCGCCGGCGTCTGGTTCGAGGTAGGCTTCGGAGCCAATCCGATGGTCCGCTTCCCGACCGAAGGGTCCGTGCCGCCCGGGACCTCCCTTTCCGCCAGCCACGCCTTCCCGAGCTCCGGGGTTCACGGCGTCTACGTGCGCGCCTACGACCTGGATGGACACTTCAGCAACTATCGCGTCTGGGTTCAGTCCGTCCGCACGGCCACGCCGCCCACGACCACGTTCATGTACTGTGGCCCGCCCGGGGCGTACGCCGGCGATGTGCCGTTGGGGACCACCGCCTGGTGCGCGTTCCGCTCCTGGGACCCGGATCGCTACTACGACCCCGTCCGGGTTGCCTACACGCTCGACTGGGGGGACGGGAACGTCACGAGGATCCCGACAGAGGGGTTCGAGCCCGAGGGCGCAACGAGGCACGCCCAACACCTCTACGCCGGTGAAGGGGATTACGTCGTTCGGATTGGAATCCAGGACCACACGGGTCTCCGCGGCACCCATCTCGAACACGCACTCGTCGTGCGCGGCCCCTGCCAGGTGAACCGCACGGGGCAGCTTGCGGCGGGCCTGCTCGGCCAAGAAATCGAGGGCGTGACGTACCGGATTGAGGCTGGCATTCCGCCCGGCTGCCGCGACCGGTATTTCGAATTGCGCGTGGCGGACGTCGGCCATGACATCAACCTCTGCTGGTACCGCGACGCGGAACGGTTGATGTGCCACGAAGCGTTCGGCGGCGAGGCCGGAACCGTGCCCGCGGGCGCGAACCTTGCCCGTGTCGTCCACTATCTCGGCGGACCCACGACCTACCAATTGCAGGTCTTTGGCTAGGCCGCCGCAACCTTAAACGCGGCCGCCGTTTGCGCCTGGATGGCGGCCACCCAGCAGGCGGCGCACGGCGAACCCGTGAGCCTCCTGACCCACCTCGCCTGCGCGCGCTGTGGCAACGAGGCCGATGCCAACAAGCCGCAGGGCGTCTGTACGCGGTGCGCAGGACCGCTCTACGCGCGGTATGACCTGGAGGCCGGAAAGACGCGCGTGAGCGCACTCTCGTTCGGCGGCCGCAACGCCTCCATGTGGCGGTACGCGGAGCTGCTGCCGCTGCGGGACGCACGCCGCATCGTCACGTTGGGTGAAGGCTCCACTCCCTTCCTCCACTTGGCCCGGCTCGGCGAGCGGCTCGGCTTCCGCAGCCTCCTGCTCAAGGACGAGGGCCGAAATCCGACGGGCACGTTCAAGGCCCGCGGAATCGCGTGCGCGGTCTCCCGCAACCACGAACTGGGCGTCACAAGGTTCGCCGTGCCGACCGCGGGCAACGCGGGGGGCGCCTTGGCGACGTATGCGGCCGCAGCCGGAGCCCAGGCGTTCGTGGCCATGCCGCGTGACGCCCCGGCAATGAACCGTCTCGAGGTCGAACTTGCCGGCGCCGAATTGGCGCTCGTCGACGGCACGATCGCCGACGCATCCCGCCTCGTCCAGGAGCGATGCGCCCGCGACGGATGGTTCGACGCCTCCACGCTCAAGGAGCCCTATCGACTCGAAGGCAACAAGACGCTCGGCTTCGAGATTGCCGAGGCCCTCGGTTGGACCTTGCCCGACGTCATCGTCTATCCTACAGGCGGCGGTGAAGGCTTGCTCGGCATGTGGAAAGCCTTCGAAGAACTCGACGTGCTTGGCCTCATCGGAACCCGCCGACCGCGCCTCGTCGCCGTCCAACCGGAAGGTTGCGCACCCATCGTGCGCGCCTTCCGCCAAGGCCACGAAGCCGCGACGACATGGGAGAGCCCAGCGACGGTGGCAGCGGGCCTCCGCGTCCCCAAGCCCTTTGCCGACCGCGAGATTCTCCAAGCCCTCCGAGCTTCCCGCGGCACCGCCGTGGCCGTCTCCGACGACGCCATCCGGGCCGCGCGCCGCGAACTGGCCGCCACCGAGGGCGTGAACGCCTGCCCCGAGGGCGCGGCAACGCTCGCCGGCCTACGAACCCTGGTCCAGGACGGATGGATCGAGTCCAAGGAGACCGTGGTCCTCCTCAACACCGGCACGGGCCTCAAGTATCCATGAACGCGTGAGAACTAGCGTCCGGGCCGTTCGTGCGGCCTCCAATTGCCCGACGCGTCGAAAAAGGTTATAAGCGCCGACGGCGCGGGCACTACGGAATGGCGCGCGCCGGCCTCCCTCTTGTCGCCCTCAGCCTGGGGCTCATCCTGGTCGGCTCGCCTTTGGCCGTCAGCGACGGCGGACACGGCGAGCATGAATTGGGTGAGAAGCTGGAGGCGCTGCGGTTCTACGTCCATGAGTTCGAAGACCCAGGCGCCCCCGACCCGGACCAGAACGAGTTCTCGATGAACCGTACGCCGCCGGCGGACGCGGAAGCGCAGGCCAATACGTGCCTCGTCTGCGCCGGGGACCCCTACCGCTCCTTCAACTTCACGACGGACGACCTCTTCGATGTCGACTTGGACATCAAGGCGGAGGAGACCGGCGCCTTCGTTTTCTGGATCCGGGGCTACCATCCGGACGAGGCGGCCGGCGTCCCGCCCAACGAGGTCACCATCGAATTCGAACTTCGTCTCACGACGGGCGAACTCGTCGGCGAAGCCAACGAGACCCGGACCATCGTGGACGACAACGCGGAGGAGTTCCGACTCGGGTACAAGCCGAAGCTCGACTCCATCGCGGCCGGCATCGGCCTGCGCTGGACGGTCCGCATCACGGGCCCCCACGGCGTCTACAACCCGGCCGCGTCAGCCTACGGTTCCACTGCGGACCACCCGTTCTATGTGTCCATGATACGAATCGTCCCCACGGCGGGCGGCGCGCTCCAGCTGCACTCGCTCTACTACGACACGCTCGAGACCCCCATCGGGTCGGCGGCCACCTTCAACTTCACCGTGGACAACCACGGAAAAAGGAACTCCAGCGTGGCCCTCGTCCTGCGGGGCGTCCCCACCGGCGCGGCGGCGGCCATCACCACGGAGGCCGGCCTTCCCGTCACCGGCCTTTTCCCCGTCCCGGCCGGCGCCAGCCTGCGGCACCAGCTCCGGGTCACGGGGCTCGCGCTGGGCAACCACACGTTCGATATCCAGGCCGCAAGCACCAAGGGTGAGACTGCGACGCTGCTCGTTCTCGCCTCGGTGCACGAGCCCGTCGTGGCGGAACCCGAGGAGGATGACGGCGGCGGCAGCTTGCCCGGCTTTGAGGCGTTCCTCGCCCTGGCCGCCCTGGGGCTTGCGTTTCGGCGTCAAAACGGTTAACGTTAAGGACGACGACACTTACAAGTCTGATTCCTCCGTGAGGGATGCCGCCGTGACGACCCCACCCGTACGACCTTCAGCCGCTGCACTCCTGGCCAGCCTCGCTGCCGGCGTCCTGCTGGCGGCTCCATTGGCTCAGGCCCATGGCGCATCCCCCGCCGAGACTGCCGTGGAGGCCGTGTACTACGTCCACGGGTTCGACGATCCGAGCACCTTCGAGTACCCGACGCTCAGCGAACTGCCACCAACGGGGGAAACCCCCAACGAGGAGTCCTGCACCGACGCGTGCGCGGGTGAGGCGAAGGTTACCTACAACTTCACGCTCCCCGCCGCCCTGACGAAGGAGCTCGCCATCGACGACGACGCGGACGGCAACTTCACGTTCTACATCAAGGGCATCGAACCCGCCGACGGGGCCGTCCTTCCGCCGGGCAACATCCGCGTGTCGTTCAATCTCACCATCGAGCCCGGCAACGAACGCATCGGACAAGGCAGCTGGCAAGGCATCGTGACGGCCCAGACCCCGACGCTGGCCGCCGCCAATTTTGACGTCAACGTGCAGAAGATTCCCATCGGCAAGAAGCTCCGTTGGCAGGTCGACATCACGAGCATCCCCGCCAACGTGTACACGCCCAACGTGGCACCCTACGGCGTGAGCTCCGACGCTCCGTTCAAGTTCTCGTTCACCAAGGTCGTCCCCAACGCGAATGCGGCCCTGGAATTCCACAGCGAAGCGGCAGGCCTAACCGTTGACGAGGGCGCACCGGCCGTCTTCAACTTCACCCTCGAAAACCACGGCAGCCGCCCCTCCAGCGTCGTCATTCGGGTCACGTCCAGCCACTCCGTCGGCACCATCAATCTCACGAGCAACGGGAACCCCGCCGCGGCCGCCCGCGAGATATCGCCCGGCGAAGACGCCGCAATCGCGCTGACCCTGTCCGCCAACCGTTTGCCCATCGGAACCCACAACATCACCCTCGAAGCCAACGGGACCCGTGGCGAACTCGCGGAAGGTGTCTTCCGCATTACGGTCCAAGAACCCGCCCCGGAGGACGAGGGCGACGAGGGTGGGCTCCCCGGATTCGAAGGCGCGGCGGTTCTCGCGGCCGGAACCTTCGCTGTTGCGTGGGCCCGTCGGCGACGTGTCGGTTAACGTTAAAACCGCCCCGCTCCCTCGGACCCCGAGCGGGTTCTCCATGCAGACCGAAACCGTGCAAGAAGGCCCACCCGTCCTCCGCGAAGACCGCGACGGCGTGGCCATTCTCCGGCTCAACCGACCCAAGGCGCTCAACGCGCTGTCACGCGCCATCGTCGAGGCCCTCGAAACCGAACTCAAAAGCCTCGAGAACGCCCCCGACATTCACAGCGTGATCTTAACAGGGGTCGGCGAGAAGGCGTTCTGTGCCGGCGCTGACATCGCCGGGATGGCTTCTCTCACTCCGCAAGAAGCCGAAGCCTGGGGCCGCCGCGGCCAAGCCCTCAGCCTCCTCATCGAACACCACTCCAAGCCCGTCCTCGCGGCGGTGAACGGCTACGCGCTCGGGGGCGGCCTCGAACTCGCAATGGCGTGCGATTGGATTCTCGCCGTACCTGGTGCCAGGCTCGGCCAACCCGAAGTCACCATCGGCGTCATCCCAGGCTTCGGCGGCACCCAACGTCTTGCTCGGCTGGCCGGGCGCCACGCCGCCAAGTGGCTCTGCATGACCGGCGAGGCCATCACGGCCGAGGACGCCTACCGCCTCGGCGTCGTCACCCACCTCGTGCCCAAGGAAAAGCTCCTCGACGAGAGCCTCCGCCTCCTGGGCAAGGTCCGCGAGAATGCCCCCATCGCGGTCCGCCTCGCCAAGGAAGTCATCAACCGCGGCAGCCATCTCCCCTTGGAGACGGCGCTCGAATTGGAACTCCACGCGTTCGCGCTCACGTTCGCCACCCGCGACCAGAAAGAAGGCATGCAGGCCTTCGTCGAGAAGCGCAAGCCCCGCTACACCGGCCAATGACCGAAGCCGCCGCCCCTCTCATCAGCGACGTGAGTTACAGCCGGCTCGAAAAGTTCGAGAACTGCCCGGCCGCCTTCTGGCACGCCTACATCAACCACACGCCACGCGACGGGTTCGACCGCGTCGAGTCCTGGACAGGGAGCCTCGTTCACAAAGTCCTCGAACAGGCCTTGCGCGAGACGCTCGAGAAACGCGTGCCCGACCCCATCGGCATCGTCCAACGGTTCGACGAGCTATGGGAACAGACCATCGGACCCCATGTCCTTGTCGTGAAGGACGGCAAACGGCTCAGCGACTACCGCCGCAACGGCCGCTATTGGCTGCGCGACTACGTTGACCAGGCGTGGCCCTTCCTGGACGCCACACCCCTCCACGTCGAGGAGCACGTGACCTTCCCCGTCCAGCTCGCCGACAAGTCGCCCATCAGGTTTCAAGGCATCCTCGACCGCGTGGACCGCCTCAAGGACGGCCGCCTCCGCCTCATCGACTACAAGACCGGCGCCTGGATGCCCGACTTCACCGAACCCCGCAGCGCCTACCAACTCGCCCTCTACTGGCGTGGCCTCCTTGAACGATACCCCGACACGGATGGCGGCGTCCTCGTGTGGCACTACCTCCAGCACCGCCTCACGCGCCGCATCGACCCCAGCCCGGAACTCGTCGCCTCCGCCGAGGAATGGCTCGTCACCACCCTCACGGAGATCCGCAAACGCCAGCAAGGGCCCGGCGACGCCGCCAAACGTTTCCCGCCTCGACCGAGTCAACTCTGTCGTTGGTGCGAGTACGGGTACGCCTGCGCAGCCAACCCGTACCGTGAAAACGCTCCCACACCGCGGGAGCGGGCAACCGCCGAAGCCTAATCCTCGGCGTCAGCGGACGAACCGCGATCTCAGTCGCGCAAGTCCTCCAGAAAACCTATCGCTCCTGCGGATCCACCTGGGGACTCCAGTGAGTAGAACCGCCGGGCTGACCTTTGGCTTCCTTTTCGGGCTCATCGCGTGCCTTGGACCGGTTGCGGCGGAACCCGAAGGCCGCCCGCCATTGGATTCCTGCTTGGCCCTCCTGCCTAACGCTCCCAACGGAGATGACCTATGGCGGGTCGTCGCCCTGACCGTCCCGGGCGACCTTCCGCGGCCCGAGCCGGGCGCCTCCGTCCCCGCCGTAATCGCTTACATGCTCGACTATGCAGACGGTAACACGGGACCGGCGGCGCAGGCGGCCGTCGTCCTCGCCGCAAACGTCCCCCACCTTTGGGATTTCCCCCAAAACTATGCCGGCTGCCTCGGGCAACTTTCCGCGGTGGTGGTCGAAGGAATCGAGGCGGCCGGAGGGTTGCAGGACGCAGGGCTTCGGCTTCTCACGGACGGCGAAGGGCCAGGGGACGACGGGCTCGTGTGCTACGAATGGCAGAAGGCCGCGTCGCTTGGGCCCCAAGGGCCCGACCCGCTGCCCGACTGTCCGCTCAGCTAGGCGGCCGGCACATCGAGCGATGCACATCAAAAACCTAAAGCCCGCGTGAGGATTGGCTCAAAGGGTTCCTCCTTGCGTCTTCTGGTCGTTCTTGTCCTGGCGGCCCTCGCCTGCGGCCCGCTCGCGTCCGCCCACAACCTGGCGGGCGAATGGCTCATGTTCCGGCGCGACG
>CAYVGY010000017.1:0-3611 GCA_964451065.1 uncultured Halobacteriales archaeon
AACGTGGCCGGTGGGCCCTGCGCCGTTCGGCACGACTTCCGCCGAGTGCGGCTTCGCCGCTGCAACAGGGATTACGGAACGGGCCTACTTGCAGCTTGAGCTCTTGGTGCCGGAGAAGTCGCACGACCTGACGCTGACCATCCGCGGAAACCCGCCCTCCGGATCCTGGGGACTATACAAGCAGTCCCCGACTGGCACTGGCAGCGGCTCGTACGTGGCCGGTGACTCGTTCTACAGCGACATGGGCTCCAGATCTCCGCGTTACTGCCCAGGCCGAGGAATCGACGCTCCTCTCATCGTCGGCCTGCCCTCGGGCTTGCCGGGCGGCCGTTACGTCCTCATGGCGAGTTTCGACGCCTACCTCTATGGGGGCACGTTTCCTACTTTGTTGGATTTCGAGTTGACCGGCTCCGCCCGGGCCCTCGACGCCTGCGTAGAGGCGGCCAAGCAGTGCGCGTTTGTGACGTACGATTCCATGATCCAGGAACTCTATGCGCCCCAAGCCGGCATCGCGACGACGGGCGACCTCGTCTCCATCGACAAGTGGTCGATACGGATCGACCTGCCGAACGGCAATTTTCTACTTCCACCCGACGTTTACCTGGGCCAAGCTAAGGGCGTCTTGCCCCTCCCGTCAGAGACCGCGCCGCTGGCCGGAATCAAGATTCAGTTCACGAAAGGCGCACACCTCCAGCATGCGAGCGCGGACTCGACTGCGAGGGCGTTCGGGACGCCCGTGGCCTCCCTGTGGAACGCGCAGCTCCACTACTACGACAATGGCATCGAGCGGGCCCACCTCCCGTTCGTGGCGGTGCTGCGGGCGTAATCGAGCCTAGCGCGTCGGCGCCCAGGAGATCAGATCCGCCACCGAGGCGGCCACGACGACCCTCCGAATCGGCGACGCGCTCTCCAGCGAGTCCGCCACGCATCCGACCCTCTCACAAGGGCGGCGACGGCGACGCGGGCGCCGTCGACCACTACGTCGGCTTGGGGGGAACCGCCCCCCTTTCTCTCGCCGGCTGGCCGGAGTCGCGGCCCGCCGGAGTACTTTTCTTGAATCCGGCCCCGACCAATTCCGCGGCATCCCCCACCGGAGCCAGGTAGGGCCGTGTGCCAACAAGGCCTTGTACGCTCGCCGTCTCCCGGCCTTCCCATGATTCGTTCAAATCGGACGGCCTTCTTGTCGCGGGCGATGATGACAACCGCATTTCTCCTCCTCGTGGGGATGGCGCTCCCTCCCGCCTCGGCGCATTTCCCTTACACGTGCGCGCCCAAGCCTGACAACCTCCATTTCGATAACTGCGCCCAACTCGACGACGCCGGTTGTCCCCATACGTTCTACCCAATCCTGGGCTGGAACATGCTTCCATTCGAGTGCGTTCCAAGGGTGAAGAGAAGCGAACGCTGATGGGCCTCCAACCGGTTCGACCGCGAGCCCCAACGACGGCAGCAGGGTCAGGCGGCTCTTGCCGACGACCTCATCCCGAAGGGCCGCCACCGCCCGGACGTCGTACAAGCCGGTAGTCAGGCTCTTGCACCTCAAACCTTAAGAAGATGCCATCCCGGCGACACCCCGACGGAGCGACGGTTTCGTGCATCGGGAAACACCGCGGGTGGTCCCGGGTCCAGATTGCAACAACCCTAATAAGGCGGAATCCGCGAAGGCGCAGGTTGAACCATGACGAGACCAGGCGGAAACGACCAACCCCGGCCCGCCTGGCACCGACCCCACGTCTGGATTGCCCTTGGCACCGTGGCCGTGGTCCCCGCGCTGGCTTGGTCCATGATCGGTGCCGATACCCTCCCGTCCACGACCACACCGACCGCGGAGTATCCAGCCGTGCCCGCCGAGGCGAGCGGGCGATACCAAACCTGGACGCGCTCGGGGGGCGGGCAAGGTGACGAGTGGCTCGCCGACGACATTGTCCGTTTCCGCACGCGCCTCGTTGACGAGGCCTACGACGCCGAAGGCCGCCTGCATGTCGCCCGCGAGGTCGAATACCGCCAGTCTGACGACAAGAGCTCTGTTCTCCAACACCGCCACGACCGGAGCGACCTCCTCCCTCTCTCAACGGCCCGCATCGAAACCGGGCAGGCCAAGGACCGACCCGGCGACGTCTTGCCGCTCACTCCCGTGACCCAGCGATCTTGGCACCTCACCGAGCGGACGTATGATACGGGCTCGTTGGCTGGCGACACTGTTCCCTGCGGCCTCGTCCGTCACGAGGCGGCCATCCCGCTGCCCGTGGAGGGTCGCGCCGACCTGATGGACCCATGCCAATACCAAGGCCGTGCCGCCGCCCGAGATGGCTTCATCTACGAAGGAATCGCCGATTCCCCCCGTGGCGACCTGCTGGTCTACCGGGACGCCATCGAACCAGCGTTTCGCGTCTTCGTGGCGCCGTCGCTGCCCTACCCAGCCGGCTTCGAAATGATCGACACGGAACACGGCGAGGCCGTCGTCCGAACGTGGCTTGATGAATACACCCAAATTCGCGGCCCGGCCCCGTTTCTGCCGGTGGAGCAACCCGAGCCGAACCAGGTCCAGATCCAACCCATGAGCATCCAAGGCCCGTCCGACGCCGAACTGAACCATCCCTTCCCTCTGGTCGAGGCCTTCGCCCAAGTTCGCGACGACCCCAGCGATCCGCACGTCCGGAACTATCTGGCACATCATCCCCGCGCCGTGGTCGTCGCCGCCGACATCGCCACGCTTCGACACGACGGCGCCACCACGTGGACGTGGCACCTTCACTTCAGCGACGGCCAAACCCAACTCGCCGCCTGCGCGAGCCGCAGCCAAGGCGGCCCAACCCCCGCTCCACCGCTGCTCGGCAACGCCAAGCCCCCGGGAACCCTCCTCGGCCGTCCGGATTGCGATGCGTCGGGTCCTAAGATTGACCCCGCCGCCCTCCCGCCAGGGGCACCCTCGCTGGGCGACCTCCGACGACGCTGGATGGATGTTTCCTCGACCGCACCGGCCCAGGCCGATGCGGTTTCATGGTCGTTCAAGTACCGGTGCGCCCCCGGGACCTGCGATGAACCCCGACTCCTGCTGACCGTGGGACGGTTTGAGACCCAGCGTTCAGCCTTGCCCACGCCCTCGGCCTCCTCCCCGCCGGTCCTCCACCGGCCCGGAATCGAAGGCTCCAGCACACTCCTGTCCTTCGCGGACTTCAACGGCGAAGGACTCCTGCTACGAACCGTCGAGGGCGCGTACTCCGCCGAGCACGGCCTGGACACCACTCCCCTCGGGGAATCGGCTCCGGACGTTCGACCCCAGACCACTTCGGCCCGACCCGGCCCCGGCCCCTGGCCGACACTCACTGCCGCGACAACCGGCCTGGCAGCGCTTTTGCTCGCGGCAGGCCTCGTTTGGCTGGCCCGGCACTTGTTGGTCGTCGGCGGGTTCGCCCGCCTCGCCCCGGGCGACGCCCTGGCCCACCCCACGCGGCAAGCCCTTCGAAATCTCATTTCGGCGCGCCCCGGTCTGCACTTCCACGAACTTCGCCGACAGAGTGGAATCGCCGGAAGCCCCTGCCGCCATCACTTGCGAATCCTCGTCCGATCAGGCCTGGTCGTGGAGGTCCGACGAAACGCCCGCGTCACGT
>CAYVGY010000017.1:3621-11453 GCA_964451065.1 uncultured Halobacteriales archaeon
CGTACTTCCTGAAGGGAAAACTCGATCGACGCGTTATGGAAGCGTTGCCGCACCTCCGATCAGGCGGCGCCCGCCGAATCCTGGACCGCGTCGTCGCCGGACCCGCCACCTCTCCGGCGGCTCTGGCACGCGAGACCGGCCTCCGCCGACAGACGACCAGCGAACACTTGGCCAAGCTCGCCGCGGCCGGCGTCGTCGAGCTGCAGAGGTTCGAAAGGCTTCTCCTCGTGCGGCCGACCGAACTGGGACGCCAGGCCCACCGGCTGGCCTTGGTCGACGCCACCCCCGCGCAGGCGGGCGTGCCAGAAACGTGATGTGGGCGGCCGGCGCGCAAGCGGCGATGCTGTCGATCCAATCGGGGCGTTTGTTCCTGCCCATCGCCCTGGCGCTTCTCCTTTCGGGGTGCCTAGGGGGTCGGGATTCGACCGAGACCATGGGCGGTCCGCGGCTCACCACGCGCTGGCTCGATGACCGTCCGCCGCTGAATCCTCCATCCTTTCGCGAGCCTGTCGACCTGGGCATCGTCGACATCGGCGCAGAGCCCAACGTAGCCGTTGATGCCCATGGCGTCGTCTACGTTTCTTCGCCCATCGCGCTCTGGAAAAGCCTCGATGGCGGAGCAACGTTCCAACAACTAGGCGACCCCGCGTGCCGGAAAGTGTACTTTGAAGAAATCCCGTCGGGGACGTGTCCGCCGGGCTACGAGACCCGACGCCCGCCACTGGAAGGCGGGGGCGACGGCGACCTCGCGACCGACGCGACCGGAAAGCTCTACTGGGTCGGTCTCGGTGGCAGCGATTGGTCCGTGCCGTTCCAAACGTCTTCAGATCACGGCGAGACTTGGACGGAGCCCATCGACGTGGCGGACGGCGAAGCGGCGGACCGACAGTGGCTCTCCGTCAATCCAGACGGCAAGGTCGACGTGACGTGGCGAACGTTCGGCTCGGCCGATCGACTGCGCCTCCGCTCGAGCCCGGACGGCGGGCAGACTTGGGGCCCGCTTCGCAACATCACCAACGACCGCCTCGCGGGACCCCATGTCCGCGACGGCCTGACGGACAACCTGTACGTGCCCTACTGGGAGGACGGCATCAGGATCGCCAGGTCCATCAACGACGGGGCGGCGTGGGAGCATTTCTTGGTCCACGCCAACGGGCGGGATTCCACTTTGCGCCTGCACAACCCGACCTACATCTTCCCCGTGGTGGCCGTCGACGAAGCCGGGGCCTTGTACGCCGCGTGGGCCGACGATCCACCCAGCGAGTCCGTGGCCGGCCTCAAAGAGGTTGCCCGCCCACGAATCCAGTTCTCAACATCGGGCGACGGAGGAGCAACGTGGTCGGCCCCCGCTACCCTCAGCACGCCCGGAAAGTCCGCCCTCTTCCCCTGGATTGTCGCCGGAAAGCCTGGGAGGGTCGCCGTCGCCTGGTACGAGGACGCGATCGGCCTCCCGAACGAGAACCTGCCGGACCTGTGGAACGTTCGCTTGGCGGAGTCCGTCACGGCAGACCACGCGATTCCAGAGTGGACCGTCGGACAAGCCAACCGTGAACCAATCCATCTTGGAAGCATTTGTACCGACGGCGGTTGGTGCGTGTTGAAGGGCAAGGACCGCTCGCTGTTGGACTTCTTCGAAATCGCCATCGGCGTCGACGGCCATCCCGTCCTTGCGTGGGCGGCGGACGGCGACCAGCCACGGCTGAACGCGCGTGTATTCTCGGGCCGCGTGGTTGATGGAACGCCGCTTCGGTAAGGCGGGCCTGGCCCGATCAGAGATTAGTGCCGCCGTGAACGGCTCGCCGAAATGAGCCGACAGCCCCGTGTGCCGCAAACCCCAATGCGGGCGTCCCGTACGCGGGTCCTCGTGGCCCAACGGGCCCAGGACACCCAGAAAACCATGTCGAATCTACGATTCGTGTTGGCGCTTGCATTGATGATGGGCTTGCTCGCTACATCCGCCGCCTCCGCGAGTCCCGCTTCCGAGGAGGATGCGCCGGCCCAGTGCTCGTTTGACGTGGGACCGCACAGTCCTACTGCGGCGACTTGTAGGCTGCGCGCCACGAGTTGCCCGGCCATGGAGTGGGAACGAAACCTCGCAGGCATCACGATCGGCGGCGGCAGCCCCTGCGAAGCCGGGGCGTCCGCCGAGCCCCGAGGGCTGGACGGCTGCTGGACCGACACCTCCCTCCTGCACGACCCGCTAGGAGGCTCCCTAGGCGCGGGCTGCCAGCTGCCCTGCGACGAATTGGACCTCACCACCACGCCCGCCTACTGGGGAATCCACGAACGCGGACTCACGATTGGCGGCGCCCACGGATGCGAAGCCGAGGCCTGGACCAACCCCAACGAGCTCCTGGGTCGTCAAATCCAACTCTAGACCCCCGCGGCACCGCACGCCGTTGCTCCCCGGCTGGCCGACGTCGCAGCCAATCAGGAAACCCTCCTTCGCTTGACAACCGGCCGCTTGTCCGAGACCTATTAGCCGGGGCGCCCACGCTACTCCCGATGTCGTACAGACGACACGGGACTAGGTGCTAGACATGAAGGCAAGACTCGCCGTAGTCGGTATCGCGATCGCATTCGCCGGCTTCCTCCTCTTGGCAGCCGCGCCCACCGGAACCGCCCTGGCGGACAAGTGTTCCAGTTCCTTGGTGAGCACGAACTGCGCCCACCACTGCACGCAGGAGACCAACAAACCGGAAAAGTGTGAGACGTGCAGCTACGCCGTGTCCGGCTACTGCTACGTCGACACGAACCCGCAATGGATCGAGTGAGGGCCCCGCAATCGGGGGGCCGCCGGCGGTGGAGTCCCGGGCGGCCGTTCCTCCCTCCTCTCTAAAAGGAGCTTCGCAAGACCACCACAACCTTCTTCACCCAAACGCCGGGTCCGACAGTTGATGAAACGTCCCCTGGGCGCCCTTCTCACCTTGGCCGCGACGCTCCTGGCCGGTTGCGCGACGGAGCCCGTTGACACGGGCGACCTCCCCGACCTCGCGCCGCCGGTGGCCGAACTCCTCTGCCTTCACGAGAACCACTGCAACTACGAGGCGACCCTCAACCCGCCGGCTCGCCAAGCCAACGAACTCTCGATCTCCGTCAACCCCACCGACCCCCTCAACATCATCGCGACCGGGAAGGACTACACGCCGGACGAGGCCGGCGACTGCGTCTGGTCCGGCCTCTACACCACCAAGGACGGCGGCCTCACCTGGAAGAACCAGAACGTGCCCGGCAGCCCCTGGAAGAAACTTTCCGACCCGACGGCGCCCGCCAACGACTTCAGCAAGTTCTGGTGCGCCACCGACCCGGTCGTCCAGTTCGGACCCGACGGCACCGCATACTGGACCGTGATGCCGTACCAGTGCGACCGCATCTCCGGCTCCAAGACGGGCCGCGGCGTCATCCCGGACAACCCCGTCGTCGAGGACAAGGGCGGCTTCAACGACTGGTTCTGGACCTGCAGCAGCATGTATGTGCTGGTGAGCCACGACGGCGGCACCAACTGGCTGGAATGGCAGGAGGTCGCGTTCGGGCCGCGGCTCGAACATGACAAGCAATGGATCGCCACAGCGCCCAACGGCAACGTGCTCCTCTGCTGGGACCGGACCACCGACTATGCGGACTCGGGAACGGCGGCGGACCAACTGGACCCCGGCCGCAACACGATGGTGTGCAGCGTCTCCACCGACAAGGGCCGGTCCTGGAGCGAGTACCAGGCGATGAACGCGCCGTCCACCGCGCCCAACGCCGAGCCGGACTGGGCTGGGTTCCTCCCGGCCGTCGAATATTCGCCCGACGACGTCGCTTACGCCACGGCGGTCGGCATCGACGAGATCTGGTTCCTCAAGAGCAACGATGGCCTCGCGTGGAGCGACCCCCTCAAGGTCGGCAACTACACGGACCCCCCGCCCGGCGGCGAATATGCCTGGCCGGTGCTGCGCGGCAGCGCGTTCCGCATGTTTGCCGTCCCCTCCATCGCCGTCGACCACAGCGACGGCCCCAACCGGGGCACCGTCTACATCACCTGGTTCGACCACGCCTCGGGCGAGGGCGAAGTGCGGCTCGTCTATTCGCGCGACGGCGGTGCGACCTGGAACGAGACTGCTCGGATTCCGGATGACGACCCCGAAAAGAAGTTCGACCAGTTCATGCCGGCCGTGAGCGTCGGCCCGGACGGCACGGTGGATCTATCCTGGTACGACCGGCGCGACGACCCGGAGAACCACAAGTTCGACCTCTACTACGCCTACTCGAAGGACGGCGGCGTCACGTGGAGCCCGAACCTTCGCGTGAGCCAGGTCTCCGTCGATGAACAGTACAGCCATCACCAGAACGGCATGATCTTCCTCGGCGACTACCGCGACCAGGAGTCGAGCGAATTGGGCGCCCACCTCGTCTGGGTCGACACCCGCAACGAGAAGGCGGACGTGTTCACGGCCATCGTGAAACGGTGACCGCGGCCTATTCGACGACGACGTCGAACGCCAGGGTCGCCGCGTCGTAGTTCTGGCCCTCAAACGTGATGGTGATGGGGTACGTTCCCGCCAGGACCTCGCCCTTCACCTTGACGAAGAACACGCCGACCGCGCCCGCGTCCATCCACGACGGGAAGGGGTAGTCTTCCGGACACGTGTCGAACGCGCACGAGAGCGACGCGAGGAAATCGACGATGATGAGGAAAGGCGTGGCGATCGCCAATGGGAGGGCGATGAAGGGGGCCGCCCAGGGCGCGTCCTCGGCCGCCGCGGCCACGGAGTCCCATAGGGCCTCGACCGTCGTCGGCGGTCGTTGGAGAGGAATCTCCACGAGGCCTTCGGGGCCCGAGACCCGGACGTCGGCCACGAGTCCGTCTCCGACGTAGCCCTTTTCGCGGTAGCTTGCGCTGACCCATCCCTCCTCGCCGCGCGCCACGGTGACCGTGTCGGACTCCGGCAAGAGCTCGACCTGGCTCTCGAGCAGGAGGCCGTCCGCGGTCACCGCCTGCGTGAGGCGGAAGGTGTTCGCGGTACTCAGGTGCCCCGCGGCGACGCTGATCGTGGCGTCGCGGCCGAACACGCCGGCGGGCCGGTCGACGGCGTCGCGGCCCTGGGGCAAGAGGCTCCCGGTCTCCACGGATCCACCGAGTGCGAACGTGTCCAGCCGGAGCTGGGCCCCCGCCCCCCGGATGGAAGACGCGGAGTCCCAGACGAGGCGGCTGGCCGTGACCGTCACGGCGGATTCCTGGGACAGGTCCTCGTTTGTGGAGGCCGTGACGAGGAGGGCCCGCTCGAACCCTGAGAGCTCGAGCCCCGCCACGCGGGCCGGGACCATGTCGTCGAAGAAAAATGCGTCCTGGGCCGCCTCCCACCCCGGTGGGAAGGCGTAGGAAGGCTTGGAGGCCACGTTGTCTGCGCGGAGCTTGAGCTCCACCTCCTCTGCCGCGTTGACGGATTCGAGGCCGGCGTCCGAAAGGGATCCTTCCTCGGCCAACACGTGGGCCCCCTCGAGGACCAGGAGACCGTTTGCGTGGCCGTGGACCGAAGCGTCCGGGAAGAACAGGTAGGGGGTCCTGTCGGAGAAGTGGGGACGCGGGTTGAATGCGAAGGGCGCTGCGAGGTTCGTGACGGTCCCCTGGCCGTAGAGAAAGAGGGGATCGCCCTGGAGGTCAAAGGTGGCCGGGATTCCCATCGGCCCGTGGGCCTCGGCTTGCGAGCGCCACTCGTCGCGCGTCTCCTGGTTGGGAAGCGGCGTGCCGTCGCCGAAACAACCGGCGAGGAGGAGGTTCGCAAGGCCGAGCAGCACCGTGGCGGCGCGCATCATCGGCCCGGCCAGTTTCGCCGGAGCCATTACGGTTTGCATTTCGGCCGCGTCCGGGTATTTCGCCGCTGGGGTGAACCGGGTTGTGAAGGATCGGTCGGGCCGTGATTCCCCGGGTTCGTGCACCGGAGGCCCGGCCGCAGGCGGCAATCCTTATGTGCGACCCCGGGGCTTTGACGGTCCGTGGTGGGATTCGGCGTGAACGGGAGAGCCGCGGTGGCCTTCTTGCTTCCCGCGGTGGCGCTGGCGGGCTGCTTCGGCGTCGAGGAAGACGCGCCTGGCGGTGGCTTCGACGAACCCGCGCCGTCGGCGCTCTGGACCCCCAACGTGGTCATCGCGCACGTCGACACCGGCATCAACCCTTACCACGCGAACTTCCGCTGGAACGACACGCGCGCCTGGGTCCACCCCTCCAAGTGGCTCGTGGGCTACCCGCCCGAGGCCCAACCGCTCAACCTCACGCTCGACGCCCCCACCTACGCGGACGCGCTGCGGGCGGACGCGGCTGTGTGGGAAGGGGTCCAGGAAGGCAGCCTCTACTGGATCCCGGGCACGAAGATTGTCGGAGCAATCACGTTCGGCCCCGGCGGCAAGTACTGTCCGCCGACCGACGTACCGCCCGCCAATCAGGTCCTCACAGGCCCCTGCATCGATCATCCCATCGTGGACGACTTCGGCCACGGGACCATGACCGCGAGCCGGATGGGCGGCAACGAACACTCCCTCAACCCTGACGGCCTCATCGTAAGCATCGAGGCCGGCGACATCCCCCGCGCCCTCAACTTCATCAAGGCCGCCGGGTGGATTGACGTCGTGAGCAACTCGTGGGGTTTCATCGAACCGTCCCCGCTCGTCCACGACGCCGCCGTGCTCGTCAAGGAGACAGCGGACCACGCTCTCTTCCTGTTCGCCTCCGGCAACGGCCTCGGGTTCATCAACGGCGTCGTCGGCCAACCCACGTACCTCCAGAGTACGGCGCCCCGCAACGTCATCCTCGTGGGCGCCCACGACAACGGCTACGCGACGCTATGGCACGAGGCGCCCGTCCATATTGTTGCCGACGCGTACGGCGGCTGGCGCGCCTCGCCTTGGAGCCTCGACGAGATGCAGGCCGACCCCGACGCGTGCTGCACCAGCGCCGCCGCCCCCTACGCCTCCGGTGGCGCCGCCTCCATCCTGCTCGAGGCGCGCCGGATCCTCAACGACACCCGCACCGGCCTGCGCGGGGAAGGCGACGAAGGCATCATCGCCGAGGGCGCCAGCGGACTCGTTCCTGCGGGACCCTTGGCCGACGGCAAGTTCACGCTCGGCGAACTCAAAGAAGTCTACAAGAAGACGGCCGAGGCCCGACCCGTCGTCACGTCAACGACCGCAGACGACGGCCTCATCCATTGGACCGCCAAGCCGGGCACGGTTCCCCGCGATCCATGGCTTGGCGACAATCCGTACTGCGTGGGCTGTTGGACCAGCCCCGTCCCCTTGAGCAGCATACCCACCACCGTCAACCTCGCCTACCTCATCGGGTACGGCGCCGTCACCTCCAGCGGACAACAGTCCGCGTTCCACGTCCTGTGGGGCGATTCCGCCCTGCCCAACCGGTCGGCGGAGGACGGCTTCTTTGCGGCGGAGGGCATCCTCCGCGGCGCCCTCAATCCGGGTCCGCCGCTGGTCCCCGGCTAACGATGGACCACGCCGCGCCGAGGTCGGCCGCCATAAACCTTAAGGCGGTCCAGGACTCCCTCGGGTCGATGCGGACCCCGAGCGCTGTCGTCGTCCTCCTGGCCAGCGCCTTGGCGGGTTGCGTCGCCGAAGACCCCACCATCGATGACGCCGTCGACGACGTCCTGGGTCTCGTCCCCATTCCGGCCATCCCCATCGAAGCGGACCATGACCACGGACAGCGCGACCTTCACGCCAGGGAGGCCAACCTCCTGGGCGTCGCGTACGCGTCCGGCTACGGCAACGGGTCCGCGGCCGCCCTCCCCGCAGGCCAAGGGTCCAGCGAACTCTTCGTCCGCGACGGCCTTGCCCTCCTC
>CAYVGY010000017.1:11463-21948 GCA_964451065.1 uncultured Halobacteriales archaeon
AGCTCCCGATTGGCGGCTTCGTCATCTACGACGTGAAGGACCCCAGCCAACCCTTGCGCCTCGGCGAATACAGAGGCCTCGCCGCCTACGATCTCGAATCCACCACCGACAACCAATACATCTTCTTCGTCAGCCAATTCCTCAACCGCGAACAACCCACCTCCATCCCGCCCGACGACCCCGGCGAGGTCCCCCGCGTCATCCACATCATCGACATCTCCAACCCCGCCCGCCCGACCGAGGTCGGGGCGTTCCCCGCCCCCACGCGCGGCGCCCACACCCTTACGTATTTCCAGACCGAGACGGGCCGCGAACTCGTCACGGCCCAACTCTACGACTTCCTGCCCGACCCCAGCCCCGGCCTCCCGGGAGGCGTCCCCGACTTCCAGATCAACCCCGTGGCCCAGCGCGTCGTGGTCTTCGACTTCATCCGCGCCGCCCAACCTCACCTCGAGCCTCTCTCCACGTTCGAGAAGCACCCCGCGGGCCCCTACCCCAGCAGCATCATGCCCCACGACGTCGCCATCCAAAAACACCCCGTCACCGGCAAGCTCCTCATGTACGTCGCCTACTGGGACTTGGGCGCCTACATCGTCGACATCAGCGACCCCGCGCGCCCGCAGGAGATCGCTCAGCTGACGGACTTCAGCCCGTCCGAGATCCGCAGCGTCCACCTCGCCGCGCCCGCGAACGCCCTCATCGACGGCATCCACGTCACCGTCACGGAGCCCGAATTCGGCGAAGCCGGCAAGTTCGGCCAGTTCACGCTCTTCGACACCACGAACCCCGCCAGCCCCCAACGCCTCGGCTCCTGGCGCTTGCCGGGCGACACCCTCAACGACGGGAGCCTCCGGTTCAGCCCCCACAACTTCGAAGTCGAGAACGGCACGCTCTACCTGGCCCACTACCACGGCGGCGTCTGGCTCGTCGATGTGCACAACGAGACCCTCCTCAACGCGCCCCAGTCCCTCGCGTACGTCCAACCCACCGCGCCCCGCCCCGGCCCCAACGTCACCATGCCCATGATCTGGACCGCGCTCTACGACGACGGCTATGTCTATGCCAGCGACGAGGCCAGCGGCCTCCACATCTTCCGGTACGCGGGCCAGGCCCTCCCCGGGGGCGCCTGACCCCCTTTTTCCCAAAGCGAAGGGATTAGGAGCACCGCCGCGCCTCTTGCGACCCGTGCAGACCCGCCTAGCCTCGGCGGCAACCGCGCTCGTCCTGGCCTTGGCGTTTCCCGTCGAGGCGGACACGGCGGGCCAGCCCACGATTGACGTGCGGGCCGAAGAGCCCCAGGGGCCGCTCGACGGCCGCGGCGCCCCGACGCGGGTCCCCCTGACCATCGACATCGTCTGCGGGCAAGCCCAGGCCGCCTCGCCCCAGTACGCAGTACGCCTAGCCAGGATGGACCCGGACACGTCGGTCCGCGTGGACTTTGATCTCCCGGAGTTCAACGTAAGCTTCGAAAACCAGGAATGCCTGGCCCCGGCACGCTCCACCCAGACTGTCAATGCGAGCTTCGCAGTCACGGGCGAGGCGGTGGCCCGCGAGCCCGTCCCCGTCGGAATTCGGACAACACTCCTTTACGGCGGCAACGTCGTTGGGTCGGACGAAATCACGCTCAACGTCACCGCCGGTTTCCGCGCCGGCCTGACGGCCAACCTCGTCGCGGCCAACGTAACCGGCGAGGCCACCGTCCACTACGTGTTCGAGATCCAAAACACGGGAAACGGCCCCGCCTCCGTCAAGGGCAAAATGGGCCCCAGCGTTGGCGTGCTCTCCACGGAGCCCTTGCTGTTCTCCTTGGACCTCGCCCGTGCCGAAACGATCCAGCGAGCCATCGACGTGGCCTTCCGCGACTGCGAGGATCCGTCGAACCTCCTCATCTTTGAGTTTACTGCGACCGGCGTGCAATTGAGCGATGCTGACGTGGCCTCCGTCCAAGTCCGGATCACCGACATCCCGTGCGAAGGCCTTTCGACGACGGCGGCGGACTTCATCGTCCCTGTGGGACTCGGTCTTCTCGCGCTCGTCGCCATCGGTGGCCTCGTCGCGTGGTTTGTGCGGCGCGCCTCGAAGTAGGCCCGGCTAGTGCTGGTGGCAATGGACGGACAGGCTCGGCGGCGCAGTCGAGACGTAGTCGTCGCAACTGAACGAGCCGTCGTTGGAGACCCAGATCCACCCCTGGAGGAGGTGGTCGGCGGCGCACCCTGAGAGGCTGCAGACGAAATCCCCGTAGACGGTGCCGCCGAAACTGTTGGTGCCGCCATCGCAGTCGGCGATCGTGTGGTAGATGGCGCCGCAGGAGAGGCCGTTCCCGAAGACGTGCGGTCCATCCGAGCAGGGATAGTCGAACTCGAGCGAGGTCTCGACCGACGTGCTCCAACCGGCGCCCACCGTTTCCAACCGCAGATGCACCGTCTTCGTGTTGTCGCAGGCGGGAGGCGGCGGGGGCGGCGGGTCGTCCGCGTACACGTCCACATAGACGAAGCCGTTCGTGCCCTGGCCGAAGATGCCGCAGTGGGCCAGGTTCGCGGCGGGACCGTCGACGAACACCGCGACGACCGGGGCAAAGCCGATGTAAACGTCCATCACGGCGCCACAGAAGGGCACCGACGTTTCGCCCTTGGCGGGGTCGCCGCAGATGAAGTCGAAGTCGACGTCCGTGCAGATCACGCCGCCCACCGGGTTGAAGGTGTTGTCCGTGATGCTCGCGAACGCCAGCTCGGGCGGGTCCCAACTGGACCAGGTCTCGAACGCGCAGCCGCCGACGCTGAGGTCCCCTCCCGCGAACTGGACGATGGCCAGGTCCGTGCCGCCCGCCTCGTAGGAACAGCCTGGGAGCGCGTACAAGTCCCCGATGATGGGGCGGGGATCCGTCAGCGCCCCGGGGGCTGCCATCGTCATCGATGCGACCAGGATTCCGAATGCCATCAGTTTTCGTTGCATGCACGATCACGCCCGGTGCCGGGGGCATCGCATGGTTCGCCCCGGAGCCGGCGGCACAAGACGAGCCAGGTTCATAGGCCTGCGCAGAGCGCGCTCTGCCGCCACGCTTGGATACACCAGAAATCAGACGGGTTTGCGGCAAAGGCAACGCGGCTCGCGTCGCGGTCCCCCGCCACCCGCCGGTACCAAAGGAATATAGCCGTCCCGGCCTCGTGGACCCCGTGCGAGCCCCGCCCGCCGTCGCCTTCGCCGTATGCACGCTCATCTGGGGCACGACGTGGCTTGCCATCAAGGTGGGCTACGGGGGCCTCGACGCCGTGTGGGGCGCCTCGCTCCGGTTCCTCCTCGCGTCCGTGTTGGTGGTCCCACTCATCGTCGCCCGTCGGCACCCACCCCCCATGGGGCGCCGGCAGGTCGGCGTCGTGCTCTTCGTCGGCCTCGTCCTCTTCGGATTCGACTACGGCGCCATCTACTGGGGCGAGCAGTACATCCCCAGCGGCCTCACCGCGATCCTGTTTGCCACCATGCCGCTCTTCGTCGCTGTCGTCAACCGCGCCGTCTTGCCGGGCGAACGGATCACCCCGCAGCACGTGGCCGGAATCCTCGTCGGCTTGGTCGGGCTCGGACTCATCTTCTCCGACGAGATCGGCTTCAGCCCCGACACCGCGGCGCCCATGCTCGCCATCGTGGTGGCCGCCGCCGCCGCGGCGTCCTCCAGCGTCGTCGTGCGCCGCTGGGGCCGCGACCTCGAACCCCTCGTGCTCAACGCCGGCGCCATGTTCGTGGGCGCCGTCGCGCTCGCGGGGGCAAGCCTCGCGCTGGGCGAGACACCCGCATTGCCGTCGACCCGCGGCGCTTGGATCGCGCTGCTTTACCTCGTCGCCTTCGGGAGCATCCTCGGCTTCCTCCTCTACTGGGACCTTCTCAAAATGTGGGGCGCCAACCGCGCCGCCCTCGTCGTCATCCTGACGCCCGTCGTGGCCGTCGTCACCGGCCTGGCCGTCGGCGAGCGCCTCAACGCATGGCAATGGGCGGGAAGCGCCACCGTCCTGGCGGGCGTCGCCGTCAGCCTTTATCGCCCCACGGTCGCCGCGCCCCGCGTCGCGCCGGTCGCCGGCGGCAAGTGACCGGCTCGCCAGAATCCAGGAACGCTCATAAGCCGCCGGCCCCTGCGCCAAAACGTGGAGCCGGAACCGGGGACGGCACCGCGTTCCCGCTTCGGCACCCGCTTCGGCTTCATCCTAGCCGGCATCGGCGCGGCCGTCGGCCTCGGCTCGTTCTGGCGCTTCCCCCAACTCACGAGTCAGAACGGGGGCGGCGCTTTCGTCTTCGTCTTCTTCCTCATGCTGCTCCTCTTCGGCATCCCCCTCCTCTGGGCCGAACTCGCGCTGGGCCAACGCGCCCAACAATCACCCCTCCGGGCCTTCCAGGCGGTGGCCGGGGGCCGCTGGCGCGTCGTGGGTTTGCTGTTCTTCGTCGTCAGTTTCACGCTCTTGGGCTACTACACGATCCTTGCGGGCTACGTGCTCCGCTACGCCCTCTTCAGCTTCGAGACGTCCATCGTCGACGACCCCTCGAACTATCTCGCCACCACCACCGAGGGAGGCTCCGCCATCGCGTTCGGTGCCCTCGTCGCCCTCATCACGGCCGGCATCGTCGCCGGCGGCGTCTCCAAAGGACTCGAACAGGCCAACCGCCTCATGATGCCCGGCCTCTTCTTCATGCTCCTCGGCCTGGTCTTCTACGCCCAATTCCAGCCGGATGCGGGCCAGGGTCGCGAGTTCTACCTCGGCCTCGACTGGGACGAGATCGACCTTTCCACCTTCCGCGACGCCCTCAACCAGGTCTTCTTCGCCGTCGGCATCGGGTTCGGCATCATGCTCACGTTCGCGAGCTATACGCCCCCGGGAAAGTCCCTGCTCCCCACGTCCTTCGTCGTCAGCAGCTCCATCCTCGTCGTGGGATTCCTGGCGGGACTCATGCTGTTCCCGCTCGCCTTCTCCCAGGGCCTCGATGACGAAATCGCCGACCCCAATGCCGGCTCCACATCGACCCTCTTCCTCACCATGCCCGCGGCGTTCCATGCCATCGGGGGCGTCGGCGGTTCCCTCCTCATGCTCGTCTTCTTCCTCATGCTCCTCTTCTCCGCCGTCTCCTCCACCATCGCCGCCCACGAGGTCCTGGTGGCGGTGCTCCAGGACCACCTGGGCTGGACCCGTTTCCGGTCCAACCTCATCGCGACGGAATGGTACTTGATCCCCGGCGTCTTCGCCGCGGCCAGCGCCGACCTGTTCGGCAAGCTCGACCTCTTCCTGGGCAACGTGCTCCTGTTCCTCGCCGTGATCGGGCTCTGCCTCGCCTACACCTTCGCCGTCCCTGACCCGGTCGGTCTCTTCCTGGGCGGCGTGGAGAAACCCACGACGTTCCAGCGTCGCGCCGCGACGGCGGCGGCTTTCATGACACGTTTCGTCGCGCCCCTCGCGCTCATCCTCTTGTTCTTGCTGGGCCTGCCCGACACGATAGAGAAGTTGTTGGCCTGACGCGTCAGTCCTCGCGGTTGAGGACCACGTCGCGCACGAAGGTCTCCGCGAAGGCCTGCGCGTCCACCTCGTCGTAGCCTTGGGCGCGTCCGGCGGCATGGGCGAGGTCCCGGGCGAGCTCGGTCGGCAGCGAACGGAACCGGCGCCAATGAATCTCGTACCGGACGGGGACCCGTATTTCGTCGGCTCGGAACCGCAAGCCGTGCGCTTCGGCATCGGCCTGCAGCCTCGGCGGTGGCATCCCGAGCCGTCGAACCAGTTCGGCCACCAGCGCCTCGAGTTCCCGATGGAACTCAGGGCTGAGGTCGGTCAAGCGCCTCCTCCCGGAGGACGCCCCACGCCCGGTAGAGTGCGATAATGCGTGCCTCCAGCGCGTCGCGGATGCGGCGGACTTCCGAGTCGCCCCCGGCGGAGGGGTCGGGCATGTACCAGTCGAGCGCGCGGTTGGCCAGGGCGCGGGGGCACGCGCCGTCGAGGGGACCGCACAGCGTGACGAAGGCGTCGGCCTGTGATGCGAAATCGACGTCGATCCGCTTGGACGTGTGGTGGGAGATGTCGACGCCGCGTTCCCGCATCAGGCGAACCGCGGCAGGATGAACGAAGCCCGCGGGGTCGGTGCCGCCGCTGCGCACCTCCACGAGGCCGGGTCGGGCCAGGTGACGGGCGAGCCCCTCGGCCATCTGGGACCGCATGGCGTTTCCTGCGCAGGCGAACAGGACGCGCTTCACACGCACCGATTGCGGTCGGCCCCTTTTTAGCCTTCGGCGGCGGGAGGAAAGCCCGAGGTCTATGCGTTAACGAGGGCCCTCCGGTCGGCCGACCAGAGTCTCCAACGTGCCCAGCCCGGAGCCGTCGAGGAGGAACACTTCAGCCGTGGCGGGATCCACGAGTTTCCTGAACGGCCCCAAGAGGCCTTGGCGGTTCATGGCGGTGCCTCCGCAAAGGGGGTTGAACGGTGGGAACACGATGACGCGTGGCTCGGCCCGACGGCCGTATTTGGCGTGGACGCGGGCGGGGTCGAGCTGGCCACGGAGCCAGGCCCATTCGGTCGCGGGTTGTCCGTCGCGGACCACGGCGATGGCGGCGTGCGTGTGGCCGACGAGGAACGTGTCGGCGGCCAGAAGCGACGGTTTGGGCCAGGCGTGGCCGTGGAGGCAGGCGACAGTCGTCTCCTTCCCCCGGACGACGAACCCGGTGGCGGGGTGGTAGACGACGTGACGGAACTTGGTCGACGGGATGTAGCGGCGGAGGCCGGCGTCGTGGTTGCCGACGGCGATGTGGACGGACGCAAAGGCACCAAGGGTCTCGAAGAAGACGGGGAGGTCCCGGCGTTCTTGGGGGCTCAGGGTGGCGATCCTGTGCTTGATGTCGCCCAGCAGGATGAGGTGCCGCGCCTTGTGCCTCGTTGCGAGTTCGAGGAGTTTGGAGGCGAGGCCGCGGCTCCGGCTCCTGAGGTAGGCGCCCTTACGGGCAAGTTCGCTCTCGATGCCGAGGTGGAGTTCGCTGGCCACGAGGTAGGTGCGGCGCTCGCCTTCCACGGTGACCGTGAAGGTGAGGGCGGGTTCGTTCCAGATGGGTTGCACGGGGGCGCCTACGCGAGCCGGTCGGCGACGAGGCCGACGAAGACGTTGAGGAAGACGGGGAGGTAGGCGGCGCCGAGGCCCCACGCGCTGACGTAGGCGAGACCGCGGCCGACGCCGCGGGCGCGCTTGAGGTTGGAGAGCTTGAGGACGGAGTTGAAGACGTAACGGACGGGGAGGCCGAAGAGGAGGAGGGCCAGCGAGAAGCCGAGGCTTTGGAGACCGAACACGGCGCCGAGGGCTTGGCCGCCGCCCCCGCCGAAGACCATGGTGAGGACGCTGGTGCCGAAGAACGACCGCATCTCGAAGTCCCACAGGAGGAGGCCGAGGACGATGCCGAGGACGTGGAGGGCGAAGGCGCTCCAGCGGACGGCCGGCGCGGCGTTGGCGGGGTGGGCGGGGAAGAATGGTTTGAGGACGAAGCCGAGCACGATGGCGAGGGCGGCAAACAGCCACAGGACGATGCTGAGGACCGGCAATGGGAAGAAGCGGGGGCCGACGACGGTCTTCTCCGTGTAGATCGCGTCGCCGGCGAGCACCATGCGTCCCTCCCCGTCGTACGCGACTTGGCCTGGGGTGGGCGCCCCCGTGACGCGGAACGTTTCGAAGCGGACGAGGGTGACCTTTCCGAGGTCGCGCCCATCGCCCTCGACGCTGGCCGTCCCGGTCGGGTTCCCGAGGAGCGCGCCGTTGAAGACGGGCGTGAGCGAATCGATGAACCCCGTCATCTCCGAGGGGAGCTTGAACTGGTTGGCCGTGTCGTTGTTGGTGGCGATGCGCTGGACGGCGTGCTGGATCTTGTCGAACTTCATCTCGCGCTTCGCCTCGGACAGGGAGGCCGGGGCGAAGTCGACCCGGAGGGTCCCCTGGAGCGGGACGAAGGCGGCGTCGGCGGCGCCGTCGATCTGGGCGGTCCGGTCTTCGTATTCGAGGCGGAAAACAAAGTCGTTTCCGCGGAACTCGTCGCCGCCGGGTTTTTCTTCGCTCTTGACGGTGATGGTCGCGTCGTCGTCCTTGACGTAGAGAAACGCGTCGGGGGCCTGCGCGGGGCGTACGAGGCGGGCGGCAATCTCGAGGTCGCCGATGAGGGCGAGGCTGGTCGCCGGCTCAAGCTTGATCGCGGTGCCACCGGCGTCGGCGGGGGGGTCGATGGGGATGCCGAAGGCGAAATCGGAGGAGGCGTCAACGGTGAATGAGGCGCCCTCGGTGCTAAGGAAGAGGGTGGCACCGTCGGAGATTTCGATGGTGGCATCCGTGTAGTGTTGGCCGAGAAGGTTTCGAATCTGGGCGGGCGTGAGCGCCGTCCCAGGGGCGGGGATGACGGTGACGGTTCCGATGGCGTCGATGGAGAAGCCGTGGACATCCACGAAGCCGTAGACGCCTGGGGCGTCGCCGCGGGCTTGGGCCTCGCCGGTAATGATGGCGAAGCTGGCTTTGCTGCTCGACGCGCCTTCCACCTTCACGGCGTCCAGGTTGCCGTCGAAGGAGGCCAGCGGCACCTGCGTCGCTGCCGTGGCCGGCAGAAGAGCGAGCAGGACGAGAAGCGCCGTCGCGTACGCTGCGGGGCCGGGACGCATCCGGCGCCGGAACGTGGACGCGGCCTAATAAAGAGTGGGGGTTGACGCGCGGGGGGGAATCCAATCCCGGAGGACGATCGGCACCGCTTCGATTAGGTCCGTTGCCCGCGCGCCCCAGTTCTTCTCGTCGAAGGCGCGCAGGCCGGCGGCCCCGTTGAGGAAGGCGGAGGCGGCGGCCGCATGGAACGGGTCCATGCCTTTGGAGAGGAGCGCCGCGTTGAGGCCGGCCAGCACGTCACCGGTGCCGCCCGCCGTCATCCAGGGGTGGTGGATGGTGTTGGGCTTGGTGCGGCGGCCGTCGGACACGACATCGGTCGGCCCTTTGAGGAGGAGCGTGACGCGGAGTCGCTTGGCCGCGTGCGCCACGGCGGCTTCCAGGGCGGGCGCCTCCTTCGGAAGGGGGCGGCGCGTCAGGTCCTTGAACTCGCGCGCGTGCGGGGTGCAGATGACGGGGCGCCGGCCTAGGAGCGTCGGGTGTCTCCCCGCCAGGGTGTGGGCGTCGGCGTCGATGACGAGCGCAAGGCGGCGCCGCTGGGTGACCTCGAGGGCTCCTTTGACGAATTCTTGCGTGGGGCGGTCCATTCCGAGTCCGGGGCCGATGAGGACGGCGTCCACTTTGGCGAGAAGAGGCCCGATGCGCTCCAAGTCCTTGAGGACGAGGCGGTGCTCCTCGACGCCTTCGTGGACGATGAGGTCGGGCGCGTGGGCGCGGGCGGCCTGCGCGCACGCGCGGGGCGTGTAGAGACGGACGAGGTCGCAGCCGGCGCGTAAGGCGGCCATCGCGGAGAGGAGGGGCGCGCCGCAGTAGGGCCCCCCGGCCAGGATGAGGACGCGGCCGTTCTGGCCCTTGTGGGATGACGGGTCGCGAGTCGGATAATGGACGGCGAGGTCGCCGGGGCCGATCCCGGATGCGGCCTCCGGGATGCCGATGGGACGGGTCAAGATGCGGCCGCCCGTCGTGGCGTCCATGCCCGGTTTGCGGTCGTGCAGGGTGACCGTGGTCGTGGCTCGTAGGCCCTGTCGCCCGCCCAGCCCTGTGGGCACGTCGATGGCCAGCACCGGCGTACGGGTGGCGTTCACGGCCTTGACGATGGAGCGGATGGGTTCGCGGAGTTCGCCGCTGACGCCAACGCCGAGGAGGCCATCGACGACGAGGTCGCTGGACCGAGCGAGCTCCTTGACGCGTTGTGGGCTCCGGTAGGTCTCGAGGCGGATGGCGCGCGCGTCCAAGGCGTGGAAGGCGTTGCGGGCGTCCCCGGACTTGATCGTGGCCGGATCGGCGGCGTAGAGGACGACGACGCGGACGCCCGCCTCCGCGAGTGCCTTGGCGGCCACGGCCCCGTCGCCGCCGTTGTTCCCTTGGCCGCAAAGGACGAGGACGCGCTTGGGCTGGTGGAACTTGAGCGCGGCGTCGGCGACGGCGCGGCCCGCGTTCTGCATGAGGTGGCTTGTCGGGACCCCGTGCCAGGCGCTGTTGAGGTCGAGGACGCGGACCTCGTCGGCGCTGATCATCCGGGAGCGACGAACAACTGGCGCGGGAAAAGGTTGCTGTTTCGGGTCACGCGCTCGTGGGAGGTGCGACGCGCAGCGTGGCGTCCAGGTGGACGACGCTGAGCCGCGTTAGGCTCCCTTCGGCCATCCGCTGGACACGTCCGGCGCGGGACAAGCGGTCGATCCAGTACGTGGCCTTGCGCCGGGTCCAGTCAAGTTCGTGCGCCGCCTCTTTCACGCTCAGGCCGGGGCGGCGGCCGATGAGTTCGAGCATTTGGGCGGCGTCGGGGTCCTCGAAGACGGGCGCTCGCTGGCCGGGGAGGCGGAAGGCGAGGCGGCGGCCAC
>CAYVGY010000017.1:21958-28573 GCA_964451065.1 uncultured Halobacteriales archaeon
CCCACACGAGGAGTCCCTGGTCTCGCAGGATGCGAAGGTGGTGCACGAGGACGCCGTGCGGGAGGTCGAGTTCGCGCTTGAGCTCGAAGAAGCGCACGCCGGGGGAACGCTCCACGTACTGGAGAATCAGTTGCCGCCGGGGGTTCTCGAGGGCGCCGTGCTTCTCGAGGCGGCTGAAGAGGGGCAGGAGCGCGAACCCCGTGCCCCACTCGGCGAGCTTGACGCCGGCCGCGTTACGGATGCCGCGGGCGAAAAAAGACGAGCCCGGCGGTCCCGAGCCCTGCCGTCACCACCGTGGGCCCCCAGCCGGAGTGCTGGGGGGCGGCGTTCTCGGCGAGGGCGTCCGCGTCGTCGCCGGGGACTGCGGGGTCGCTCGCGGGGGGAGCGGCGGGGTCGCAGTAACCGGGGACGGCGGCGCAGATCTCGTCTTGGCTCGGCGTGCAGTTGGGGTTGGTGGTGTCGCACCAGTTGGAGGGTGGGGTGGAGTGGCCGCCGTCGGCGTCGTGGGTGTGGCCGCCCTGGTCGTGCTGGTGGCCGCCTCCCCCGCCGTTGCCGTTCCCGGAGCAGTCGCCGGGGACTTCGAGGAAGGCACCGGGGGGTCCCTGGGAGTGGTCGGCGCCGAGTTCGATGTAGATGTTGAGGTTGCCGGGACTGTCGACGGGCAAGCCGCCGTCGGCCAGGCCCAGGCTGAACTCCGTGTTGAGTTCGTCGATCGTGCCCTCTTGGCCGGGGGGGACGCCGTGGGGTGCGAAGGTCCACATGACCGTGCGCGGGTAGTTGGAGGGCGGGTTGAGGTTGGCGGTGGCGGCCCAGGGCTGGAGGCTTCCGTCGGCGGCTTGCAGGCCGGGCTGGACCACGAGGGTCGCGGTCTGGGAGTAGACCGGCGCGTGGCCGAGCTTGATCGTGGCGGTCACGTCCAGGCGGACGTCCTCGGGTTCCGGGGCGGGCGCGAGGTCGGCGTCCCAGTCGGCGCGGACGCGGAGGAGCAGGCGCCAGTTGGCCGCGGCGTCGAAGTCGATGGGGGTGGCGGGCGTGTCGGGGTTGGCGTCGATCGAGAACTCAAGTTGGGGAATCGGAGGGGCCGTGCCGAGGCCGCGCCCAAGGGTCCCGCGGAAGGCGCCGCCGTGGCCGTCGTACGCGTTGGCGAGGGTCCAGACGAAGCCGGAGGTCTCCAGTTCGGGGTAGAACTGGCAGAGGTCCGGGTGGTGTTCGTGGGGTGTCTCGGTCGTGAGCGCGCCTGAGGGCATACTCAGGAGGGCCAGGAGGGCGGTCGCGGCTGCAAGGGGGAGGAGGAGGGTTCGGGTCCGCATGCGGGGTTCACCGAACCGCGCGAGGGGGGCCGGCCAGGATAAGGAGATTGGACCTCGCGCGTGCATGGCCGCCAAGGCCCTCGGCGACGTCCGCCTTATTAGGGTTTTTGGGTGGATTGGGTTCCGACGGGAAAAAAACGTTCAAATCGGTGGAGCAACCGGCGCCAATCTCGGTATAGGGTTCCGCTCCCACGCCGACCTCATGCAACCGAAGTTCTTCAGCGGCTTGGGAGCCGCCATTCTGACCGTGCTCGCGGTCGCCGGTTCGCTCACCGGCGGCGCCGCGGGGAGTTCCGGGCTCGAGGATGCCTCCCACCCGGAGACCGCGGGACCCGACATCGTCGAGCGCTTCCGGATCGAGGGCCGGCTGGGCTGCGCGATCGGTACAATGTCGTCGTCCTCCGATCTTTGCGGCGAGGGGGATGAGGCGTTGGCCCACCCCGGCCTCTCTGACCCCATCCGAAAGGCCTCGTATTCGCTCCGGTGGACCCCGACCCACCCCGCGCTCGGCGCGAAGCTCTCGCTCGCCTTCATGGTTCCCCGGACGGAAAACTACGATGCGCAAGCCATGGGCGAATTGGATCTCGTTGCCCACACCGTTCGGGGCGCGAGTCCGATCGGCGTCCGCTTCGAAGCCACCACGGACGACGACCCTCTCTACCTCTTCAATCCCGGCGGCACGTTGGCTACCAACGTGCGCGCATCCTACATGAGGGCGATGGACGTGGCCAGTGACCCGTCAAGCGTGGACCACGTCGGAATCATCGTGGACCAGCCCTACGTCCTGTGCGTGACGTTGGCCTATAACCAGGCGCCGCTGCCCGAGGAGGAGTGCTAGGGGGGCCAAGTATTCGTGGCGTAACGAGAAATCTTTTCGCCTCCCAGGTCGCCCGGGGAGGGGGGTTGCGTCGAATCCGCTTCGTCCTCGGCATGGTTCTCTTGGCTCCTCTCCTTGCCGGGACGGCCCAGGCGACCTGGGAGGGCCACGCCTACGAGGCCCGTCTTGATTGCGCGGTCGGCGCACTGGGAGGTGCCTCCAACGACCTATGCCCGCGGCCCCCCGGCGAGCCGTTTTCCCGGGAATCCGTCGACAACGAGCTTTCCTTCGACGTGGACCCGCTGCCGATGGTTGGCGCCGTGTTCGAGCTAAGGTGGTGGCCGGACAAGCAGATGAACGCCGAACCGTTTCAGCTAAACTATCCCCTCCCCGATTCGGACACGGTCGCCGTGTCCGCCAACGGAAAACACAATCCGCGGGCCCCCGTCGTGGAAGGATTCAGCCCTCTGACCATCAGGCTGGAAGAAACCTCCCCGGACTCCCCGGTCTACTGGAAGAACGAGGGCGCCGCCCTTACCGTTGCGGTCTGGCCGGCGCCGGAACGGCACGTCGTTTTGGGTCAATCCTTCACCCTTGCCGCCTCGTTCTTCTACGGCGAACCCGTGCCCGAGGGCTTTTCCTACTTCGACCCCGCCACTTGGCCGGAAGACGCCCCCGCGGCCCCGGTTGAAGGTTCCACCGCCGGGGACAAGCTCGCCTCGCCAGCGAATGCAGCCGAGCCCCTCAACTGGATCCTGTTCGCCGCGGGAGTGACCGGCCCCGCGGGCGCACTCCTCATGGCCGGCCCGCGTCGCCTTCGCCTTCTGCCCAGCGTCCTCTTCTCCCGTCTCGCGCGCGGCAGCGTCCTCGATCATCCACGGCGAAGCGAACTCGAAGCCATCGTCCGCGCCGACCCCGGCATCCGCCAGGAGGACGCGCGGCGGGCCCTCGGGCTCGGCGACGGCCTGTTCCGCCACCACCTGCACGTCCTGCGGCGTCATCGATTGCTGGCCATCGAGAAAACCTTCGGCGGCGCGCGCCTCTATCCGCCTGCGAGCGCGGCGACGGCCCCTCAAGCAATGTCGGTCCAGGAGCAATTGCTGCGGCTCGCGGCGCAGAGACCGGGCGTCTCCCTACGCGACGCCCAGCGGGAACTCGCCGTCCCCCAACGGACTCTCGTCTACCATGCAAGGTGGCTCGCGAGGAAGGGGTACCTAAACCGGCGCACCGAGGGAAACCGTATCCTCTGCTACCCTGCGGACTCCTACACGCACCAAGGGGCGATGCGCAAGCCTCAAATAATTCCCTGAACCGCGTCCCATCTCCGCTTAATGGCTCCCCGCGTCAAGGACGCCTGAGGAACCATGAAGCCAGGCAAACCCCTCATCGCCCTGCTGGCATTGTTGACCGCCCCCCTCTTGTCCGGGCCCGGCACCGCCGCACCGGACGGCCGCGTCGAGACGTTCGCGCTGGAAGGCCACATCGACGAGTGCGTCGCGAATCCCTTGGCCGCGCGCGGCATCTGTTCCGGTGACACGGTTTTCGCCGCCCCCATCCGTGACGACGTCTGGGGCATCATCGTCCAACTCGAGTGGTCGGCGTCCCAACCCGTAGGTGGCGATCGGCTCGTCGCTGAATTCCTCGAGTTGTTCGCTTCCTACCAAAAGGAAACCAGCGGCGGATTCGGGAACCCCCCCGCGACCCTCTGGGGCCAGAGCCCCCTCTACGTGCGGCTCATGGCTACCGGAGACCAGCCCCTCTACCCGTACGAGCTCGTCAAGAAACACATCCCCCCCTACGACGGCACCGTCCGGTTCGATGTCTACGCCGAGGACGTCATCCCGGTCGTGGATCAGGACTTCGAGCTCTGCGTGACGTGGGTCTACAAGCCGCACTACCTGCCGCCGAACCCGACGTGCTGAGCGCACACGCCTCCAGGAGAGGCCCCATGGCCAAAACGCTAAAAGGCGCTCACGTCACTCCTCCTCACGTGTACCGCCGGGCGGGCCTCTCCTCCCTCTTCCTTCTCCTCCTTTTCTCCTCGTTGCCGCCGCCGGCCGCCGCCGACTTCTACGCGCAGGGCCGCGACGCCGAGTGGGCATGCGAGATGGCGTGGCCAGTGCGCGTCGCGTGCGGCTCCATCGATTCCGACGACGAGGCCGGCACAACCTTCCTCTTCGGGAGCCCCACCATCATCACGGTCGACGCCCTCGTGGTGGAGTTGGACTTCGTGGGCGACCCTCCCGGCGCCGCGAACCGCTTCGAACTCGAATTCCCCCCGCCGGAAACGGCCCAATTCTCCGTGGAGAGCCTCCCGGGCGGAAACGAAGTCTCCTTCGTCGCGGATCGGGGACGGGTCATCACCGGCGACGTGCCCATGCGCGTCCTTCTCCGGGCGCGGGGTGACGCCCCGTTGATGCTTTACAACCTCGAGACAGGGGAGGGGCTGACATTCCGGGCCCGCCTCGCCCCGCCTTCCCTCACGAACTTTGCCCTGCCAGGCGCGACGAGCACGCTCCGCATGGCCGTCTCCTGGTTTGGCGGAGAAGACGTCCCGGCGGGCTACGCGTTCACCGGCCAACCGGAACCCGCTGCCGCCGCGCCCGAGTCGCCGGCGTCGCCGCAGGCCGCGACGTTGACGAGCGCCGCGCTGACACGGCTGACCCTCACCATCTCGCTCGCGATCGGCGCCGCGGTGGGGTTGGCTTGGTTCGGGCGCCGGGCCCTCTTGGCGGCCGGCGTGGGACTCTTCTCACGGGTCGAGCGGGACGCCGTCCTCGACCACCCCTCGAGGAACCTCCTGGAGTCCTTGGTCCGGTCCGACCCGGGCATCCCGCGCGACGCCGCCCGCAGCCGCCTCGGCGTGGGCCGCACGGCGTTCGAGTACCACCTGCGCCTCCTGGCCCGCCATGGCCTCCTCCGATGCGCTCCGGAATTCGGCGTGGCCCGCCTCTACCCCGGCGGCAGCAAGACCATCGCTCCCGCCGTCACGGTCCCGGCACGATTCCTGGCCCTCGTGGCGGCGGAGCCCGGCCTGCGCCAAATCGACGCGGCCAACCGGCTGGGCCTTTCCGAAAAGACCGTTGGCTACCATGCCACTTGGCTGGCCCGCAAAGGACTCGTCGTGCGGCGCCAAGACGGCCGCGTCGTCCGCTACTACCGGACCTAGACAACCGTTTTAACCCGCAGCGCCGGTCCCGCCGCGATTCCCATGATTCCCGGAATGGGCGGCCGCGTGGACCCGCGCCAGATGAACCAGATGATGAAGCGGCTCGGCATCGACATCAAGGAGATCCCCGACGTGCGCGAGGTTCTCATCCGCACCGGCACCCAGGAGTACGTCTTCACGAAGCCCGAGGTCACCATCATGACGGCGCAGGGCCAACGCACGTTCCAAGTCGTGGGTGAGCCCCAACTCCGGACGCGCGAGGCCAAGGTCGAGATCAGCCCGGAAGACGTGAAGATGGTCGCCGAGCAGACCGCGAAATCGATGGAGGAGGCCCGCGGCGCCTTAGAAGCGACCAAGGGCGACATCGCGGAAGCCATCGTCCGCCTGCAGAGTTAGGTTCCTTCCCGCCGAAGGTGGCCCTAAGGAGGCGCCGTCATGGGCGGTCTCCCTTCGGGCGCTCCGGGAGAAGCCGCGCGGTCGAAGGGACCGAAGCCCGGTGAGAGGGTCTTCCGGGCAGGTCCCAGGTCGAGCCGCTATGGGACGGGTTCCCATCCTTCCGGGGCCGGCCGCGTAATTCCCAATTTTGGGAAGAGTGCGGAGCGTCCCTAGGGTGGTTCCGCGAAAGGGTCTTGCCATGGGGTCCGGCGGCCGCCCCCACAGAGGCGACCTCAGTAACGGTTCATGGAGGCGGTGTCGTGGATCATGCCCGTACCCGGTCTGGCGCCGACCCCATCGCGCCCACAAATGCGTCGTAGCGCATCCCGGGGCGTCCGCGCCAACGAAACGACCGCTCGTGAGCGGTCTGGCAAACTCTCCGCGGGCTTCGGTGTTGTCAATCGACCGCGCCCCTGGCCGGAGGCGATGGTGAGGCACGCGTACGGTAAACGGAAAGACCCCAGGGTTCCGCGGTGGCGGAAATGGAGGACGCGGGCCAATGGTGGGAGGACCCGTCGCCCGCGGCCGGGGGGAGGGGGACCGCCGGAATGCCGACATCGGGGTGGGTCCATCGCCGGATTCTGGGCATGGCCACCCGTGGCGGTACCCAAGGATGTCGTTTCCGGCCGGCAGCGTCCTGCCCGGTTCTGCCTTCCGCGCCCGGGCGCCGGAAGCGACGGGACCGCAGATAGAATCACCGGGGCGTGCGGTCCGGTAAGTGGCGGTCCCATCTTGGCCATTGGGTCACGACTGGTGGAGGTTTGGCTTACGGCATCCCCTCGGTCGGGACGGTCGGGCCCTCGAGCGAACCCCCGTCCCGCAGCCGGTTCTAGCATGTAGGTTTTCCGCCCGGCCTTCAAAAGCTGCCGCTGAAATCCTCTTAG
>CAYVGY010000018.1:0-28159 GCA_964451065.1 uncultured Halobacteriales archaeon
TTCGGGGATGGCCAGGCCGTTGTAGAAGAAGGTGGCCCAGATGTGGAAGGACTGTTGCGTCACGACGCCGCCCGCCCCCCCGTAGGGGGGGTCGGCGGTGATGTTTTGGGTGCTGCTGGAGGCGGCGGCGACACTCGTTTCGAGCGCCGTGTCTCCCGTGTAGATTGGCTCCTCGTCTGCGAACGCCTCGAAGGCCACGCGGAGGGGCGAAGGGCCCTTCACGAAGTTCGAGCCGTACCAGTTCGTCGATTCGTTCGCGCGTTGGGTGGTCGCCGGCTGGCGGAACTTCAGCACGAGTTGGTCGCTGAGGCCGCTGGTGCTGTCCCATTCGAGTTCCCACACGACGCCGGTGACGTTGGCGGGGGCTGCGTCGACGCGCCAGGAGATGTTGGCATGAGAGTCGTAAAGGCCTGGGTTGAGGCCGCTAGCGTAGCCCTTGCGGCAATAGTCGATGCTTTCGAAGGTGAAGCCGGGCGTGCCGACAGAACACCCGATCATTCCGCCGAAGTCTTTCACGATGCGGTAGGGGTCCATCGAGGGCGGGGTGGGAATCATCTGGATGGGGAGCCCCGAAATCCGCGAGTCGGCCAGGCAGAAGATGCTTTGGCTGTACGGGAAGAACTTCGCCTTCGTGGCGTTGAGGGCCCAGGAGCCCGAGGGAATGAAGCTGAAGGAGAAGGATCCGTCTTGGGCACTGTCGGCCTTGAACGTGACGTTCTCGCCCCGGATGGTGAGATCGACCGCGGGAACCGGGGCCTGTTCGTCATCGACGACGATACCCTCGATGGCGCACGTGTCGTCGTCGTACTCGCCGGCGTCAGACGTCTCCGCCACAGGGGCCTGTTCCGTCGCGCCCGGCGCGTCGGTCCCGACGCTGGATTCCTCGTCGCCCGCGCCCCCGGAGTCGGCGCAGCCGGCGAACCCGGCCGCTAGGAGAAGGGCAGCCAGAGCCCGTGCCCGCCGCGGGAAAGGAGTCGCCATGGGTCCACCGGTGAGCCGATCCGCCTGGGGAGGAACAGAAGGTAGCCGGGTTCCTTGCCTAAAGCCATTGTGGAGGACCCTTGGATATTGCCGGGTCCGTCCAAAGGCGCGGTGCCGGTTCAGGCGGGTCGGTCCGTGAGGCCCAAACTACCCAAGATGCCTGCGTCCGCGTACAGGCTGGGACCGGCGTCCAGGATGGCGACGGCCCCCTCGCTGGCTCGGCTTTTCGCCCCGGTGGCGTTGGGGTCGTCGGCGCAGTCGCGGACGCAGCCTTCAGTGTACGCGACGTAGGGTCGGCCGTCGGCGTCGAGCGACATATCGATGAAGTCGAGCATGTTTCGGCAGGGACCGCTGGGGAAACCGGAGACCCAGATGCAGCCTACCTGGACGGGGTCCTGGTCGGGCGTGACTTGGCGCGTGAAGATCACGGGGTCCGTCGCGTTGGCCGAGTCCGTGTACCCATAGAAGAGGTGCCACCGCGCCGTGTCGGGCACGCGTTCCGGCATTTCGCCGCGGCCGTCACGAGTGCCCAGGTAGGCAAACGCCACGCGTCCGTCGTCGCCCGCGACGAGCCCTTCGAAGTACGTCGACTTGACGTCCGGCGGCGAGACGGCCCACGGGCCCAGCCAGGTCGATCCGCGGTCGGGGCTGCGGGCCAGATATTGGCGGTTGTCGGGGCCCGCGTAGAGAACGTACACCATGCCGTCACGGGTGACGGCGACCTCATCATCGATCTCGTATGGGGAGATGCGGAGTCCGGTGTCGTACGTGGTCCAGGTGAGTCCGGAGTCGAGCGTGACGCCGATCGTGAGCGTGTCGCATCCATCGCCCGGCATCAGAACGTAGACGGTCCCGTCGGGTGCCGCGCCCGGGTGGCCGTTGGTCCCGCCGCAACCCGCCACGCCTGGCGCCACGATCGCCTCGTAAACAAAGTTGAGGCCACCGTCCAGCGAGATGGCGCAACTCGTAGAGGCAATCTTGTTGTAGCAGTAGTAGACGATGTTCGGGTAGAGGGGACTCGCGGGCCACCTGCTGGCGGGGCCGGGTGGCGCGGTCATGACCTTCTGGTGGTCGACGCCGGGCGTCCCGCACGTCATGGGCTTCTCCGTCCAGGACTCCCCCTCGTCGTCGCTGATGATCATGGTGCTGCACGTGAGCACGGGAAACATCTGGTTGGTGAAGATGCGGTCCGTGACGGGGTCGACCCAAAGCATGGGGTCCGACGTGGGTGGAACCGTGCCGACCTTGCGCAGGTCGTGGACGCTCTCCCAGGTCATGCCATGGTCCTTCGACCGCATGGTCACTTCGCCAACCGTCGTGAAAACGTTGCCCTGCGATGTGATGCCAATGTTGGGCTCGCCGCCTATGCCAAGCCCCACGAGTCGGTAGACGACGTCGAGAGCTGGCTGGTTCAGGGATTCCGGCGCCAAGAACCCTTGACTGTTGTGCGCCAGGACGTCGTGCACGATCTCCTTGTCGACCATCTCATCCGGCGACGGATCCTCCGGTTGCGTGCCGCCCAGGCAACCGGAAGCGAGCACGAGAAAGGCCACGCCAAACCGATACCGAGGACCACCGAAGCCCGACATGGATCGGACCACAAGTTGGCCGTATTTTAGGTTTCGCGACAGGACATCGTTCGATTCCACGTCAAGGGAGCACGCGGGTCTCGGCGTCGACGAGGAATGCTTCACCCAGACAGAACCCCGCCTCCGTCCCCAGGGCCCAACGGAACGTCCATTCGCCGGCTTGGGCCGGGGCGGTCTCCCAGGCGAGCGTCGTCTCGCCGCAGCCGAGCACCGCCAAACCGCCGGGGGTGTTCGGCGGGGCGTAGTCGTAGGCGCACGTGCCCTCCTGCCCGCCCACGAACGCCCCCAGGAGCAGCCAGTCGCCACCGTCCGGGACCGTGAAGCTCTCCTGCCCGGCGGCTTCCATCTCGCCGGCCGACTGGTTGAACCCGTGCCGCTTGTTGTAGACGTCCGTGACCGTGTAGGTTTGGATGGTTCCCTTCCAGTCGCTGCCCCAGTCTTGCAGCGAAAGACGGTGGCGGGGCGTCGCTTGGCCAAAGTAGGTTTCTTCCAGAGTGATCCAACCCGTGGCCGCGGACCACTCGAGCACGTGCTGGAGGGCTCCGTTCGCCGTGTACTCGACGCGCCAACCTGGGATGGCGAGGCCGCCCACCGTGAGGTTGGCCAGATGGGCGGTGGCCGTCCACGGGCCCCGGACTTGGACTTCCCAGGTGGCTCCGTCACGCAGGGGGAATTGGAAGAACGGCACGAAGTGGCCGTGCCGGGTTACGGCCAGGTCCCGTTCTTGGACGGGGCCGAGCGCCGGGATGTGCGTGAAGAACGTGAGGTTCACGGCCCCGGCTTCGACTGCCGTAAGATCGTAGAGCCCGCCCGTTCGTCCGGCCATGACCACGCGGAGGTCGAAGCCTTCTAGGGCGGGGTCCTCGGTCTCGAACCGGTAGTCCCACCAGTCGCCCACCTGCGAGGGCCGCTGCCGGTCGAGCAGGATCTCCTGGAGGCCCGGGTTGATGTCGTCGGTCGGGTCGGCCGTCGGCGCGATGTCCCCCGTCTCCGGGCCCGAATCGCCGACGCACCCGCTGAAGGAGAACGCGACGGCAGCCAAGGCCGCGGCCAGAGGACCCAACCGCACGCGACCCCGACCTCCGCCGCGGTTACTTAGCGTTTGGGGTGGCTAGACCGGGAACCCCATCGCTAGGAGTTGTTCACGGCCCTCGGCCGTCAACTTCTTCGTGTCCCAGGGCGGTTCGAAGACGACGTTGACGCTGGCGTCCGTCACGCCGGGGATGCCCATGATCTTGTCGCGGACTTGTTCCTGCATCCAGCCGGCGACGGGGCATCCGACGGCGGTGAGCGTCATGTTGACGGTGACGCGACCCTCGGGTGCGATGTCGAGGAGATAGATGAGGCCGAGGTCCACGATGTTGACCGGGATCTCCGGGTCGTAGCACTCGCGGAGTTTCGCGAGGATGTCCTCTTTGGACGGGGTTGGCACGGGCCAAACTAGGACCCACGGCGTATAAAAACCGTCGGTACCGCGGCCCTACACGAACTCGTAGAGTCGCCGCTGGTGCTTGAGTTCGCCCAACAGCTTCGAGGCGCGGGCCCAGCCTTTGACGCGGGTCCGTGCCTCGATGGAGGCCGCCGCTTCCGCCGCGGACTCGAACAAGCGCGGCCTGGAGGCCATCGCCAGCTTCACGGCCTCGCGGATGACCCACACGCCGAGCGGCGCCCAATACTCGGGTGTGATTTCGCGGTACACGAAGACGCCCGCCTGGCGTCGGCGCGCCCGCAGGTGCTCGAGGACGGAAAGGCGCGCCGCATAGTAGGCTCCCGTGACGTGGTTCGCGTAGCGTTTGCGTCCGCGGGCGTCTTCCCAGTCCTCGATGAAGGGGCTCGTCTCCAGGGCCCACATGCTGCCCTTGAGCCAGACCTCGATCATGTCGTAAAACCAGCCCATGGGCAGCAGGAACACGTGGAATTCGTTGCCGTGCAGCGTACTGGTGTAGTATTCGACGCGGTCGATGGCCGGGTGGTCGATGACCTCGTTAATGAGGAAACGTCCGAGGATGTCGTCGGTGGCCGTGACGCTCCAACGAGTGGGCACGAGCCGCCGCTCCGTCGCCTGGCCGAGCATGCCGAGGCTGAGGATGGGTTCGATCTTGTAGGGCGTGAGGCCGTGTTCGAAGAGTTCGACCACGGAGACCGAAGCACGGACGTCCGTGTCGTCGTGGAGCCGGTCCACGGGGCCCGCCACGGAAACGTTTTTGGTGAGGCGGGCGCGGTCCGCCTCGACACTTGGCCCCGTGGGTGCGGTCACGTCGCCGACGCGCGCGGTGAGTTCGAGGTTCGGCTTCTTCACGAGGTGGACCTCGGTCTCGATGGGCCGCGAGGACAAGGCGAGCTCCTGCGAAACTTCTAAGAAGGGCGGGGGGCGGCGGGCGTCCGTGACGCGGACGCCCATCTTTGTGCGCAAGAGACTGGACCGCATCCCCAGCACTTCTTGGATGGAGCCCGTGGCCCAGGCCGCGGAATCCTCGAGACGCGACGCGGTCGCGGCGTCGAGGTGAAGCGGCGGCAGCATGGGGCCGACGCTCACGTCGGGGTAGCCGTAGCGCCCCACGAAGACGCTCGGGGGCGACGTGCCCGCGATGTCCTGGCTCTTGACGCGCAGCCGCGGCAGCCGATTATCGATCTTGGCCAGGAGGATGCACGGTTCGCCGCAGAGCGCCTTCGCGCCTTTGCAGGCGATGCACATCTCCGGCGTCGGCGTGACCATGAGGGCTTCCCCAAGACGGGAGACGCGTAATAAGGTCTGGCCGCCCCGCGAGCAAACCCAGCGCAACAAAGCGTATGTAGGGGTCTTCGGGTTGTTCGCGCCCGATGCGGCGGGTCGTGGGTTCGCTTTTGCTCGCCTTGGCGGTGGCCGGTTGTACCGCCAAGCCTTCCACGGCGGACGACCCAACCGAGAGCCTGCCCGTCGACGCCCCCGTGATTGACGTGCCACCCATCGTCGAAGAGGTCCGGTCGCTGGCTGAACCGCCGCACTGGCGGGCCGGCGAATGGTGGCGGATCCGACTCACGGACCTGTTCACGGGGGAGGACGGAGCGACGTACGAGTCGCTTCGCGTCGTCGGCGGAATCGAAGGCGACAACTACCTCGTGGGAATGCCGGCCGACACGTTCTCCCACGACCTCCTTCTCCTCCACATCCCCGGCTTCGGCGAAGTGGACCGCGCCGACCTCTCCTACGAGACCCATGACGTCCGGTTCCATCCCCTCCTCTTCCCCCTGGTCCAGGGCGCCACCTGGCAGACGGCATGGGAGGGTCGCCCCCTGACCGCGACCGTCACCTCGGCGGATGACAAGCAAGCCCACGTCTATCTGGCCGGCACGAACGACCACGTGAACCTCACCTACGACGCCGAGGCGGGCGAAGTCGTGGACCTCCAGATCGACGGTTACGCGCGCTACGAAGCGTTCGAGCACGGGTTCGACTACGAGGGCCGTATCACCGTGCCCCACGGCCACGACCTCGTCTTCGTCCAGGTCCGCGCGAACGGCGTCCTCGGCCCGGGAAACACGCCCGCCCCCAGCCCGGCGGACACCGTGACGGTGGAGGACGGGTACGACCGCGTCTCCTTCATCCTGCTCGTCGGGAACTTCCTCGCCGGGCCCCCGCAAGGCATGTACAAGGAGAAGGCGACCGCCCCCGACGGCACCGTCTTCGAACTCGAATCGAACCCCACGGACACGCCGGGCCTCATCGCCGCGACGTACACGCACGACGATCCCGGCGGCCAGTGGACCTTCGAACACCTGGCGGCGGGCCCCGGCATCGCCCTGGCCGAAGGCATCGCCTACCACGTCTACGACGTGGAGCTTCCGTCGGGCCGGATCCTGCCCTCCATGGGCCAACACGACCACGGATCCTAGTCGCCTCCACCTATTAATCGGAGAACGAGTTCGGCCGCCGTGCGTATCCTTGCCGACCTCGCCGGCGACGTGCCCGACCTGGCCGCCGCCGAGTTCCGCACGCTCTTCGCCACGCACGATGCGCCCGTCACCACGCTCCACGAAGCTCCTGGGTTCCTCGACGGGCATGCGGAGATCGCCTTCGATGACGCCGAGAGGCTCGCGCCCCGGCTCGGGCTCACACGCGCCATTGCCATGCATCTCTTCGACGGCGTCCCCGGGCGGTGGAGCGAAGGCGCCGTCGACTGTTGTTTCCCCACCGGGATCCCTTTCGCGGCCCGCTACACGAAGATCGGTGGCGACGCGCCATGGAGTGGCCCGGCGGTCGAGCGCGAAGTGGGCGACATCCTCGGCGCCGGGCGTCCCGTCGACCTCAAGAATCCGCGCCTCATCGCGCGGGCCTTCATCCTCAAGGACCACGTCTACGTCGGCCAACAACTCTGGGAAGCGGACCCGAAGGCGTTCCGCGCCCGCCACGTCGAGAACCGCCCCCATTCGAGCCCCGTGAGTCTCGAACCGCGGTTCGCGCGCGCCCTGGTGAACCTGGCGCGCGTACGCGAGGGGGACGTCGTCGTGGATCCGTTCTGCGGCACCGGCGGGATTCTCATTGAGGCCGCGCTGCTCGGCGCCCGACCTTACGGCGGCGACCTCGACCCCGAGATGGCGGACGGCGCCCGAAAGAACCTGGAACACTTCGGCTTGGCCGCCCACGTCGTGAAAGCCGACGTGCAGGCCTTCCAGGAACGATTGGCGGGCCTCGACGTCGAACGCGTCGACGCCGTCGTGAGCGACCTCCCGTACGGACGCAGTGCCAGCATGCACCGCGAGCCGATGGTGGACCTCTATGCCCGCGCGTTCGAGGCCACCAACCGCCTCCTCAAGCCCGGCGGGTTTGCCGTCCTGGGGTTGCCCAACGAGGCTGCGGTCACCGCCGCCGGCCGCGTCCTCCCCCTCGTCGAAGTGCACAAGGTGCGCGCCCACAAGAGCCTCACGCGCCACTTCGCGGTGCTGCGCCGAACATAAAGACGTTTTAACCGCGCCGAATCTTCCACGCGCCGTGGCGCTCCACCATCCGCAGCTGAGCGTCCACTTCTTGGGCACCGGCGGGAGTTGGCCGAGCGCGGACCGCAACGTGGCCGCGACCGCCATCAAGCGCGGCGGCGACGTCCTCTTGTTTGACTGCGGCGAAGGCACCCAGCGCCAATTCCAGCGGGGCGACCTCAGTTACCAGGCGGTGTCGAAAGTCTTCATTAGCCACCTCCACGGAGACCATGTGTACGGGCTCCCGGGGCTCTTCAAGACGATGCAGCTCAACGACCGGACGGAGCCCCTCCGCATCTACGGTCCACGGGGCGTGAAGGACCTCATGCAGGTCTACGACCGCATCGCCAACGTCCATGACCAATATCCCATCTCCGTCCACGAGATGACCGACGGCGCCCAAGCAGAATTTGACGGTTTCAAGGTCGAGGCGCGCCGGATGAACCACAGCGCCTACAACCTCGCGTACGCCCTGCAGGAGGAGGCCCGGCCTGGCCGGTTCGACAAACCGAAGGCCTTAAATCTCGGCGTCCCGGAGGGACCCCTCTTTCGGAAGCTCCAAATGGGAGAGGCCGTCCAATTGAAGGATGGCCGGAGCGTGAGCCCTCAGATGGTCCTAGGCCCGCCCCGCCCCGGTCGCCGCGTGGTCGTCACCGGTGACACCGGGCCGTGCGAGGCATTGGTCAGTTTTTCCTCAGGCGCGGCCCTTCTTATATCGGAGGCCACGTTTTGCTCAGACATGGCGGACCGCGCCGCCGAGTACGGCCACATGACGGCCGCGTGGGCCGCCGAGATGGCCAAGCGCGCCGGCGTGGGCCGGCTCGTCCTGACGCACATCAGCCCGCGCTACACCGACGAGCGGCAGCACCTGGCCGAGGCTCGGCCGATCTTTGCCGCCACCGAGGTGGCGCGGGACTTCACGGTCGTCGAGGTGCCGCTCGGTGAGTGAAGACGACGAGGAGTTCGAGGGCGACGGCGCGACGCCGAACCCGCGGCCAGCCCCCCCCATCGCTACGCCGGCTCCCCCGCCTCAGCCGCCTTCGGCAGCCCCGCCGGAGTCGCCGCTCCCCCCATCCGAGCGGCCCAAGACGGCGACCGAACTCTTTTCGGAAGCTCGTGAGAAATCCGGCCTCCTCCTTCAACCCCCAGGAAAACCCAACGTCGACAAGTACTTCGGGAGCAAGCTCCCGCCCGTCTGCCGCCAACTCGGCTGCTACGTGACGGACGACGGGAAGTACTTCTACTGCATCAACCCGCACTGCCACAAGGACAAGCGGCGCGAGACGAAGTACAACCGAAGGAAGAAATCCGTCGTTTACTTCTTCTGCCCCAAGTGCAAGTCGCGCGAGATCCAGTTGCACCTCAAGATGAACAACTACGAGTGCCTGGACTGCGCGTACACGTGGAAGCACTAGGACGTCGCGCGAGCCGCGGACGCCAACTTGGTCCGTTCCCCCGCGTCGGCCTAGATCCCATCCGGCTCGTGCCGTCCACAACGGAGTTCGCCTCAATCGTTTAGGCCTTCGACGCACCCCGGTCGGGGTGTGCGCCCTGTCCTCAAGGGTGGAATCGTCCGCTGCGTAGTCACGCTGGCGCCCCTGCTGCTTGCCGCACTTCTCGCCGTGCCAGAAGCCGGGGCAACGTCTTCCTGCCCGGACTCCGTGTACCCCGTCTCGTACGGGCCCACGGGCACCGTGTCGGAGAAGATCACCGAGGGCGGAATGTCCCTATCCGCCTCCTTCGTGAGCGTCTCCCCGGAATGCGAATTCTTAGTGCCTTACCCAAACAGCAACGAGACGGTCTCCGTGAACGGGCACAACCTCGCGCCCAACCAATCCGACTCGTACTACTTCGCCTTCCCCGACTTGCACAGCGTCGACATCACCGCGTGGGTCCCGCACACGAGGAGTCTCGACACCGGCCAGACTCAGCTGGCCGACCGGCTCCCCTTCTCGTACCTCGTTCCCGGCCGCAACGAAGTCATCGTCCGGGTCCGAATCGACGACGGAGCAACCGGGACAATGCCCTGGTCCCGCCCCCTCATCTGGTCCTTCGAATACCTGGTCGATTCCTCGCCGAACCTTCCGGCTCCGCCCACGGCCACCATTACGCCGCCCGTCATCTCGACGGGATGCAACGGGATTGCTAGCCTCCGGGCGACCGCGGCCATCCAAGTCCAGCAGGGGTCCACCCAAATCGGGCGATCGATCGACACGGGCTGCGTCGCCGCGCCCCTCCCGGTCACGACCCCCGCCTACGGGCACGAAGCACGCCTCGGCCCTGACGACGACGCGGACGGGTTCCCGGCCTGGCTTGAACTCCGTCGCCGCACGACGACGCTCGACGAATGGGGTGGCGTCACCCATGCCGAACAGCCGCCAGGCGCGATTCCGCTCGACCCCGACGACGGAAACCCGTACAACCCCAACACCCTCCACGACGCCGACCATGACGGCGTCCCGGACTCCACGGAGGCCTCCCTCTGCGCCCAGGAGAACCCGTTCTTCGAATCGGACGGCACGTGCGACGGACCCGACTACTCGCCCCCCACGCCCCAGGGCATCCTGAACGACGTGGACAGACTCACCTAGGAGACTGCAACCATGACGAAACCTGCCCTCCGAAGCCTCGCCTGGGCGGCCCTGTTGGCCCCCTTCGTCGTCGCCCCGACCGCCGCCGCCGACCACGACGGTGACCCCCTGAACGACGCGCACGAACCCCTCGTCTGCGGGACCCCCGCGCTGGCCACCCTCGTCAACAGCCTCCCCTCCAGCGCCGGACGGTGCAGCAACGGGGACTTTGTCACGCCCCTCCTCAACCCTTCCCCCTGCCCCGACTGCGAGGGAGCCACCCCCGTGTCGCTCCTCGACGCGCCCCTGACCCCCTCCGAGGACGTGGAACCCCAAGGCGCGACGCTGCCCCAAGTCCCGGCCCAGGGTCCGTCCTACACGCCCCCCGTGGACCAACCAATCGGCACCGTATGGGGATACCCCGCCGCAGGAACGGAACAGTACTGCGTGCGCGTCACGCCCGCCTCCCCGGGGTCCGTCGTGGCCGCGTGCGTGGACGTGGGCCCCCTTGCGCCCCTCCTTCCTCCTGTCGGCCCGGTCCCCCTCGTCGACGTTGGCTCCCAGCAGGTGGGCCCCACGGAACCGGTCGGCCCGATCCCCTTGGGCCCCACCCCCGGGATGCACGTCCCGGCGACCTCGATCGACGTCGTGGCCGCGATTCGTTGGGAAGAGGACCGCCTCAACGACCGCGTCACGACGGACGGGCTCCGCGTCGTGGAGCCGGTCGACTTCGACCACCCTGAGGCAAGCCGATGGTGGGCGGAGAACGGGGACCAAACCACCCTGCACCTACGGGTGATCCTGCGCGCGGACGGGGCGCCCCTCCAATCCCTGGACGCCTGGGTGCCCTACGCCGGCCAGGCCGCCGCGGCGGTTCTGGCGACCGCGGACAGCCTGCCGTGAGGCCGTCGCCCCACCCTTTGGCCTAGGCCTACTTGAATCGGGGGGGACGGTGCCATAAAGGCTTTATGCCGTTCCCCGGCAGCTGCGGCTCGTGCGGTTGAGGCAGGCAGTCCTTTTCGTGGCGGCAGGCTTGGCGGTCACGGGAGCCTTTCCCTCGTCAACGGCCGACTGGGACGACTGCACGCCCGACCGACCCCTGCTCGTGCCATTCACCATCCTGGAGGGGGACGACGGCGGCAGCTCCTGGCCCGACGCCGGAATTCCCTGTCCGCGAGCCCCCAGCGTCGGGAGCGGAAACGGTCCCGCCGTCGCGATGCCCTGGGAGACCATTCAAGGCGCCACCGACGCGGGTACGCGCGCAACGTGGGATGCCGCACGAGCGGTCGCCGCTAGTTCCAAATCCACTGAGTCAACCATCTTAGCGGCGGAGGATTCTGCGGTAGACGCCGCGCGCGAGGCCGCGCGAAACGCGAGCCGCCCGGACCCGGACGGCCCCCCCGCCTCGAAGCCCGGGGAGACACGGCTGGACGCCGATCCGCCTCCGCGGCCACTGGGCGGCCTTCGAGTCACGGATTCCGAACCGGAGCTGGACGACCCCACCATCGACGAATGCACCTCCGACCGTCCATCCGTCCCGACGCCGGTTGCGGTCAGGATCGCCCACGACGGCGCGCCCACCGGCCGGGAATGCGGCGTGGCCCGCGAGCCCTCGACGTCTCCTGCGCGGGAGCGGACCCTGGCCAACGACGCCGTCCAGATTCCCCTCGGCCTCAACCCGTGGTGGTTCGTGGCCGGCGCCGGCGTCCTGCTGGTCCTGGCCCAAGTTTGGTGGTTGCTCCGCGGGCGCATCCGCCCCGAGAAAGCCCTCGATCACCCGCGCCGGGCTCAGATCCTGGACCAGGTCCGCCGGACGCCCGGAATCGAGACGAACGCGCTCGCGCGAAGCCTCGCCCTCTCCGGAACGATAGCCCGGCACCATGTCCGCAAGCTCGTTTCGCTCGGCTTGCTTCAACTCGTCAAGGTCGATGGTCGCACGGCCCTCTACCCCCGCGAATGGGGACGTCCGAAAGGCCTCGATGGTCACTACCTCCTCGGCCGGGAGACGGTGCGACGGCTACGCGAGGTTCTCCAAACCGAAGGGCGTTTGACCCAGGGACAAATCGCCCACAGGCTCGGATTGTCCCAGCAACGCGTCTCGCGGCTCCTGGAACAAATGACGTCAGCCCGACTCGTGGCGCCCGAAGGTTCGAGTAAGCCGCGCCGCTATTCCGTTCTCGATGGCGCCGTCATTTCGGATCCTGGCCAGCTGCCGCGGAATTCCGGGGCTCCACAACAGCGTTCGCCTCAATGACTTAGTCCCCGCAGGCCCCCCCCACGGTCCGGCGACTCGCCGGAACGAGTCGATCTCTCGGCCGACCGGGGCCTTTCATGATGACTCGATCGGAGTGAATCGTGGTCCGGGCGCAGGAGCCAGGTGAACACACATGAACCGCATGATGTCCGTGACGGCTCTCGCCGGTCTCTCGATTGCCCTCAGCCTCGCCCTCCCTGGCCCAGCGGCCGCTACGCACGCAGGACGAACGTACAGCTGCGTCGTGACGGTTGGGACCGCCGTGCCGGGTGTCCGCGCCGGTTCGGATCCGTGGGGAAACAGCGACTCCGGGGTCGCCATCGGCTACTGTTCGATCCTCGTCCAGACCGGCGGCTACGTGCAATTCGTTCAGAACCCCTCCGGCTGCGTCTGGTTTTGGCTCAATAGCAGCGTCACGATTGGCGTGAACGACTACGTGGGGCCCGGCAACGAACTCGAGGCCTGGTGCAGCCTCGGGAACGTGTTGGCGACCAACTCCATCACCATTGTTTGAGCCGCGGTACACCGGCGGGGCCTCAACGTGATGGCATCCGGCCGCTCCCCGCCCCGCCCGCGGCGGCCCCCGAGTCGCCGCTTCCGCCCTCCGAGCGTCCCAAGAACGCCGCGGACCTCTTCGCCGAGGCCCGGCAGAAGTCGGGCATCCCCCAACTCCAGCCCGGCGGCAAGCCCAACGTCAACAAGTACTTCGGGAGCAAGCTCCCGCCCGTCTGCCGCCAGCTCGGCTGCTACGTGACGGACGACGGGAAATACTTCTACTGCATCAACCCGCACTGCCACAAGGACAAGAAGCGGGAGACGAAGTACAACCGGCGCAACAAATCCGTGGTCGACTTCTTCTGCCCCAAGTGCAAGTCGCGCGAGATCCAGTTGCACCTCAAGATGAACAACTACGAGTGCCTGGACTGCGCGTACACGTGGAAACATTAGGCGACGAACTGGGCGCTACGGGGAAACGCGCTTCATCACCCATCCGCAGCAGAGCGGGGGCAGCATGGGCAGCGTTCGGAACTCGTCGCGGCGGCCGCAATCCGTGCATTCGTACACGAACTTGGCCTTCACATCTTCCGACCCCGCGTGGTGGCCCGAGGAGCCTTGGTCTCCGGCTCGACGGGCCGGCGGCCCGGCCCGGGAAGCTGGCCGATGTCATCCGTGAGGTCGCCCTTTCGTTTCTTGGCCTCCAAGCTCGCGGCCCGTCGGCGCGCGCTCGTCGCTTCCTTGGCGCGGCCGAGCACGGCCTCGGCGGCGGCCAGGACGCGCCATCCCCGCGCAACCATGGCGGTCCAGGCCTTCCCGTCAAGGAGGAGCGCGGGTCGGATGGTCTCGGCGGCTTCTCGTGGCTTTTCCAGGGCGACGAGGGCCTCGGCGAGGACGACGCGGGCGCTGCATTCGTAGAAGACGCTGTTGATCGACTGCGAGATTGAAAGAACCTCTCGTCCCAACGCCAACGCCTCCTCGTACATCTTCGAAGCGATGAGGAGCATCGCCTTGTCGCTGAGCGCACAGGCCTTGAGCCAAGGGTCGCCAAGTTGGGTCGCGACGCGTAGGTACCGATCCGAGTACTCCAGGCCCGTGAGCATTTCGCCCCGCATCATCGCGTAGGTCGTGAGCGTCATGTATACGGAAACCTCGCCGCGCAGAAAGCCGGACACGCGGGCGAGGCGCAACCCTTCCTGAGCCCAGGCCATGTGTTGGGGATCGCCTTCTCGCATTCCAATGCGCGCCGCGCCGCTGTAGGCGAGCGAGAGGAGGCGGATGTCGCTCGCCTCCGTGGCGAGGTCGATGGCGCGCCGGTAGAGCCGGAACCCGGTTTCGTCGCTGCGTTCTTCCTCGAGGAAGGCCCAATCGATGAGCGCCTCGAGTTCGTGCGCCACGTCGTTTGCCTTAGCGGCGGCTTGTTCGGCCTCTTGGTACTTCTTGGCCGCGTCCTCCAGCTTCCCCTCCACACGCAGGAGCCGTCCGGTCGCGATGAGAAGCGGGACGGCGAGGTCCCTCTTGCTCGACTCCAAGGTTCGCGCGGCGACTTCGAGGTGGGCGCGGGCTCGGTTCGCGTCGCCCACGAACGTGTCGAGGAACCCCAATTCGAGGTCCGCGGCGCCGCGCGAGGCGGGATCCACCTTTTCGGAGGCCGCCAAAGGCTCCAGCACGGCCCGATACCGCGGCCCAAGTCCCTGGTCAAAGAACCGATAGGTGCGGCGCGACGCCTCCTCGCGCACGATCTCCGCCGCTTCCGTGACGGCGCCCGCCTCCAGATAATGATGGACCGCCTCGAGGACCTTTCCCGGTTCGCCACTTGCGCGCAACGCCTTCGCGGCCCGGCCGTGGAGCAATCGCTTTTGAGGCGCCGCGTCCGCCAGGAACGTCCGCACGAGGTCGTGAAGAAGGAACGAATCGCCCGCGCGGCTGACGAGGCCCCGGCCCTCGAGCTTAAGGAGCGCGTGCCGCGCATGCCGATGATCCGACACCATCTCCACGTCGTCCGCCATGAACGGGTGCCGGAACACGGAAAGCGCGAAGAGGACGTCCCGTTCGGGCTCCGAGAGCTGGGGCACGACGTCGTTGACGAGGAAGTCCCGGATGCCCGCTTCTTGCATCAGCCGCTCTACGCGAGCGTCGCGCGCGTCGTCCGCGATTTGCGCCACCAGAACCAGGCACAAAGGATGTCCGCGAGTGCGGTCATAGATTTCGTCCAAGGAATCGTCGGTGGGATGGGCTCCGTATGCGCGGAGCAACTGGGAGGCGTCCGTCGGCGAAAGACCTCCCAACCTGTAAGGGTAGACGAGGTCCCGGCCCAACCCCGCCGGAAAGGCACGCGAAGTGATTAGCAGCCGCCCTTGGGCCAGGCCGCGCGCCAATGCCGTCACGATGTCGACCGCGCCTTCGCCGGCGGCCTCGAAGCGATCGAGCACGACGAGCGCCCGCGTCGCGTTGATGCTGTCCACGAGGGCGCGCACAAGAAGTGCCTCGTCGTCGGCGTCCCGCAACTGCACGAGCTGCTGGGCCCGGTCGCCAGCGTCGTTGAACCTCTGGTTGCTGGCGAGACGCCCGGCAAGCAGGCGCCCGGATTCGGAGGAAGAAAGCGCGTGCCAGAGAACGGGTCGACCACTGCTGGCCGCGTGGCGCGCCGCCAGGGCGGTCTTTCCGGTGCCCCCGATTCCTTGGACGCACACGGCCCGCCGGTTTTCCAGCAGGGTCCCGAGTTCTTTCAGTTCGGCGTCGCGTCCCACGAAACGCTCCACCGACGGAGGAATTTCACCGGCCGGTCCCACCTGGATTGGTGTCTGGCCGTGGACGCCCGACACGCTCACGCCTCCGGCGTCGATCTGGATGGTGAACCGGGACGTGGAAAGCTGGTAGAGGCGCACGTTCTTGCCCACGTGGGCCCAGGAACCCTCCGCGAGACCAATCTTCTCGAACATGCGCAACCGCCGGGACGCCTCGTCTTCGGTCAGGCCGACGAGTTCCGCCAACCGTCGCGGGTACTGGGGTTCCATCGAAAGGACGCTCAGGATGGACCTGTTCGTGGGGTTGGCCAGGAGCTGGAGGAGGTCCCGGTCGCCCGCCATCGGCCTTGGACCCATACGGGGTGGCTTATAGGTTTGCGCTGGAGCCTTCAACGGCCGTCTATAGCGCTCGTCGGAGGCAGAAGGGTTGGGTCCGCGCCGGCCAGCGCGGACCGGAGGACTATCCGGTTGCCCGGGCCTACAAGGCCTCAGGTGTCTACAATGGCTCCCACAACCGTGCAGCAAAACGCTCCCCCCGCGATGAACCCCAAGACCGAAGCCTTCGTTGGTAAGGTGCTCGGCGACACCAGCGCCTTCACGACGGTGGCGCTCGCCTCCATCGGCGACCGGCTCGGCCTGTTCAAGGACATGGCCGCGCGCGGTCCCCAGACGACGGCCAACATCGCCAAGCACACGAGCACGAACGAGCGCTACGTTCGCGAGTGGGCCGGCGCGATGCAGGCCGCCGGCTACATCACCTACGACCCCGCGACCCGGACGTATGCCCTGCCGCCGGAGAACGCGCCGGTCCTCGCGCAGGAACTGGGCCCCGTCTTTTTCGGTGGCGTCCAATCGATGGCCGTCGACGGCCTCCAGGTTTTCGACAGAATCGTGGAGGCGTTCCGGACCGGCGGCGGCGTTCCCCAGGACGCCTACCCGGCGGGCTTTTACGAGAATATGGACCGCTTCACGAGCGGGTGGCATGAGAATCTCCTCCTCCAACAATGGATTCCCGCGGTCCCCGAAGTCCAATCGCGCCTGGCGACCGGCATCCTCGTCGCCGACGTCGGCTGCGGCCGCGGCCGCGCCTTGATCAACCTGGCCAAGGCCTTCCCCAAGTCGCGGTTCGTGGGCTACGACGTCTACGCGCCCAACATCGAGAAGGCCCGATCTCATGCGCGCGAGGCCGGCGTTTCCGACCGCGTCACATTCGAGATCCTCGACGTCTCGAAGGGCCTTCCAGCCAAGTACGACCTCATCACGACGTTCGACGTCGTGCATGACGCCGTCGACCCCGAGGGCCTACTCGCCTCGATCCGCAAGGCCCTCAACGTCGGCGGCACGTACCTCAACCTCGACATCAACTGTTCGGACAAGGTCGAGGCCAACGCCGGCCCGTTGGGTGCCTTCTTCTATGGCGTGAGCGTCATGTACTGCCTAACTACGTCCCTCGCCAACGGAGGGACCGGACTCGGCACGGTCGGCCTCCATGAGCCCAAGCTCCAGGAGCTGGCCAAGCGGGCCGGGTTCAAGAGCACCCGCAAGCTTCCCCTCGAGAACCCTTTCAACAACCTCTACGAGCACAAAGTCTAGGATCGTCCGAGGAACCCAAGTCCGACCTCAAGGCGCACGCGCGACCGGAACCGAAGGAGGAGTCGCCTCACGCCTTGGGACCAAGTCGACCTTGTCCTGGCCGTGCTCTCGGCGGAGAACACATAGAAAAATGCTGACGCCCTTACGGGTCCCGCTCGGAGGACGCCCCCGCGCCGGGAATCTCCGGCGCGACTCTCCCCCTTCTTGACGACGGGTCCGCGTGACTTTGCGCGGACCCAGAACCTATCCCTTCGCCGATGCTAGGGGTCTTTGCTGCTTGAGCAGCACGGTGAAACCAAATGGCGAAAACAACCGCGCAGCCGCTGTACAAGGTGGAATGCGATCCCGAGTGCGGGTTCCTCGTGAGGAACCACAACGAGGTCGAGCTCGTAAGCCTCGTCATCACGCACTGCGTGAACACGCACAACAAGAGCCCCTCGGACAAGGAAGTCCGCGGTTGGGTCAAGCGCGACTGACGTTCCGCGCGAGGCGGCGTGGCCGTGCTGCCTCGTTCTCTTCCCCTTCAATTCTGCCGAGGGACCCACGTTGTGGCCTTGGCGTCCTTGACCGCCTCGGCCTCCGCCAGCGTCGTCTTGTGCATGTGCTTCATGTGCGTCTGGACGGCCAGGGCGAGGTCCTTCTTGTCCGTCGTTCGCACCATGAAGCCGCATTTGGGACCGCATTCGAGAATCCAGCCGCTCATGCTTGTTCCGCCGACCTGGGCGGTCGTCTCTGCCTTCTTGCGTCCGAAGAGACCCATGCGAGTTCCTCGCGCCAAAGAGCGTCGCGGTCATCATAATGTTTGCCACGTGCGGCTCTGGCGCAAGGGTGTGCCTGGCGGCTCGCGGCCCGAGGTTTCTCGGTCGCCGGTCGGGGTGCACGGGACCACGGGGCGCCTCCCGCATCGCGAGCGAAGCTGGGGATTTCGTTTCCTCCGCCAAGGTTGAACGGGTCGCATCACCCGACGCGGGTCATGTGTTTTCGCAGCCGACCCAGGCTCTCGGCGCCGGAGGCATGTGAACGACTCTCGATGACGAAGGTTTCCCGGTAGCCCTTGGCCAGGAGTTTCTTGACGACGCGCTGCCAGGGCAGCGTCCCCTCGCCCAGCGTCAAGTGCTCGTCGACGAGTCCCGAATTGTCGTGGACATGCACGTTGGCAATCCATCGGCGCGCCCCCTCGAACTCGCGCAGCTTCTTCGCCACATGGGCATGCCCGAGGTCGAAACAGAGCTTGAACTCGGTTCGCCTGACGAGGTCCACGAGTTTTTTCAGCGAATCGGTTTCGAAGGCCCAGCCCGTGGCCATGTTTTCGAGGCAGAGTTCCAGACCGAGGTCCTGGCCGAGCCGGTCGAGGCGGGAGACGGCCCGGCGGGTCGCCTCGTGGAGTTCAGGATAGTGGCCGCGTGAGAGCGGCGAATGGTTGCCGGGATGGACGGTGACGCGTTTGATGCCGATGGCGGCGGCGCCCCGCAATGCTTGCTCGACACGGAGGACGGACTGCTCCCAAACGGCCGGGATGAGGCTTCCCACGTTGCAGTCGCTCAGCGGGGCGTGAAGTTGGAGTTTGAGGCCGTAGCGGCTCGCGGCGTCTTGGATCTCAGCGCGGCGTTCCCACGGCGAATGCAGGCCCTCCCCCACCACTTCCCATAAATCGAAGCCCGCCTTGGCGACCTTCGCCGCCGTTCGTTCGACGGGTTCATGGCAAAACGTCGGGCTCGAGTTCCCGATGAGGTTCAAGCGGCTTCCTCCCCGTCCGCGAGATCCTCGTCGAAGTCGAGGTCCTCCGCGTCAATCTCCTCTTCGCGAACCTTCATCTCGCCCCCCACGGCGCGGGCCGCGCGCCGCTTCGCCAATTCTTTCTCCGCCTTCTCCTCGCTCACGGGGTGGCCTCGCAACGTCATGGGAGCCATCCCCTTGAATGTGGCTTCCAGGTCGTCCCCTTCGATCTCGATCTCGATGTTGCCCAGCGGCACGTCGCGCTCCACGGCAAAACTCACGTGGCCGTTGCACGCGGCCTGTTTCCCGACGTGGAAGGTGGCACGGGAACCAGAAGCGTCGATGCTGCGCAAGAGGGTCTTGCGGGCGGCGTCCAAGATGCGTTGCTTCCAGATGAGTTTCCTGAAATGGTCGAGGGACACCGTCTCCACCACCAATTCTTCTCCGACCGATGTCGGCTCGACGTCGGGGAACAAGTGGCGAAGGGCTTGTCGGACCTTCTGAGGGTCCTCGCTGGGGTAGAGCGGTGTCGAGGCGCGGGCTCGCAGCACGGCCCCGTCGAGCCCGACCAGGGGATAAAAGGCTTCGGCGGGCAACGCCGCCCCGCCGCGTCCACAATAGGGTTCGCCTCAATCCTCATGTCGTCGCGGATCAACGGGGCCCCGCATGGCACGCCTTCCCCCGCGCACCTACGGGATTCCCTGGACGCGGTTCCTGACCTTGGTCGTGGTTGCGTCGTCAACGGGACTGACGTGGCCTGCCGGGGCGGCATCGGCCAACGGCGACTCGACGTCGAGTCCCTTGACGGACCTCCTCGAAACCAGGATTCCCATCTCGGCAACGGGTGGCGACGACGCGCTCACCGGCGCGTCGGGCGCGGCGCCCAACGTGCAGTCCACGGAACACCAGGACGGTCTCCTCGTTTGGGGAGCCACGCTCCATTCTGAACACTACGACTGGTCCTGGTCCTGCCCCTGGACGACCACGGGCTGGGCGAGCCTCCAACTGGACCAACCTGGCACCGGCATCGCGGTCCCGGGTCCCTTGGGAGCCAACGTGGAGCTCCGCGTCTTCGACGACTCGACGGGAGTTCTTCTCGCCGAGAATCTGTTGCCGGGGGCGTACAAAGTGGTCGGCTTCACCTACGAGGCCTGCCATGGACTCCGACTGGAACTCTACGCCAAGACCACGGCGTTGGCCGGCGTCGAATACCACTTGTTCATCAACTGCCTCGGCCACCACGTCCAGAACGCGCAAGGGTGTTGGCAACCACCGTACTTCGTGTAGGGGCGCCGTCTCAGAACCCGAGCCGCTTCTTGATGAGTGCCGAAACGTGGGGCGCCAGCCACCGGTGCCGTTCGAAGTAGAGCTTGAGGCCGCTCACGGCCGCGGGGTCGAACTTCTTCGCCTCCAAGACCTCTTCCAATTCGTCGATCTTGCCGAGGATCTCGGGCTTCTCGTCGTCGAGGACCCATTCGGTCTTCTCCACGAAGGCGCGCAGCGGCGCCACTTCGTCGTGGATGGCCTCGTCGGCGTCCTTCTCGATCACCTTGAAGGGGCTCTCTTCGCCCTTGGCGGCCTCGAAGTTCCTCGGGTTCTTGAGGTACTTCTCGCCAGCGGCCGTGACGGTGACGAAACGCATGCGTTCGCCGTGGGGGCCCGGCATGTGGAGGAAGCTCACGTAGCCGCCGCGCTCCAAGAAAACGAAATGGGCCTCCAACCGGTGCACATCCACCTGGAGGCGCTTGCCCAGGTCCTCCTGCTTGAGCGGAGCCTCGGGGTTCGCCTTCTGATGCTCGAAGACGGTCTCGAGGATGGCGCGGCGAAGCGCGAGGCCGGTGAGCACGGCGCGCGGAGACGGGGAGCCGTTTATCTCGGTTGCGCCACGACCAAAGGGTTACAAGCCGCGCCTCGCATCTTCGGGCGATGGCGACGACGCGGCCCACGTTTGACGAGACCTTCATCGAGATCTGCCACACGATGGCGAAGCGGACCACGTGCCCGCGCCGCGCCGTGGGCGCCGTGATCGTGAAGGACAACCACGTGCTCACGACGGGCTACAACGGCGCGCCCAAGGGGTTTCCCCACCCGCTCGGCACGGGGTGCGTCCGCGACGAGCTGGGGATCCCGAGCGGCGAATATTCGGAGGTCTGTCCGTGCCTCCACGCGGAGCAGAACGCCATCGTGCAGGCCGCCCTCTTCGGCGTGAGCGTCCGGGATGGGACGCTGTACTGCACGACGCAGCCCTGCACCGTATGCGCGCGCATGATCGTGAACGCGGGCCTGAAACGCATCGTGTTCGAGCAGGGCTACCCGGACCCGTTGGCCATCGGTCTGCTGACCACCGGGGGCGTAGAATTCCTCGCGTGGGATCCCAAGACCAAGAAAGCGACGCGGCCCAGCGATACGAACACGTTCGCGGAGGCCCAGGCCCGGTTCAAGAAGAATTACCTCCTGAAGTTGACGAAGCCGCGGGCGCGGCCGCGCGAAGCGATGGTGAAGAAGTAGGATGGCCCAAGCGCCAGCCCGCCGGCGTTTCGTCCGCGCTGGCTAATGGACAAGGCGGTCGAAGAGCTCGGACACGGACCGGCGGAAGACGACGAGGTCCCCCTCGTTGACGACGCGGTGGTCCGCCTTTTGGATGGAGGTCGCGATGCCCCAGCCGAGCTCGCGTTCGTCGCGCCCCAGGATCTCGTCCTTGGCGTCCGGATCGTCGGTGCGGCGCCGCCGGATGAGGCGTTCGACGCGCACATCGCGCGTGGCGTCGATGGCGACGAGCTCGAACCGTTCGCCCAGGCGTTTGCGGAACGTTTCGACTTCTTCGTAGTTGCGCACGCCGTCGACGACGACGAGCGGTTGGCTTGCGAAGGCCCGCAGGACATGGTCGCACGTGACGCGTGCCCAGTAGTCGGGTCCGTTCGTGGACCGCATCTCGGTGGCCACGCGGCCGACGTTGGCATCCACCAGTTCGGGCCCGCGGCGCTTCGTCTCGTCCCAGACGAATTCGCCCATGCGGATGACCGGGAAGCCGCGGGCCTTGGCCACGGCGACGGCCTCGGTCTTGCCCGCGCCCGGCATTCCGGTGAAGGCGACGACCCGCATCGGCGCCGCGAGGGCGACGTCGATTATGAGATTGTCGTCGCCGTCACAGGTCCCAGGGGTCGGCGCGGCGGAGGAACTGGGCGAGGGCCTTTGCGCGGGCCGGCTCGGCTGCGACTTCGGCGCCGACCAAGGTTTCGACGCGGCGGATTTGCGCCGGGCGGTAGTCGAACCCCTGGAAGAAGTCCCCGATTCGAGGCGCCACGAGGTCGCGCGGGGTTCGTTGGTGGCGGCGAAGCGTGACGGTCCAGCGGCCGTCTTCGAGCCGGGGCGCCCGGGTCACGTCGGCGTGGCCCTTCCATTTGGCGCGAAATCGTTCGGCGTGGGCTTCGTCGCCGGCGCGCGGGCCAGAGTGGTGGTACGTAAGGGGGAGTTCGGTGGGTCGGTGTTCCATGAGGAGGAGGATTCGGTTGCGCCCGACGGGGAAGACATCTCGATGGACGACTTCGAACGCGTGGTCCTGGAGGAAGCGGTCGACCTTCCCAAGGAGGCGCGTGGTCTGCGGGAGGATGGTCTCGGGGCGGCCGGGTGGGGCGGGGACGTCCAGGGCGAGGATCGCGCGGCCGCGCAGGAGCCGACTCAATTCGGCCCTGGTGGGTGGTTTCGCTTGGGCGGGGAAGAAGAATTCGTAGCGGGGCCCGTTGAGGAAAGCTTGGGCGGCGCGTTGGAGGCGGGCGAGCGTGGACGCGGTGACGGCGGCGGCCGCGTTGCGGGAGGGATCCACGGGGTCGATGAAGACGAAGGGGCCACCCATGGGCGAGGGTCGCGCATCGAGGGCGAGTTCGATGGGAGGTTTCCAGGACGCGATCGCTTCGACGGCGCGGGGGAAGGACTTGTACTTGAGGATGAGGAGTTCGGCCAGGTAGCCACTCAGGCCGCCGACGGCGGTCTCGGCGCCGTAGCAGCCCGTGCCGCGGAGGAACCGTTTGAAGAGGCGGATCTCGCGGCGTTGGCGTTTCGTCGCGTGGCGCCCGACATAGCGTGTGTGGAAGGGTGTACGGTCGACGGCGCTCAGTTTGCCGCCGGCGTCCCGGAGTTTGTACGCGGGGACGATGTCGACGCTGAACCCGTCGGCCTGGCCGTGGACATAGGGGTGTTCGGCGTACTTGAGGATGGGTTTCTTGAGGACGGCCTTGCCCAACGCGACGCCGTGGCGTTCGAGATCGGTCCGTGACGTCGTGGGCGGGAAGAGGATGAAGACGTCCACGTCGAGCGGGTCCGCGAGGTGCGTGTCTTTGGCCAGGCTGCCCACAAGTTTGGGTTCGACGTGGAGGCGCCGCTTCATGGCTTCGGCCCGAAGCGCCGTCTGGAGATGGCGGGCGACAGCCTTGGCGGCCGCGGTCCGATCCTTCGACGGCTCGATCTCGCGAAGGACGCGCGACCGCAAAGCGGCGGGGAAGCGGGTCAGAGTTTCACGTCTCCGATGACTTCGTAGAGGGGCCCCGTGGCCGTGAGCGTCGATTTGTAGAGGTTGATGCGGTCGATGCGGGCCTCGCCGAGCCGCTGGTTTCGGTAGGAAGCGAGGGCGTCGCGCGCAGCCGAGGCGTCAGCGTTGGCGCGGGCCCGGGCCAGCGTGAGGTGGGGGCGGAAGGCGCGGTTCTCTCCCAAGTGTCCGAGGCTCGTCCATGCGCGCGCGGACGCGACGTGGAGTTTCGCGAGGCCTCCCTGGGGGTCCTGGACGCCGGCCCAGACCACGCTGGGCCGTTTCCATCCGGGGAAGGCACCGACGTCCTCAAAGACGATGTCGAAGCCGGGAGGCAGAGGTTCGGCGCGCACCAGTTTGAGGAGCGCGTCGGCCTCGGCCTCGCGGACGTCGCCCAGGAAGTTGAGCGTGAGGTGGAACCGATCAGCGTCCACGATCTTGAGAGGGGCCCCGCTGGCGCGCAAGGCGTCGAGCAGGGTCCGCAAGGAATCAAGGGAGGGGACCGGGACGCCGAGGAAGGCGCGCATCACGCATCGCCGCCGAGGGTTGCCTGCTTGGTGGTCATGGCGAGCGCGCCCGCATGGAACTCCTCACGCAGCATGGCTGCGAGAATGCCGCGCGCCTCATCGCGCAGGTCCCCCTCGTCCTTCTGGTTGGCGAACTTGTTCCGGTAGGCGGGGTTGTTGAAGGGCAACTTGAGCGTCGTGCGGGACAAGAACCGTCGCGCCGCCCCGCGCTCCTCCCCCTCGATTTCCTGTACGGACGACGGGGGCTCGAAGCCGCCGCGCTTGAGTTCCTCCCGGAAGACGGGTCGGCGCAGAAGCTCGACCAGTGCTTGCAGGTAGACGCGCGCCGGGTCGCGACCGGAGCTTCCGTCTTGTCGGCACGCGTCGGCGACGCTTCGGTAGAAGTCGCGGCGCCCCGGACCCGGCTTGAGGGCGTAGACCTTGGCAGGCGGGATCTCGCGCTCCTCGAGGAACCCGGAGTCCGCGAGCGCCTTGAGGTAGCCAGCCACGGCGAGGCGATGGAGCTTCACGCCCCGCTGGCGTAGCGCCTTCCCGACCTGGGAGATGGACTGGGCGCCGTCGCGCAGGATTTCCGCCACGACTTCGCGAAGCAGGACGCCCTTCTCAAGCTCCTCGAACACGAGAGAATTGGTAACAAAGCTGGTCACCTAAAACGTTTGGGGCCCGGCAAGAATTAATTCGACGCGGGACGTACGGGCGTCGATGCCCCGACGCCGCGCGACGACGGTGGAGCGGTCCCGCGGCGCACGGAAGGCCCAGGCCGCGTCGCGGAAGAACGGCGTCCATCCGGCCGAGTCGTGGGGCGAGGTCGACGAGGAATTCATCCGCAAAGTGAGCTTGCCCTTCAAGATTATCCGCAGCTATTGCCGCGTCACCTTCGAGGGCATTGGGAATGTGCCCGGTCAAGGACCCGCCGTGATCGCGGCCAACCATACGGGCTGGCTCGGCCTCGACTACGCCAACCTCGCCATCACGATCCACGACCGCATAGGCCGGATCCCGCGCGGCGTGGTCCACCCGCTCTGGTTCTCCAACGCCAAGGTCTCGGACGCCGCCCGTCGCTTGGGCCTCATGCCCGCCAACAAGGACCTTATGGCAGAGATGCTCAAGAAGGACCGCCTCGTCATCATCTTCCCCGAGGCGGAGCAGGGCGCGTTCAAGCCCACTGTGAAGTCGGGCCAGCAGTACCGCCTCCTCGAGTTCAAGCGAGGCTTCGTCCGGGTCGCCATGGCCACGGGCGCCCCCATCGTGCCGGTGGCGATCATCGGCGGTGAGGAGGCCAACCCCGTCCTCAAGAAACTACCTCTGACGGACCTCGTATTCCGGCTTCCGCTCCCGCGCCCCACGAACCTCATCCCCCGGCGCGTCAAGTGGCGCGTCTCGTGCCTACCGCCCATCCCGATGGACCACTATTCTGCGAAGGATGCGGAGGATGCCGATCTCGTGCACAAGATCACGGCCGACATCAAGCGGCGCGTCCAGAAGGAGTTGAAGGTCCAGCTCAAGAAGCGGGGCAACCCGTACCGGTGAAGGGGTCGGCCCACAACGGGGCCGAGCAAGAGGCCCAAGGTCGGTGCGCGGTCACGGCCGTTTTTCGGCGGGCGGGCGCATGGCGCGTTCGGCGGAATCCCAGATCCGCAGGCCGAGCACGAACGCGATGAGCAGGATCGCCGGCACGAGGAATTCGATGCGTGCCTGGTAGGGCGCGCGGTCGAAGGCGGGGGCGACGAACTCGTTCCAGACGAACCCGAACACGATGACGAAGGCGCTCACGAGGAGCGTCGAGACGACGAGGCAGAAGAGGGTGAGGCGCAGGAGGCGGGACGTGCGGTAGTCCCGTTCCGGCCACCAACCGGTCGCGTCGGCCACGGAGGCCCGGGTAGGATGGGTCCGCTTTTACCTTTTCGGCGAGGGGCCGCAGGGATCTCCCCGATCCAGTGGTTGAGGAGGTCAGAAGTCGTCCCCCACGTCGGAACCGCCGCGTCCCTAGGTTTCGCTTTCGAGGGCCTTTTGCTGTTGGGCCTCGAAGCTGCAGAGATGGAATCCCAGACCTTGGGCCTCGTTGACTGCCGCCGCATCGGCGAAGGTGAGGCCGGGATGTTTAGTCCAGACGCGCGCGATGGCGGCATCATCGACTTCGTCGCCGATTCGCACATTCCGGCCCCGGCGGAGCTGATCGGCCGCGCGGGCCGCCACCGCGTGGCCGCCAAACCGGTACTGGAAAACGTTGAGGAACTCGACCCAGATGGCGGCTGGGATGTGCACCAGTTCGGCCGCGGGGAACAGAGTTCGGGCCTCAGCCGTTCGAAGATTGCGAGGACAGGTTCGCGTAATTGCGCTAGATAGGTTGGCAGTCGTCTGTGTCGCCCCAACTGCGGAAACCGTGCTTGAAGGCACCATTGAGAACTGGAAGTCCGGCGTTGTAATACTGGCCGGTCTGGACGAACTCGAACCGAGAGCCGGATTGGCATTCCGTGATGTCGAACATGGCCCCCGCAAACGTTCTGAACTTCGAAGACGCGATAGGGACGGGGCCTGCACTCACGTCCTCGCCGTCCACCTGAAACGTGATGTTGATGACGGTTCGGTTGCCCGGCACGGAGAGGTTCAGCTGCCAAGCGTAGGAAGCATCCTTGCGTTCCAGAACGATCATATCGCGCAGAATGTCCGCGCCACGCGGGTCAGTCGCGTTCAGGTAGACAGTAAATGCCCTATCGCCCGCGTTAGAAACCAACACGTCGGCCAGGACGTAGTGTGTAGCCTCCTCATGGGTTCGGGCGACGTCAGGAGACGACATGCACGCGGCCAGGACGAACAGAAATGGCGCCAGGGCAAGACGCATCATGTGCCTACGCGGGCCAAGCCGACGGCTCACCACTGCTCCCGTCACCGAAGGGTTCCCCCCGCCCTAATAAGGATTCCTGTACCTCGCGTGTTTTTGCTCTCCTGAGTGGGCCTCGAGCGGGCAGCCCGCGGGTCCTCACCGCGGGGCCCCGCCCACTATTGGGCATTCTCAGGACTCCGGCGGGGAGCTGTCCGGTACCAGGATATCCCCCGAGAATGAGGTCACCGCCCGAGTAATCTCGTCTCGCATCCCCAGATGGATCGAGTCAAGCAGTTCGCGGGCTGGCGCGTCGTCCGAAGTCGCCCAGTACGAAGCATGGTCATCGAGTTCTTGCAAGAAACCCCCCAAAAGCGTCGTGACAATTTCCTGCCGAACACGCTCGCTCAAGTCGGCGAACGGAACCAGGTTTGTTCCCGGTATCACGGGCAGCCCTTCCGAGTAGATTTTTGCGCGGTCGGGGAAGATCACATCGCAGTACTCCGAATAGGCCACGGCGTTTGCTTGCACGCTACCAGCTAGGCCGAATCCTGGGAGCGGAGCAGGAATCTCGGGCGGGCTCTTCCAGTTCGCGGACCCCCGGGCGTCGGCGGAAATGCAACGCACAGTCGAAGTCCACCAGGTCGTGCCGGTCGGCCCGCAAACGATTTTCTTGAACATGTTATCAGTTGTTGGGTCGCACTTCTTCTCGTTATTGTTCGTGTGAGCTGAGGCCCAGTTATCCAGCACGGCGGGCAGTTGGGTTTTGGCCGTTATCGCCTGCGCCGTCGCGATGGACATGCATGCCGTCGTGGTTGCCTCCGCCTCCACGTCGACGTGTAAATCGTACCAGAGGAACTCTCCTCCATCGCCCGTTCCCGCAAACTCGGTCTTTCCTGCAACGCATCCTGACAGGGCGACGGCCGCAGCGCCTGCGCATACAGTGATCAGAACGTCACACTCCGCATAGGCATCATTGGGTCCGCCGCTGAGGGGCATGGTTGGCCCGCACGGGAAATTGGCCTCCAGGCAGGAAGGATGATCGGCTTGAACCGTCGCCACTCCACCCAATGCCAACGACACGAGGAGCCCCACGGCGGTAGTGGCAATCCTTCTGGACATCGGGTTCTCGGCCTTCGTTGTGTCGCTGGCGCCTGTCGGAGTTATCCTTGTCATTCGTTCAACCTCGGTTCTCGTTATGTGGACCCGCCTGGATCGATGGGTAAAGGAGCCGGAGTTGGCCACCTATTGGTCAGGCGGCCCGAGGCCCGCGGCCGGAAACCCCGTCGACCCACGGCGAGTCGAACGTTGCCAGGAGCCACCGGCACAAAGGAAGGTCCCCGAACGCGGTGGACGAACGGCTCCACGACCGCGTTCGTTCACCACGTTCT
>CAYVGY010000019.1:0-27741 GCA_964451065.1 uncultured Halobacteriales archaeon
GGACGGTGGCACGGTGGCGAGGTAATCGAGAAGCAGTTGGAGGCCGTTGACCCAGTTCTCGCTGCCGGTCACCTTGCGAGGGCGGGCGGGCAAGGAGCGAAGTTGTTGGCGGACGCGTTGCCAGTCCGGGTCCGTCATTTGGGTCCGATCCACGCGGCCGGGGTTGGCGTCGGGCGCGCCGGCACGGCCGCGAGGCCGGGGAGTTTTTGGGCGACGCTCAAGCCGTGATGAACGATCTCCGTCATGCCGAGCCACGCGCCCGCGGTCACGAGGTCCCACACGAAGTGGTTGGCGGTGGCCGTGACGCTCACCATGATGGCTGCGGGGTACACGAACCAGAACCAACGCAACGGGGAATGCGTGAGGCGGACCGCGAAGATGGCGACGAGGAGCGCCCAGCCGGTGTGGACGCTGGGAACGGCGGCGACGTCGTTCACCATGGTGCTGATCCACGGCGTCTCGGCGTTGAGGGGCAGCGTCTCGGTGACCGTGTCGGCGAAGCCGAGCCCGGGCACCATTCGCGGCGGCGCGACTGGAAAGATCCATTGGAAGGTGAAGGCGCTGAGACTGAAGAGCACCATGGCGTTGCGCACGTAGGCGTACGAGTCGAACCGGAACCAGTAGACCCAAGCGAGGAAGCCGAACGTGAGGACGAAGTGGGGGCCCGCATAGAAGAGGACCAGGCCGAGGCTCAGGGCGGAGTGAGGTTCGAAGAAGGCCTGGAACTCGTCCTCGATGTTGAGCCCGGCGCGTTCTTGGAGGGCCACGATGTCGAGGGCGTTCTGGATGGCTGGTCCCCGTTCGGATTCAAAGACCAGGTTTCCGCCGACGTAGTAGACGGCCGCGGCCAGAAGGATGCCTACTTCGAGGAGGAACGTGCGCGGATTGTCGCGGCGTCGCATGGTCGAAGGGCCGAAACCCTCCTGGATAAAATCGTTTGTCCTTGCCGTCCCGTTCGTCCTACCGCCGCCGGCGGGCAAGATGCACGGCGGCCGCGACCGCCGCAAGCGCTGGAAGGAATGCGGGCGCGGGGAGTCCGGAACCTCCGTCGCCGTGGTCGTCCTCCACTTCGGCGATGGGGTCTTCGCCGACGTTCTCGCCGCGGGTCGCGATCGCGGTGACATAGCTGCTCGCGGTGGCGGCGGGATCCGTGAGGCTGAGGGCCACGACGTGGACGCGGACGCGTTGGCTTTCGGGCACGTTCTCGGAGGGTCGGACGATGACTTGGAACCGGACGGATTCGCCGGGATCAAGATCGAAGGGGCCCCGCGGCACGACCTCGGCCGTCCAGGGGTACGGGTCCGTGAAGCCGGCGCCGACTTGCGCCCGGTCGGTGGCGATGCCTTCGTTGAGGAGCGTGAAGTTGAAGGTGCGCGCCTTGCCGGGGTTGGCGAAGACCTCGTCGGCCGAGGTCAACTTGAGGCCGAGCAGGTTGCCTTCGCGGCCGGGGTCGATGACGTTGTTCTTGATGGAGGCGAAGATGGGGAGGCTGAAACGACTGCCATCCGGAAGAAGGTAGACCCGGCCGGCGACCTCGGACGCGGGGACGTTGCCGTCGAGGGGCCGCGGCTCGTAACGGACGCCGAACTGGAGCTTGTGCGACGCGTTCACCAGTCGGGAAGGGTCGCCATCGGCCACGAGGTCCCGCGTGAAGAAGATGGGGAGGTCCATCGTGAGTTCCGAGGGCGCTTCCGTCAGGTCGACGTCGCGGGTGGCCTCACCCAGGACCTCGTACACGTCGTCGCCGGTCATGAGGACGTAGGCCCCGATGCGGGCCTTGGTCGGCAGGAGGTCGCTGCGGAACCTGAGCGTGACCTGCCCCTGGAGGCCCGTGGCGGTCGTGTTGAGGACGAGGTCCCGGCTGGGGTTGAGGTCCTGGCGGAACCCGATCCCGACCTTGGCGAGGCTGAGCTGGTCGGTCTCGACGTCCACGCCCGGGTGGGTGTTGGCGTCGCAAGGGACAAGGGGGAGCGGCGTCCCGACGTCCAACGCCTCGTCCTCGACGACGCTCATCCACAAATGCGACCCGGAGCATGCGTTCTCGGCCAATTCGTCGGCGTGGAGGTAGAACGTGTTGCGGTCGGGCTCAGGGGCCACGGCCGCGACGACGTTGATGCCGGTCTCGCCCACCAGGAGCGGGTCGGCGGTGTCGACCGCGCGGACCACGATCGTCGTGCAGTCCTTGTGCCCGACCGCGGCGGGCTGGTTCAGGATCACGTTGAGCGTCACGTTGTGGGGGCGTTCCGGCGTCCCGGCCTCGAGGTCGAGCGACGGGAGCATGCCGGGGTCCCAGTCGATTCCGTCGATGGTCCGGACCTCGAGGCGGACGGTCCGCGCATCCCCCGGGTTCGCAAGACGGACGGGCACGGTCCGACGGCCCCCCGCCTCCACGACGAAGGAAGGGAGGTCCCGGTTGAGTTCGCACGGAGGCGCGCCCCGGAAGATCCTGTCGGGCTGCATGCGGAGATCCACGTTGGCCACGGGGTAGACGAACGTGAGGGTCTTCCCGGAGGGGGCGTCGTCGGGCGCAGCGTCGAGTCGAAGGCTGGGGTTGCGATGGTTGCGCACGAGCGCCCAAACGTTGGTGAGCGTCGACCCGACGTTGGGCGGGTCGGAATCGGTGAGGAGGCCTAGGTAGTCGCGCCGCACGGCGAACTCGATGGTGCCGCCCAAGGCATCGATGACGATGCCGTTGTCGTTCACCTTTTCGAGGAAGCCTACGCCGGCCGACGTGCACTCCCCATCGACGAGGCCGAGGGTCTTGTAGTTCCCGATGACGATGGGGTCCGCGTCGTAGATGTACCAGATCTGGACGGCGTACCGGACGCCGTTGATCTCGAAGCAGACGGAGACGTCGATGCCGCTTCCGAGCGGCGTCGGGTATTGGCGCTCGATGGTGAGGCCGCGGAACGTGAGAGCGATCCGGAATACTTCGCCGGTCTCGCCGTGGACCCGCACCGATGTGAGGTCCACGGGAGCCGTGTAGTCGCCCATCGGGTTGGCTTGGCCCGCGGGGTCCATCCAGACATCGCCCGTGGGGTCCGCGAACTCGATCATACCCGCTTGCGGTCCGGGCACGGGTTCGTCGGTTTCGGGTTCCTGCTCAGCGTCGTCCGTCGCGTGCACGGGTGCGGAGGCACCGACGGGCGCGGCAAGCAACGCCGCCAAGAACAACAGGGACCAGCCAGACCGCGCGACCATGAGCCCATCGGCGGGATGGGTCGGCGGCCCTCCGGCCCCCAGACCCAGGGGTACCCGCAGGCCCAAGTCGCCCTCCCCCCTTATTAGGTATGTGGATAGCAGGGTTTCTTAACCGGCCGTGCAGGGCGTGGGGCTTCGCAAGCGCCGTCGGCGGCGCGCTGGCGCCCAGACGCCGACGGCGAGGGCCAATGCGGACGCCCAGACGGAGGGAGCGGGCGTCGATTCGCTTTCTTCCGACTCGGGCCCGCTGTCGACGGACTCGTCCGGTTGGGCGTCCCCCCGCGTGGCCACGACCCAAACCGTCGTCGTCGCGACCGCCGTGGCGTCCGCCTGGCTCGTGACCCTGACGTCCAGCCGAAGCCTAGCGCTTTCCGGGACATCGTCCGGCGGCTTGACGGCCACAACGACAGGCTGGGACTGCGCCGGGTCCAGCCGAATCGGCTCGGCGGGTCGCACGTCGATCTGCCAACGGTCGCCGTGGTCCGCCACGACGTCGACCTGGGCCACGTCGGTGGCGACGCCTTCGTTCGTCAAGGTGAAGTTGAAGGCGCGGGCCTTGCCGGGGTTTGCAAAGACCTGCGGGGGCGATTCCAACTTCAGCCCGAGAACGCTTCCGTCACGCCCGGGATCGACGACATTGTTCTTGATCGACTCATAAATGGGGAGGGAAAAAGAACTCCCCTCCGGCAGGAGGTAGACCTTGCCGGCGACGACGGGCCCTGGAAGGTGGGAGTCGGGTGGCCCAGGCTCGTACCGCAGCCCGAAGTACAGAAGGTCCGCCGCGCTCACAATCCGGGACGGGTCCCCGTGGGGCTCCCGTTCCCGGGTGAAGAAGATGGGAAGACTCATCGTGACGACCGACGGTTCGGCGGTCAATGCGACCTCGGCGGAGGCTTCGCTCAGGATGTCGTAGACGCCGTCGCCCATCACCAGAACGATGGCCGTCACCATCGCCTTGGTTGGGAGCACGTCGCTTCGCATGCGAAGCGCCACGTCGCCCGTTCGGCCCGTCACCGTTGTGTTGAGGATGATGTCCCGGCTGGGGTTGAGGTCTTGGCGGAATCCGGCCCCGACCTCCGACAGGCTCAGTTCGGTTCCCGTGAGGTCGACGGCTCCCCGCGAGTTCGCTTGGTCGCAGGGAACGAGCAGGATGGGCGTCCGAACGTCGCGCTCTTCCTCCTCTGCGAGGCTCATCCAGATGTGATGGCCACTGCAGGGGTTCTCGGCCAAGGCGTCGGCGTGCAGGAAGAACCGGTTCCGGTCCGGCGCGGGCGGCAACGCCGCAACGATGTTGAGGGCGATCTCGCCCACGACGAGGGGGTCCTCCGCATCCACGGCTCGAACGACGATGGTTGTGCAGTCTTTGTGCTTGACGGCGTTGGGTGGGTCGAGGATGACATTCAGCGTCACGTGGGCGGGGGCATCGGGGACGCCCCCGGCGATGCGGAGGCCCGGAAGGATGGCCGGCGCCCAGTCGAGGCCGTCGATCGTGCGGACCTCGAACCGGACCGAACGGGCCGCGCCAGGGTTCGAAAGGCGAACCGGGACCGCGCGGCGCCCGCCCCATTCCACGACGAACGAGCGCAGGTCGAAGTTGAGGTCGCACGGCGGCGCCCCGTAGAAGGTGCGTTCCGGGTTTAACCGCAGGTCGCGGTTGGCCAACGGGTACACGAACGCGAGCGTCTTGTCGGACGGGCCGGGGTCGGGCGCCACGTCGTACCGCAGGCTCGGGTTACGGTGGTTTCGGGCGAATGCCTGGACGTCGGTGACCGTGGCCCCGATGCCGGGGGGCTCGACGCCAGCCAGCGCCCCAAGGTGGCCACGTCGCACCACGAATTCGACGATTCCGCCCAGGGCGTCGACGACGACGCCATTGTCGCGGACGGAATCACGAAACCGGACGCCCTGCGTCGAGCAGTCGCCATCGACGACGCCTAGGAGCTTGTAGTTGCCCACGATGATGGGGTCGGCGTCGTAGATGTACCAAAGGAGGACGCCATAGCGAACTTCGTCGACGCTAAAGCAGACCGCGACGTCGATTCCGGCGCTCGTCGTGCTGGGATACTGGCGTTCAATCGTGAGTCCTCGGAACGTGAGGGTGATGCGGAACACCTCGCCGGTCTCGCCATGCACGCGCACGGAGGTCAGGTCCACGGGCGCCGTGTAGTCGTCCATCGCATTGGGCTGGTTGGCCGGGTCCATGACGACGTCTCCCGCGGGGTCCGGGAATTCGATGACGCCAGCCGATGGAGCCCCGGGCTCCTGGCCGTCGCCCGGCTCGCGTACCATGGGCTGGGGGGTGGCGCCCGCCAACTCTTGAACGGCAAGGAGGATGACCAAGGTCGACAAGACCTTGGCGTGCACGGCTCAACGCCTCCGGTCGGCGGCCCCGGCCGGTTCGCGGCGGCTCCGCGCTCGGATACGAAGCGCAGCGATTCCTGCGGCGGCCGCCAGAGCTGGGACCGACGGTGCCGGCAGGAGGGACTCGTCGGCCTCGTCGCCGTGGCCGCCGTCGTCCGGCCGCTCGTCCGGCTGGCGATCTCCCCGCGTGGCCGTGACCCAGACCGTCATCGTCGAGAGCGCCTCGGCGTCGGCCTGGCTGCTCGCCGTGACCTCCAGCCGCAACCGGTCGCTCTCGTCCACGGAATCCCGCGGCGTCACTTCCAAAACGAAACGCTGCGACTCGCCGGGGGCCAACGTGAAGGGCCCCGCGGGTTCGACTCTATATTCCCACCGGTCCGTCTTGCCGAAGCCGTGGACTGCCAAGTGGGCGATGTCGGTGCCGACGCCCTCGTTGAGGAGGGTGAAGTTGAAGAGCCGCTGCCGGTCGGGGTTGGCGAAGAGTTCATTCGGCGTCTGCAGACCCAGCGTGAAGAGGCTCCCCCCGGCGCCGGGGTCGTTTGCCCGGTTCTTGAGCGATTCCCAGATGGGGACCTGGACGAAGCTGCCCTCCGGAAGGAGCCGGACCTGGCCCGCCGGCCGGACGTCCTGGGTGTTGACGTTGAGCGGCGCCGGCTCGTAGCGGATGCCTAGGGCCAGGCGTTCCGACGCGGGCACCAACCGCGACGGGTCGCCATGGGGCTCCACCTCGCGCGTGATCCGGACGCGCAAGGGCATCGTGACCTCCACCGGCTGGGATCCCAATTGGGCGGAGGCGTCGCCCCAGGCGAGGACCTGGTAGGGCGGCGGAGAGGAGACGTTGGCGCGGGGGGGCGCCCGCGAGAAGGAGATGATGCTCACATGGATGTTCGCCAGCGTGGGAGGCCCGTCGCTGCGGAACCGGAGTTTGACTTGGCCGTCTTTTCCGGTGATGGTCGTGTTGAGCACGAGGTCACGGTTGGGGTTGAGGTCGAGGGGGAACCCGACGAAGGCGACGTCGGTGCTGGCGAGGCCGGCGCTGCTGCCGAAGCCGCGGGTCGTGTCGCACATGTTGAGGAAGACCTCGGCGTCAGGGTCGGCGGCGGCGTCGTTCTCGGGCACGCTCATCCAGAACCTATCGGAGGCGCACGGGTTCACCGCTCCCGGGGCCGCGTGAAGGTGGAACGTGTTCGCGGCCGGTGTCGGCGGTTCGGCGGCGACGACGACCACGGCAGCCTCACCGGCCAGGAGCGGGTCGGCTTCGGAGACGGCGCGGAACAGGAGAACGGTGCAGTCCTTGTGATGCGTCTCGAGCGCCGTCTGGACGATGACGCTCACGCTGAGCTGGCCCGGCTCTTCGACGGTTCCGGCAGGGACGGGAAGGCCGGCGAGCACGGCCGGCGACCATTCGGCGCCGTCGAGGGTCCGCACGGAGAACCGGGTTTCGATTCCTTCCCCCAGCTCGTTGGTCACGAGGAACGGCACGCTTCGCTTCCCACCGGCCTCGATTACGTACGTGGGCAGGTTCCGGCTGACACCGCAACCCATGACAAAAGACCCGACGGCATCCGGGCGCACGTTCAACCCCTGGTTCGCCAAGGGGTACGCCATCCGGAGTAAGCTTGCGTCCGGTTCGTGGTCGGGTGCCGCGTCGTAGCGGACGCGGGTCTTGGCGTTGTGGTCCTGCGTCTCGACCCAGACCTGGCCGACCTCCTCACCCGCTTGCAGGGGACGGCCCCCGGGCACGACGCCCAGGTTGAACCGGGGCAGCTTGAACAGGAAGGTCGAGGCGGCCGCGTCCAGGAAGGGGGACGGTGTGTCGACGACGGCTTTGAACGCGGCGCCGGGAGTGCCGCAGGGCGATTCGAACAGGCCCAGTTTGGCGCTCGTTCCGGCGATGGCGGGCACCGGATCGACAGTGTACCAGGTCCGGGCGCCGTAGGCGGCCTCCCCCACTTGGAAGCAGATCGTGAGGTCGATGCCGGAGCTGACGACCTTGGGGTAGTCCTTCTCCATGGCGAGGTCGCGGACCTGTACGCTGACCAGGAGATGCTCGCCGGTCTCGCCGAAGACGCGGACCCGGGTGATGTCGAGGCCGCCCGAGCGCGCCAGGGCGGGTGACGGGGGGCCCCCCGGTGCCTGGAGCACGTCGTCGGTGCCGTCCTCGAAGTCAATGATGCCGGGGACCTCAGAATCGTCGCCACCGGTTTGGGCGGACACGGGCAAGGCGAACCAAGCGAGGGCCGCGCCGACGACCGGTAGGAGGAGGACCATCCCTGACGCACGGCAGACGAGTTTCGTCGAGCGCATGTTCGGATTCCTGGGCCCGGGGCGGGCCAACGACCCGCGCGCAACGGTCCCAGCGCGTCCAGCGACCCCGGGGGGCTAAGTAGGGTTTGGATGCCTTGGTTTCACGGATTAAGAAACCCGTGGATAGGCTGGTTTCAAACGGGCGAGGTTACCGCGCCAGGCACTCGTCGTAGACCCGGGCGAGGTCGGCCGTGATGGCGTCCCAGTCAAAGGCCTGGGACCTTCGACGACTGGCCTTCGCCCACCCGTCGCGCAGGGAGGCGTCCTCGGCAAGATGGGAGAGTTGGCGTGCCCACGCGGCCGGATCGTGATCAAGCAGCATCCCCGCGTCGCCGACCACCTCGGGAATCCCGCCGATGCGGGCCGCCACGACCGGCGCCCCGGCGGCCTGGGCCTCCAGGATGCTCAGCGGGAACGACTCGAAGCGGGCGGGGTGTGCGTAGGCGACGGCGCCTTTCAGCAGGCGGATCTTCTCGTCTTCCGAGACCCAGCCAGTGAAGTGGACGCGGGACGACACGCCGAGACGCGCCGCGAGCCTGTGAAGCGAGGCCTCGGCGGGGCCCTTGCCGACGAGAACCAAGTGAAGGTCCGGCGGCGCAGAGCGCCAGGCCCGCACGAGGACATCCAACCCCTTCAACGCGACGACGCGCCCCACGGCCACCACGAACCGCCCCGGAACATCGGTCGTGGGGGCTCCCGTCACGCGGTCGATCTCGCCCTTCTCGACAGCGTTGTGGTTGATCCGCAGCCGGTCCGGGTCGACGCCTCGGCGCTGCAAATCGTCGTGGACGCGGTGGCTGACACAGACAACCCGGTCCGCCCGGCGCACCGTGCGCATGTAGAGTCGGTCGTTGAGGCGGCTCATCGCCCCCAACAGTCCGAGGCCCTCGCCGTACGTGTTGTGATAGGTCGCGACGCGGCCCGTTCCCTCCAAGTCCCGGAACGCTTTCGAATAGCCGGGCGCCCAACGGAAATGGAAATCGACGACGTCCGGCCGGATGGACGCGAGCGCCGCCGCCAGGCCCCGAGTGCGGACCAGGGGGGGATTGTAGAACCGCCGCAGCGGGAACGTGGAGGGCAGCCGGTGCACGGCGAACCCGTCCTCCGCAGTGGTGCCGGCCTCGGTGCCCGGCTGTCGGGCCGTCACGATGTGCACGTCGTGCTGGCGGGCCAGCCGGCGGGCGGTCGCCCGGATGCGGCGCTCGATGCCGCCCGCATACGGGAAATAGAAAGGATTCAGGTGGACGATGCGCACGGCGGCCCCCCTTCAGGGGATCTCGGGCGGGTCCTCGACGGCTTCCGTGTACGCCCGCTCCAAGAGTCCGACGCAGTGTTCGATGCCCCACAGCATCGCTGAGGACCGGGCGCGCTCGCGCAGGGCCGCGGGAGCATGGAGGGCCAGCTCAATCCCGTGGACGGCGCCGTCCACGCTGTCGGGAGGGAACAGGAAGCCGTTGTCGCCGTCGCGCACGACGTCCAAGAAGCCCCGCGCGCCCGCCACCGCGCACGGCCGCCCGCACGCGAGCGCCTCGAGCACGGTCAAGCCCTGCGTCTCGAAGTCGCTGGCCGAGACGAAGACATCGCACGCATTGTAGTAGAGGGGAACGTCCTCGTCGGCCACGTGACCGGGGAACCGGACAACCCCTTCCAGTCCCATGCCTCGAGCCAACGCCTGCAGCTCCGCGTCGGCGGGGCCGGTGCCCGCCACGACCAGCCGAAGGTCGGTGTGTTGGCGGCGCAGCCGGGCAAACGCCCGCATCAGGATATCGATTCGCTTCTCGTACGAGAGCCGACCCAAGTAGAGGAGCACGCGTTCGCCGCTCTCGAACCCCCAGGCCGCACGCACGGGGGACCCGTCGAGGCCCGGCCGGAACAGGTTGAGGTCGATGCCCGTGGGCACAACCCGGATCTTGGGTGCCAGCCGCGGATACTTTGCGAGCAGTTCACGCTTGGCGGCATGCGTGGGGGCAATGAGGACCTGGCACCGACGGTTGAGCATCCGTTCGATGCCGCTCGCGCCCACGCTGAAGACCGTGCGGAGGCCTCGCGGCGCATACCGGGCAAGCGGTTCGTACACCGTGTGGTAGGTGACGACGAGCGGCAACCGGTGACGTTTGGCGGCCCGGTAGCCTCGGACACCCATCGGCCCCGGGGCGTGGACATGGACCACGTCCGCGTCCTGCTCGGCCACGAGCCGCCGGTTCTGGCGACCCACCCGCGTGGGGTAGATGGCCATCGGGAAGTCAGGGTAGAGCGGGAAGATCTTCCCGCCGTAGTAGTGGACGGTCTCGTTCTCGAGGACGGGCGGCCCGGCGGAATAGACGACGACCTTGTGGCCGCGCCGGCCCAGGCCGCGCCGCGCGTTGAGGATGCTCGTGGTCACGCCGTTGGCGTGGGGAAGGAACGTCTCCGTGAACATCGCCACGTTGAGCGGTCCCGTCTCCATGGTGCCAATGCCCCACACGGCGGGGAGGTTGCCCTCCACCAACCGGGCTCGTAAAAGGGCCCCGTTTAAGTAGGATTTGCGTTGCGAGCCGAAATTTCCACGTCGTTAGCCACGGCCCCGCTTATAATGAGGCCGCGCCCGCCCCAAGGACCGGAGCCCTTATGCAGGTGCGGAACTTCGGCGGGCCGATGGCCACCAAGCGTCCCTCGGGCAAGGCTGCCGCACCCCCCAAGCCGCCCCGCGCCCACATCGTGCGCGAGGAGAAGGAAGACGCGTTCCTCAAGCAGGTGGCCGACTACTTCGAGAAAGGCTACCGGCCGATCCAGGACATGAAGGCCTTCGCTGCCTTCGACCGCAAAAAAGGCGAATGGCGCACCCTCTACGTCATGCCCCTCGTCCACTTCGAGGAGCTCAAGGCCTTCCAGACGATTCCCACGTCCGACGAGGACGGGGAAGAAGAACGGATGTTCGGCTGAGCGGTTGACCCACCTTGGGCCCGCGGTCGATTGTTTGCACCACGTAGTGCAAACTTAGTCCACTTTTTCCCAACCCACCAGTTAGAAGATTAATCAGAACCGCTCATCGATGCCCATGTTCCTGCGAATCAAGCGAGTTCGGGGCCACGACTACCTCGTCTTGGTCGAGAATTTTCGCGATGAGAAGCGGGTCCGTCAGCGCACGATGTACCACTTTGGCCGGCGCGACCGTCTGGATCTCGCGAGCGTACGCCGAATTCTGGCAGCGATGCCCGGTTTCGCGTTTCTTCAGCCCGTTCCAGCCGCATCAGGCGACAAACCAGCGTTTGCACTACGTAGTGCAAACGCCGACGCCATCGTGGCGGGCGGCAACGTTGAAAGGCCGGCCAGGAAAGGCGCTTCGACGAATCATCCCGAGTAGTACGACGCATCGTACGGCTCGGGCGGCAGGCCCTTGCGCTCCCGGATCTTCTTCGTGACACCGTCAAGGAGGTTGGGCGAGAGGGGCACGAAGCCCATGTTTTCCGTGGACCACAACGCGCGGCCGCCGGTCGCGCCCCGGATGGCACTCGCGAAACCAAACATCTCGGCCACGGGCGCGGTCGACTCGATGATGATCGAGTCCGCCTCGGTCTTCATGTCGACGATGGTGCCGCGGCGTTGGCCCATCTCACGCGTCACGTCGCCCATGCGGTCCTGCGGGACCTGGACGACGACTTTCTGGAGGGGTTCCATGAGCGTCGTCCCGGAGACCGTCATCGCGCCGTAGATGGAGTTGCGGACCGCCGGAATCACTTGGGCGGGGCCCCGGTGAACGGCGTCGTCGTGCAGTTTGGCATCCACCAGGCGCATCCGGACCCCCATGAGGGGTTCGTGCGCTCGGGGTCCCCGGGCCACGACCTCGTCGATGCCTTCCTTGATGAGTTCCTTCGTCTCGAAGAGGTTCTGGATGCTCTTCGTGACATCGGTGGCGATGCACGTGCCGCTGATGTGGAAGACGCCCTTGGCCTCGTCCTTGGACCAGCCGAGCTCTTGGAGCTTCTTCATGACCTCGTCCTTGTGCTTGCGCGCGTCGGACGGGATCTCGTTGTTGCGTAGGGCGTTCGTCGTTTTCTCATCGAGAGGCTCCACCTCGAAGTAGAAGCGGTTGTGCTTGTTGGGCGATTTGCCTTCGAAGCCGCGGTCGGGGCCGGAGCCGCTGACCGATTCGCGGTAGACGACGATGGGTTCGGAGCCGGTGACCTCGAGCTTGAAGTCGCGCGCGATGCGGTGCATGACGACCTCGAGGTGGAGTTCGCCCATGCCCGACATGAGGTGTTCGCCGGTCTCTTGGTTGATCTGGACGACGATGGTCGGATCCGCCTTGGAGATCATCCGCAGGACCTCGACGAGCTTGGGCAGGTCCTTCGTGTGCTTGGCTTCGACGGCCACGGTGATGACGGGTTCGCTCACGTGCACGATCCGTTCGAAGGGGTCCATGTCCTTCTCGGTGGTGACCGTGGACCCGGCGACGGCGCTGCGCAGTCCCGTCACAGCTGCGATGTTCCCGGCCAAGACCCTGTCCGTGGTGATGCGGTCCGCGCCGACCATCAGGCCGACCTGCTGGATCTTGTTCGTGCCGGGCTGCCCGAGCACGGCCACGTCCTGGCCTTGGACGACGGTCCCGCTGAAGATGCGGCCGATGGCGATCTCGCCGGCGTGCGGGTCCACGATGATCTTGGTGACCATGAACGTGAGAGGGCCCTTGTCGTCGCACTCCATCATGGCCTTGCCGGGGACGCTCGTGATGTCGCCATGCCAGATGTGGGGGATCCGGTACTTCTGGGCCACGTCGGGGCTCGGCAGGTGGCGCACGACCGAGTTGAGGAGCACCTTGTGGAGGGGCGCCTTCTTGGCAAGCTCCTTCTGCGTGCCCTTCTCGCAGTGCTCGAAGACATCCTTGAACGTGACGCCGGCGTCCTTCATGTAGGGGACGCTGAGGGCCCAGTTGTTGAACGCGCTGCCGAAGATGACGGTGCCGTCGTCGACCTTGACGACCCATTTGCCTTTGAGATCCTCGGGGGCCATCTTGTAGAGCAGTTCGTTGATCTTGGTGATGATGCCCACGAGCCGTTTCTGCATCTGGTCGGGCGTGAGCTTGAGTTCGTTGACGAGCCGGTCGACCTTGTTGATGAACAAGACGGGCTTGACCTTTTCCCGCAGGGCTTGCCGCAAGACCGTCTCGGTCTGCGGCATGGGGCCTTCGACGGCGCAGCAGACGGCAACGCATCCGTCGCTGGCGCGCATGGCCCTCGTGACCTCGCCGCCGAAGTCGACGTGGCCGGGCGTGTCGATGAGGTTGATAAGGTAGTCGCTGCCGCCCACGTTGTGGATCATCGAGGCGGACGCCGAGTAGATCGTGATGCCGCGCGCCTGCTCTTCCTCGTCGAAGTCCATGACGAGTTGCTTGCCGGCGAGTTCCTCCGACATGAGGCCCGCGCCCGAGATGAGGTTGTCCGAGAGCGTCGTCTTGCCGTGGTCGATGTGGGCAGCGATGTCGATGTTACGGATGTGGGGAAGGTCGTCCATGAGGGCGACCGACTTCTTGACCATCTCTTCCTTGCGGCCCATGGGTCAACTTCCGGGGGAGGGTTTAGCGGGCGCTCTTGGCCACGCGCTCGATTTCGTCGCGCTGGCCCACCGCGTAACTGGAGGGGTCGCCTTTGGCGGCCTTCATGATCTCGTCCGCCAAGCACTGCTCGATAGGCTTGGCGTTGCGGTACGATTGTTGGATCGCGCCGGTGGCGACGAACCGAATCGAAAGGTCGAGGCGGCGCTGCGGAGCGGTGTCCACGGCCTTGGGCACGTTGATGCCGCCGTACCGGAGCCGCGTCGTCTCCTCCTTGGGCGCCGCGTGGACGAGGGCGTCCACAAAGACCTGGATCGGGTTCTGCTTCGTCTTCTCCTCCACCATGCGGAACGCCTCCTTGACGACGCGGTAGGCGCTCGTCTTCTTGCCCGTGTAGTTCTCACTGCGCATCATGTGGTTGATGAGGCGCTCGACCAGGGGGATCTTCATCTTGGCGAAGTGCGTGTTGGCGTGGCGGCCCCCGTGGTGGGGGACGCCGGCGTACGGGGCCAAGTTGACGTAGCGGGCGAGACCCACATCGGAAATCGTGATGTCAGACGTGTCGTACTTGCCGAAGATGAGAATCTTGGGAAAGTCCACCGCTGGCTTGGCGGGGACGGCCGTCTCGACGACCTCGTCGGCCACGGTCTCCAGGCCGGGTTCGGCCGCCGCGGGCTCGGGGACGGTCTCGGGGGCGGAAGGAACGGCAGGGGACTCGTCGTCGGGCATGGGTTCACCGCACGGGTTTCTCGGCGCGGCCCCGCACCAGCATGTCGAGGCTCACGTTGTTGACCTTGATGACCTTGAACCGGACGCCGGGGATGTCGCCGTAGGACCGACCCATGCGGCCCCCGATGCCCTCGAGGAGCACCTCGTCGTGCTCGTCGATGTAGTTGATGGCGCCATCGCCCACCGCGAACGCGGTGACCTGGCGCCCGTTCTTGATGAGTTGGACCTTCACGCACTTGCGGATGGCCGAGTTGGGCTGCTTGGCCTCCACGCCGACCTTCTCGAGGACGATCCCGCGGGCCTGCGGCACGCCGCCGAGCGGGTCCGACTTTTCCCGCAGCCGCAGCATGCGGCGCTTGTAGTACCGGCTCGACCAGAGGTACTTTTGCCGGTCGTCGGAGAGTTTTCGGGCAGCGAACAGTCCACGAGCCATGAAGGGCAAGCCTCAGCAGGGAACCCACGTCGTATAAGAGGCGGGTAGGCCCGCGGTAGGCACAACTCATATTTTAGGGCTTCTGGGCTCGCCCGGGACTCTTCGGCGAGACCGGGTTTAGCGCAGTGGCCGGTTTAGCGGGGCTCCCGCCGACGAAGGAAAGTGTTGAGACGAGAATGCGCGCCCGGCCTGATTGGCGTTTTCGGGACACCCTTGCCGGAAGCTGCGACGAAAACGATCCTCGGCCGCGAGCCTGGTTCTTGCTCCCGCTAGTCTTGCGAAGGCCTGCCCACGAGAAAATCAGCCCGCTGGCGTGCGCTGGTCGATGATGAGTCGGCCGAGCTCAATCGTGCTGATGTTGCGGAACGCGGACGTTTTCGGCCCGGTCCACGAGATCACGAATAGGATCTTCGCGAAGGCGGCGAGGGAACGGAACAGGAAAAAGGCGCAGAAGAGGACGATGTGAGCGTGCATGGTCTTGGACCGAGGCCGGCTGCGGTCGAGGGCCCATTGGTGGAACATGGATCCAATGTTCCATCTGCGTCGATAGAGTCGGAGCGCCAACGGCCCCAAGCCGGCGGTTACGGCCACCGCAAACGGTTGCCCTCCGTACCAAACGCCTGGCGTGCCCGCGCGTATGTGCACGGGCACGCTGAGCACCAGGTCGTTTTCGTCCTTCTCCATCGGGAATCTGACGCGGCGAACGAGGATGCGCTCCGCGTGCGATACCCCGCTGCGTTTGTCGCGCCAGCCGTGCCACTCGCCCCGCTCCATTGCTTCCTTTTGCAGGATTGCGACCCCGAACCGGGGCCTACGGCTTCCCGCTCGACAGGGCATCCTTTTGGCGGTTGTCGAACGAGCAAATTCCGATGCCGAGTCGCTTGGCGGCCGCCACTGCGGCGGCGTCGTGGTAGGAGAGCTTCGGGTGGGCGTCCCAATAGCGCATTGTGGCTTCGTGGTCGTGGTCCGGCGACGAAAGGGCCACGTTCGCCTTTGAACTCAGAAACCGAACAGCGTCGCGGGTGCTTTCAACCTTTCCTGTCCTGTACTTGATGAAACTGAGCGTCTCCGCCAGGATTGCCGGCGGAATGTGGATTTGCTCCATGGTCGACGCTTCCGCGATGGCTGACTTGTGGAAATCGTCGTCCGCGTTCAAGAGGCCGATCAGCCAGCTCGTGTCGGCTATGCACGACGCCATCGTTTTCGATCCTCCTCGACCGATGCCCCCGCGCCCTCCTCGTGTTCCCGACTGGCGGACGTGCCGAGGCGGAAGATTCCAGCGTCGCCGAAATCGACCGTCGAGTCACCGACCCATATCCGGGCGGTCACTTCGGCGCCTTCCTTCGCATGGAGTCTTTCGACTTCCTTGGGGCTGACAGCGATGCCGAACGTGTTGCCCCAGCGGCGTAGCCTGGTACGGACGATGGCCTCTCGCATGGTTATACGTATATGGTTAGACGCCCTCTTAACCCTTACTCTCCATAGGGCCCTCCGGGGGCGGACCGGAGACCGTAGGGAAAATGAGGCGGGCCCTGCGGGCCGAACGTCGCTTATAACATTTAGCGGCCGATTTACGAGGTTTACCCCGTTTTGTCAAGGACTATGGGGGTCGATTGCGAACCGAATAGTCCAGGCTCGGGACTGCCCGTCGACGGGAGCCAGGCGCTTGGCGCGCCAAGACCGGTTCCTCGCCACGGTCGAGGCTGCGGTGAAGGCGTTTCCGCGTCCTTTTCGATGCTCGTCGCCGGCCCTGGGAGGGGCACCACTTACGTGCGGGTCAGCGGGAAGTAGCGAATGCTGCCCTCCACGGTCGGCTTGCTTGGGAAGACAATCCCTAAGGCGTCTTCGCCTTGGCAGGTCGTGAACCCAACCGCTTGGGCGGCCACGGAACCCGCACGGATGGAACAGTCCGTGACGGGGCCGACGTAGAGCGTGACCTCGGGCGTGTTTTCTTCGATGAGCACCACGCCGCCCTGGGCCACCATCCAGAGGCGCACCGGCTCGGCCGTCGTCGTCGAGGCCGGGGCGACGGTCTCGAAGGAGTAGAGTTCGCCCCCGGCGTCGAACAGTTTCCCCGTCCCGGTGGCGGCCGCGCCTGCGACGGCAGCGGTGGACTCGACGCTCCCCGCCGCGACGGGCGCCTGGAACGGCTCCAGGACTGCACGTTGCGCCGGGCTGTCTGTGGCATAGAGAAGGAGCAAGACGTCGATGGCCTCCCCTTTGGGAACAGTCACGTTCACGAACGTGGGCGGCTCGACGTAGACGCCGACGCCGCCCCACGCTAGGCCCGCCCCGCCCTCGACCTCGGAGCTGCCGCACTGGTAGGCGTTGAACAGGATGAGGGCGCGGCCGGCGGCGACGGGGGCGTCGAGGAGCGCCCCGGCGCGTTCGGAGATCCACGTCCACGGTGACGAAACCAGAAGGATCGCTGGGCCGGCCAGGCTCCACGCGCGGCTGCAGGCGGTCGGCGCACCATGGGGCCGAATGCGTCCGCGCCCCAGCGCTGCGGGTTGGGGGCCACGCCCCCCACGGTTGGCGGTTACCCGGACCCACTCCAGAAAGGAGCAAGAGAGAAGTGCGTAAGAAATCCCTTTTGGGTCAACTATCGAAGGCGTCCAAACGCGGCGAAATTGCAGGGAAACGAGGCCGACGCGCGGCGTTCCTCCACTACGGCTGGCAGAGGAACGCTGTACGCAATTCGGCGCCGGTGAAGGTCCAGACGACCTGGGTCACGACGGGCGGGGCGCCCGAATCGGGAGCAGCGTCGGTGTCCCACGCGTCGAAGCGCACGCGGACCCCGATGGGGCTCCGTTCACAGGCGCCCACATGCTCGGGCCACCACGCGCGCAAGCCGTCGGCCGAGAAGAGGATCCGTGTCGTGACCACGCTCGCGCCGTTGGGGGGGACCGCGGACGCCTCCACCGCCTCGCTCTCCGCCACCAGGTGGCCCCCGAACTCCAGCGCAATCGAAAGGTTACCCATGGCGACAGCCGAGCCGCCGGGGTTCTGGAACCGCAGGTCCAGGCCGAACGGGCTGTTCCCGCTCACTTCGTGCACGATGGCGGTCCGGTTGAGGCAGACAGGCGCGTCCGTGGCGCCGCAGTTTCGGGCGATGTCCTCCACAGAAGCATGGAGGCCGGTCGTGACCGTGAAAACCCTGGAGAACTCGACGGCGGGCCGCTCCTGGACGACGTGGAAGGAGGCCAGGCCGCGCACCACGACCTGCGACGACTCCCCGTTGGCCAAGTGGACCGGCCACCAGGTCCCGATGAACGTGGTCGGGAAGCGAGATTCAAGCTGGATGGCGCCGGCCTCGCCGGCGGGGATCTCGCCGTCGAGTCGCGCGATGTCCCAGTCGAGTCGCTCGCCGCCCACCACCACTTCGTGCTCCACGGATACGACCTGGGCGTCGGCGCGGTGGGGGTTTCGGAACTGGACGCGCGTGAGGACCTCCGTATGGGAGCCGTCCACGTCGCCCCACCGGGTCCCGACCTCATCGACGAGGATGGAACTGTCCCGACGCACCTCGATGATGTACCAGAACACGGAAAGAAGAACGACGAACAGGACGAGGCCTAACATGACCCCGTTTACGAGCTTGCTCATGCGGGGACCCCCGAGGGTGACGCGCGAGCGTCACGTGTTTCCCATGGAATCTCGATTCCTCGCCCAAAGGACACGCCGCCCCGTTAGAAAGTCTACGGTACAAACGTGATGCATCGGGTTTTCGGTGGTCGCCGGGAAACCTTGTCCCGACGGGGAAAAAGAACGGGCCAGCAGGGATTCGAACCCTGGACCAGCCGGTTAAGAGCCGACTGCTCTACCTAGCTGAGCTACTGGCCCAGAACGCGTTGCCGCCGAAACCCGGTTTCGTTAAAAACCTGCGGGTGCGGAACGGTGGCCCTAGCGTTTCGTCCCCCGGGACGTCTTCTGCTGGGACACGACGGCAATCCGGCGGCGCTTGACGTGGCTCGTCACGCCCTTCTTGTCCGGCTGCAGCGACGGGGGCACGGGATGGAGCGGCGGCGGGGGAAGGGGCGGCGCCGTCGGGGGCGGCGCAAGGTAACGCGTGGGGGGAGGACCGGCGTCGCCGGCGAGTAGAACCATCGGCAGATGGCGCGCCACGAAGAAGACCACCGGGAGAATGACGTAGCCGATGATGGCGAGGAACCATCCAGCCCCGGGGGAGAAATCGGCGATGAAGCCCTCGCCCACCACGTCCTCCTTGCCCCACCACGACGGTTCAACCGCCGAAAAGAAATCGCTGCTGCGGGGCTCGGCCTCGAGCATTTCGTCTTCCCAGGCCCCGGGCCATGCGACCGCCGCGAACACCGTGGTTGTAAGCCCGACAACGGCGGCGGCGCCGGCAAGGGCCGTTGGCAGCCACGAGGAGGCGGTCCCGCGCAGCATTTCGAGCAGGAGGATCAGGCCGGCGCCGGCAATCATGAGCAGGGCCAAGGTCAGGAAGACCCCCGTAACGGTGGTCTGGGTCGCAAGAACGTCGTCGAACTCTCCCTCCCCGCATTCGCCGGCGGGGCTGGCCTCGTAGGGTCGGGCCGAAAAGCAATCCACTTGAACGTTGGCGGCAACGAACTCCACCGTCCACCACGTGAGAAGCAGCCCCAGGAGGCCCAGGACAAGGGCAGCGCCGAGCAAGGACAGGGTCGTGATCCGACGCGCTTGTCCCGCCAACGTGCTCCGCCAAAGGCACACAGGCCGGGCCTCTAATTAATCCCGCGCGCTGAAACGGTTCGCCGGGCCCGACAAGGTCGACCCGGAGTCGCTAACGCTTTTGGCACTGGGGCTTGGTCTTAGACACGACGGCGATCCGGCGGTGCTTACCGGCCGGGGCATCGGGCCGGGTGGCGGGGCCGGTGCGGGGTTGCGTCGGTGGCGCGGGTTGGGGCCGCACCGGTAGGGGCGGCGGAGGGGCGGCGGCTGCTGGGGGGAGGTAGTGCGTCCGGGGGCCGGGCGTGTCACCCGCGAGGAATCCCCAGGGAACCTGCAGGGTGACGATGGCGGCCACGGGCAGGAGGACGTAGCCGACGATGGCGAGGAACCATCCCGCCGAGGGCGAATAATCGACGGTGGCGGGGGTGCCGGCGACCTCCTGGCTTCCCCACCAGGAGGGTTCGAACAGTCTTGCGTCGTCCGCGCCATCCTCCTCGCCGGACGAGGTGAATGCGTCCTCGAGGTCCGACTGCCACGCGCCGGGCCAGGCGACGGCGGCAAGAACGACCACAATGAGCCCCATGAGCGCGGCGGCGCCCGCCAAGGCAATCGGGAGCAGGTTGGGAAGTGGACTGCGCAACATGCCTACCATGAGCGCGACAAGCGCTCCAACGATCGCGACCAGGGCGACGGTCAGGAACACGCCTGCGAGGATGGTGTCGGTGTCGAGAACGTCGTCCAGGGCGGGCGGCGGCGCGTCGTCTCCGAAGGTGGAAAAGTCGGCGGTGTAGGGCCGCGCCGAGAAGAAATCGATGGTGGTACTCCCCACGGTCAACTCGATCTGCCACCATTCGAGGAGGAGGCCGAGCAGACCCAAGACGAAAGCGACGCCGAGCAGGCCCAAAACCACGAGGCGACGCGCTTGACCGGCCAAGTCTCTCCCAACCCAATCGAAGCCCTGGATTCGTTATTAATGCAGCGCGTTGGCCCGCGGTCGGCCGGCCGCGGCGGCCCATCGCGCAGGCGCGCCCTCGGCGCGCAGCGGCGGCTGGACGCCTACGGGTCGGCCCGTCGGTTTGGCGAAGCCTGCGTTCGGCGGACATCCTCGCCCGCCGGCGCGGCGGCCAGTGGGCGGTGCGGCTTCCACGGAAGCAACGCCAGGCCGGTCGCCGCGGCGGGCAGAATCGCGAAGCCCGCGATGGCCGCAAACCAGCCCCAATCGGGCGCGTAGACGAGGGTCGCTTGGTCACCTTCCACGTCGCCAATGCTCTCGTCGCCCCACCACACGGGTTTGACTGTGAGCGCGAATTCCCCGGCATCGGGTCCGAGGGTTTCGGTCATCCCCTTTTTCCACGCGTCGGGCCACGAGAGGGAGGCGGCCAGGGTCATGGTGAGGCCCACCAGGGCCGCGGCCGCCATCACGGACCCCACCAGGAGGCGCGCGCTAGGTCGACCGAGGATCTGCCGGATGACGAGGGCGGCGGCCAGCGCGAGGACAGCCAGGGCAACCGATAGGACGACGCCGGCCACGAGGGCCTCACGGTCGAGGACGTCGCCATGCCGGGCCTCGTTCGTCGGCTCGACGAACTCGGTGTGGAAGGGTCGCGCGGAGAAGATGCGGCCCGCGTCGCCTTCCCCCGGGTCCTCGAAGTCGAGGGTCCACCAATCGAGGAAGAGGGAGGCCGTGCCCAGGGAGATGGACGCCAAGAGGAGGACGGCGATGGTGACGAGGCGCCCCGGGCGAATCACGCTGTTCCCCTCCGCCATCGCCCGACGCGTTCACTAATCTGTCGCTCCGCGATGCTTATGATTGAGGCCGCGCTTCGGCGCCCGGATTGGCGAGGGAAGAACACTCGGCGGGCATCGTGCTCTTCCATGGCCGGCCGCGGCAGTTCCTGTTGTTGCATTACCCGTCCGGCCATTGGGACTTTCCCAAGGGCCACGTCGAGGCGGGGGAGACGGATCTGGAGGCCGCTCGGCGCGAGGTCGAAGAGGAGACCGGCATCCGCAAAGTCATCGTCCGGCCCGGTTTTGTCCACACCTTCGCGTATTTCTATCGGCGCGGCGAGGCCACGGTCCACAAATCCGTGACGTATTTTGTGGGGCGTGCGGCGACGCGGCGCGTCCGGGTCAGCCATGAACACCAAGGGTTCGTCTGGCTCCCTTTCGAGAAGGCGTTACGACGCATCACCTACCCCAACGCCCGCGACCTCCTCAAGCTGGCGAACGGGTTCCTGGATGCGCCGGTCGAGGGGCCCGCGGCGCGCCCGCCGCCCAGGGCGGCGTCAGAAAAGCAGGCCTAGGCTCGACAGTTCCGCCGTAATCTTGTCGACGGCGCGTTCGGCGTCCTCGCGTTTGCGGGCGCCCGTGCAGACGAGCTTGCCGGAACCGAAGATGAGGACGACGACCTTGGGGTCGCGCAGGCGGTAGACCAGGCCCGGGAACTGCTCCGGTTCGTACTCGACGTTCTCGAGGCCCAGGCCGACCGCGATGGCGTTGAGGTTGAGTTCGGCCCTGAGGTCGCCGGTCGCGACGATGTTCTGGATCTCAATCTTGGGGGGGCCGTCCACGCCTTGGATCCCCTTGGCCTGGAGGGAAGAAATGACGAACTTGACGGCCACGTCGACGTCCTCGACGGACTTGGCGCCGGTGCAAACGACCTTGCCGCTGCGGAAGATCAAGGCGGCGGTTTTCGGTTTTGCGATGCGGAAGACGAGCCCGGGGAACTGTTCCGGCTCATACTCGGCGTTCTCGAAGGCCGCGCTGATGGCGTTGAGATCGAGGTCGGCGCCGATGGACGTGGAGGCGACCACGTTCTGGATGGTGACTTCGGCCATGCTTCCCAGCCTTTTTTAAGGGGCGAGCGTGGAAACTTTAAGCACTATAAATATCGATAGGCAACAGCGAGTCGCGACGTGAAATCAAGCCCGCCGCCCAGCCGGGTAGCGTTTTTATATCTCATGCAAGTAAACGGGTCCCCGAGGCGTCTCCTTGGAAGAGCAACTGTGCCGCGTAGAAATCCAGAAGGACCCCCGCCGGGAAGAGTTCGTGGCCCGCGTGTACAGTGAGTATGACGGCACCAAGGAGTTCCGTGGGCGGACCCTGGATCACCTTCTTCGCGAACTAACGGTGGATCTCGAGTTCTCGTTTGGCGAGGCGACTCGACGAGGGGGCGGCGCCACCGAAACCCCCCCCAACTTTGAGGAAGAAGGCACCTTTGTCGAAGAGGACCGTTATTAAACCAGGAGCGTCTACGGGTCCCTGTCTGAAGGCCAGTTACGGGTACGGTAACGCTTATAAATCGACCCCTTTATCGGAGCGAAGCCATTCCCCAGGGGCTCGTAGCGCAGTCAGGTAGCGCGTCCGGCTTTTAGCGGGCCCGAGCCTCGCACACGCAAACTTGGGATCGCAAGATACCGGTTGGTCGTGGGTTCGAATCCCACCGAGCCCGTCGCTATCCGACGACGGCGCCCGGCGTGAGGCACGGGCACGCCGTGCCGGAGAGGGTCCTTGGGGCGATGCGGGCGCGCGCGACGACGGGAGGACGAAGGTTCTCCGGGGGAAGGCCAAATGCGGGGACAGAGGCGACCATCACCTGCATTTTCTGGCCGTCCGGTCGTGCGGCGCACATGAGGTGAGGCCCCGATGCCCGAAGACGACACGGAAGAGAAGCAAGAGTTCAACGTTCTCAACCACGACCTCGTGCCAATCCACGAGGTACTGCCCGACGACGAGACGCGTCGCCTCATCGAGGGCTACAACATCATCCCCGAACAGCTTCCTAAGATTCTCGCGTCGGATCCGGCGGCTCTCGCCATTGGGGCCAAGCCCAACCAGATCGTCCGAATCCGCCGCAAGAGCAAGACCGCCGGCGAGGCCGTCGCCTACCGCCTCGTCATCGAATACCCCCTCTGAGGTGCCTCCATGCGCGAACTCGTTGACACGTTCCATGACGAACGCAGCCTCGTGAACCACCACATCGCCTCGTTCAACGATTTTCTGGAGGGCCGCCTCCAACAGATCATCGACAACGTCCGCATCGGGGACGAAGAGACGGAGCGCGGAACCATCCAGACCGACATTGAGGGCTTCAAGATCAAGCTCGGCAAGATCAGCGTGAAGCGCCCCCAGGTCAAGGAGGCCGACGGGTCGCTCCGACCACTCACGCCGATGGAGTCGCGGCTGCGCAACCTCACCTACCAGGCCCCCATCCAACTCGAGTTCATCCCCGTCATCGACGGCGTCGAGCACGAAGCAGAGGTCGTCAACATCGGCAAGCTGCCGATCATGACGCGTTCAAGCCACTGCAACATCGCCAAGACGAGCTTCGAGGAGACGGAGGAGCGAAAGCTCACCGAGGAGGAGTTCAACCAGAAGCTCATCGACGCCGGCGAGGACCCCCTGGACCCCGGCGGCTACTTCATCAGCAACGGCACGGAACGCGTCCTCATCACGCTCGAGGACCTCGCGCCCAACCGCGTCCTCGTTGAGTTCGCGACGCGGTACGGCGCCGACGTCGAAGTCGCCAAGGTGTTCTCTCAGCACGAGGGGTACCGGGCCCTCGTCATCGTGGAGAAGAAGAAGGACGGCACCCTTATGGTGAGCGTCCCCGCCGCCAGCGGCCAGATCCCGCTCGTCGTCCTCCTCCGCGCGCTCGGCATGGAATCCGACCAGGAAATCGTCGAAAAACTCATGGGCCAACACCCGCAGATGGAGGCCTTCGTCCTGGCCAACATCGAATCCGCCGCCCTCGAATACAGCGTCACCAGCCAGGAAGAGGCCGTGAGTTACCTCGGCAAGCGCCTCGCCGGCGGCCAAGCCAAGGAGTACCGCATCAAGCGCGTCGAGAACCTGATGGACCGCAATCTCCTGCCGCACCTCGGCAACGATCCGACGGACCGGATCACCAAGGCCATCTTCCTCGCCCGTATGGGCCAGGCTGTCCTCGAACTCGCCCTCAAGCTCCGCCTCCCCGACGACAAGGACCACTACGCCAACAAGCGTCTCAAGCTCGCCGGCGACCTCATGGAGGACCTCTTCCGCGTCGGCTTCATGGCCCTCGCCAAGGACCTCAAGTATCAGATCGAGCGCGCCCACGCGCGCGGCCGCGAGGTCAAGATCGCCACGGCCGTCCGCAGTGACGTGCTCACACAGCGCCTGCTCCACTCTCTTGCCACCGGCAACTGGGTCGGCGGCCGCGCCGGCGTCAGCCAACTCCTCGACCGCACCTCGAACCTCGCCGCGCTCTCCCACCTGCGCCGCGTGACGAGTCCCCTTACCCGCAGCCAGCCCCACTTTGAGGCGCGCGACCTCCACAGCACCCAGTGGGGTCGGCTCTGCCCCAACGAGACGCCGGAAGGCCCCAATTGCGGCCTCGTGAAGAACCTCGCGCTCTGCGTCGAGATCAGTGAAGGCTTCCCCGAGAAGGAGGTCGAGAAGGTTCTCAGCGACCTCGGCCTCAAACCCGTCGCAAAGGACGTGCGGGGCGCCCGCGTCTACCTCAACGGCGACCTCGTGGGCCTCCACGAACGCGCCGGCGAGTTGGCCGAGAACCTGCGCGCCCGCCGACGCAAGGGTCTCCTCAGCAACGAGGTCAACGTCTACGCCGACGAAGACGCCAACGATGTGATCATCAACTGCGACCCCGGGCGGGTTCGTCGACCGCTCGCCGTCGCCAAGGGCGGTCGCCTCCTGCTCAAGGAGGAGCACCTCCAGGCCTTGCGCGAGCGCCGTGTCCGCTGGAGCGACCTCATCGGCGAAGGGATCGTCGAGTACGTCGACGCCGAAGAGGAAGAGAACTGCTTCATCGCCCTCAACCAGGAGAAGCTCACGCCCGACCACAGCCACTGCGAGCTCGACCCGATGGTCATCCTAGGCATCGGCGCCAGCCTCGTGCCGTACCCCGAGCACAACTCGAGCCCGCGCATCACGATGGGCGCCGGCATGGGCAAGCAGAGCCTCGGGTTCGCGTCCAGCAACTACCGGGCCCGCCCCGACACCCGCGGCCACCTCCTCCACTACCCGCAACGGCCGCTCGTGGACACGCACCCCACTCGGTACATCCACTTCAACCGCCGGCCCGCCGGGCAGAACTTCGTCGTCGCGGTGCTCTCCTTCCACGGCTACAACATGGAAGACGCCATCGTCATGAGCAAGTCCGCCATCGAACGCGGCCTGGGACGCAGCAGCTTCTTCCGCACGTACGCCGCCGAAGAACGGCGCTACCCCGGCGGCCAAGAAGACCATTTCGAACGGCCCGACCCCGAAGCCCGCGGCTACCGCGGCGAGGAAGCCTACCGCAACCTCACCGAGGACGGCCTCATCAGCCCCGAGGTCACGGTCCAAGGCGGCGACGTCCTCGTCGGTAAGACGAGCCCACCTCGGTTCCTGGAGGAGCCTACCGACTTCCTCACGCCCCAGAAGCGCCGCGAGACCTCGGTCACGATCCGCCCCAGCGAGAAGGGCTTCGTGGACACCGTCATGCTCAGCGAGAGCGTGAACGGCAGCCGGATGGTCAAAATCAAGGTGCGCGACGAGCGCATCCCCGAGCTCGGCGACAAGTTCGCGTCCAAGCACGGCCAGAAGGGCGTCCTCGGCCTCATCGTGTCGCAGGAAGGCATGCCGTTCAACGCCGAAGGCATCAGCCCGGACATCATCATCAATCCGCACGCCATCCCCAGCCGGATGACGGTGGCCCACGTGCTCGAGATGATCGGCGGCAAGGTCGCCTCCATGGAGGGGCGGCCCATCGACGCCACCGCCTTCTCGGGCGAACCCGAGGAGAAACTGCGCAAGGACATGCAGGCCCTCGGCATGAAGCACCACGGCAAAGAGCAACTCTACGACGGCCAGACGGGCCGGAAGTACGTGGTCGACATCTTCACCGGGATCATCTACTACCAGAAGCTCCACCACATGGTGGCCGGCAAGATCCACGCCCGAAGCCGCGGGCCGGTGCAGATCCTCACGCGCCAACCCACGGAAGGGCGCGCGCGTGAAGGTGGTCTACGGTTCGGTGAGATGGAACGCGACTGCCTCATCGGGCATGGCGTGGCCATGGTCATCAAGGACCGCCTGCTCGACGAATCCGACATCACGACGCAGTTCGTCTGCGGCGTGTGCGGCCACGTAGCCATGCTCGATCGACGCGGGTTCTATCGTTGCACGGTCTGCGGCGACCAGGCCGACGTGCATCCCGTGGAGATGAGCTACGCGTTCAAGCTGCTGCTCGATGAACTCAAGTCGCTCATTATCGCGCCGCGTATCCGCCTGGAAGCGCTTGTCTAAGGAGGCAACAACATGGTCCGCATCTCCACCAACCAACCCAAGAAAATCGGCGCGCTCCAGTTCGCCCTCCTCTCTCCCAAGGAGATCCGCAGCCTGAGCGCCACGAAGGTCATCACGGCCGACACGTACGACGACGACGGGTTCCCCATCGAGATGGGCCTCATGGACCCCCGCCTCGGCGTCATCGAGCCCGGCCTCCGCTGCAAGACGTGCGGCCAGCGCGTCGGCGACTGCCCCGGCCACTTCGGCCACATCGACCTTGCCATGCCCGTCATCCACGTTGGGTTCGTCAAGGCCATCCGCGCCTGCCTGCGCGCCTCGTGCCGCCAATGCGGCAAGCTCCTCTTCAACAAGGAGGAGCGCGAAAAGTACGACGCACTCCTGCTCCAGTACAAGACGGAAGGCAAGGACGTCGGCACCCTCGCCAAACGCGTCTCCAAGGACGCCTCCCTGGCCGACGTCTGTCCCCATTGCCACAAGGAGCACGGAACCATCGACGTCGACAAGCCCACGACGTTCCGCGAGAACGGCCACAAGATGACCCCCAGCGAGGTCCGCGAGTGGCTGGAGCGCATCCCCAACGAGGACCTCCCGCTTCTCGACTTCAACCCCGAGGTCGCGCGCCCGGAATGGTGCATCCTCACGGTGTTGCCGGTGCCGCCGGTGACGATGCGACCCTCCATCACGCTTGAATCCGGTGAACGGTCCGAGGACGACCTCACGCACAAGCTCGTCGACGTGATCCGCATCAACCAACGCCTCCAGGAGAACCGGGACGCCGGCGCGCCGCAACTCATCGTCGAAGACCTGTGGGAACTGCTCCAGTACCACATCACGACGTACTTCGACAACCAGACGGCCGGCATCCCGCCCGCGCGCCACCGCAGCGGCCGCCCCCTCAAGACCATCAGCCAACGCCTCAAGGGCAAGGAAGGCCGGTTCCGCAGCAACCTCAGCGGCAAGCGCGTCAACTTCAGCGCGCGCACGGTCATCAGCCCCGACCCCAACCTGAGCATCAATGATGTGGGCGTTCCCATCGAATGCGCCATCGAACTCACCGTTCCCGTCCGCGTGACCGCGGGAAACTTCGAGTGGACGAAGCAGTTGGTGGGCCGCGGCCCCAACCCCACGCCGCCCGCCGGTAAGTTCTACATCCCGGGGGTCAACTACATCATCCGGACGGACGGCCGCCGCGTCAAGGTCACCGACAAGAACGCGGCCG
>CAYVGY010000020.1:0-27520 GCA_964451065.1 uncultured Halobacteriales archaeon
CGACGCCGACGCGCTGGAACAACTCCAAGCCCAACGCGACGAGTGGCGCGCGTCAGTGGCCCGCCTGGAAACGGAGACGAAGCGCCTCGACCGCGTCCAGATCGACCTCGCCTCGACCACGGCGGCGGCCGAGACGGCACGCGCCGACATCGAGGCCGCCACGCGGGACCTGGCCACGGTCGCTTACCGGGAGGGGACGGCGGCGGCCGCCCAGAAGGAACTCGCCGGGCATCGAACCGTTTGGCACGCCGCGGAGACGCGTCGACAGGTCTTGGCCGAACGCGTGCAGGGGCTGCGCGTCACCCTCGACCAGGCGGAGCGCGACCTGACTCTTTTGGGGGACGTCCGGCGCCAAGCCGTCACTTTGGAAGACGTGCTGCGACTCAGCGAAACCCTCGCGGGGGAGCGCGGCGACGATGGCCTGCTTCCCACGTTCCGCAACCACCTCATCTCGCGCATCCGCCCGGCGCTGGCGCGCGCCGCCAGCGGCCTCGTGGCCGAGATGACGCATGGGCGCTACACCGAGCTCGCCATCGACGACGACTACACGTTGCGCCTCTACGACGGGCGCCAGGCGTGGCCGATCGAACGGTTCAGCGGCGGGGAAGGCGACGTCGTCCACTTGGCGGTCCGCCTGGCCGTGAGCGAACTCTTGGCCAGCGCGCGCCGCGCACGCCGGTTCCAGATCGTCGCGCTCGACGAGGTCTTGGCCAGCCAGGACGAGACGCGCCGCGGCGCCGTCCTTGAGGCGTTGCGTGGCCTTCGGTCCCACTTCCGCCAGGTCCTCGTGGTGACGCACCTGGAAGAGGTGCGGGAACGCGTCGACCACGTGATCCACGTGCGGCCCAACGGCGACGGCGCGAGCCGCCTCGAGTGCAGTTGGATGGAGAAGGTTTAATCGGACGCCCCGCTTGGGCGCCGCGTTGTACGAGAAATGGTTGGACCGCGCCCGCCGCGGCGGCGCCACGTATGCCGACCTTCGGGTCCAACGTTCGGAATCGCACGGCCTCGAGCTTCGCAACGGGAAGATCGAACGCGCCGTGGAGGGGCGCGAGACCGGCATGGGACTCCACGTACTGGCCGGCGGCGCGTGGGGCTTCGCAGCCACCAACGACGTCACGGTCGGCGCCTTCGAACGCATGCTGGAGCGCGCGCTCGCGCTGGCGCGCGCCGTCGCGCGTGAGACGAAGGAACCCTCCGGTGTGGCCCCGGAAGCGACGCACCGGGCCAAGATCGCGTGGCGGCCCAAGGTGGCGCCCGGGGACGTGGACCCCAGCGAGAAGGAGGCGGTCGTCCGCCTCATGGACGACGCGGTCCGCACGTTCAAGGTCGTGAAGTCGACCACCGGCTCGTACAGCGACCGGACGCTCGCCCAAGAATTCTACTCCAGCGAAGGCACCCGCGTGACCATGGAGATCACGCGCACCGTCGCCCAGGTCCATTTCGTCGCCAAATCCAACGGCCAGATCACGAGCCGCCGGATCCGCGTGGGCGCTACCAAGGGCTTTGAGGTGTTCAAGGACGTCGACGTGGCGAAGAAGGCGCGCGAGGGCGCCGAGGCCACGGCGCGGATGTTGAAGGCGCCGGCGCCGCCCTCGGGGCGGATGACCGTGATCCTGGATCCGGAACTCACGGGCGTCTTCTCGCACGAGGCGCTCGGCCACGCCAGCGAGGGCGACCTCGTGGCGGCGGGAGAGTCGTGCCTCAAGGACCGCCTCGGCGAAAAGCTGGGCGACACCCGCGTGACGCTCTGCGACGACTCGACGGTGCCGGGGGGGTTCGGGAGCTTCCCCTACGACGACCACGGCGCGCCCAGCCGCAAACGCGTCCTCCTGGAACACGGCGTCCTCGTCGGCTACTTGACGGACCGCGTCGCCGGGTTCAAACTTGACCGAACGAGCACGGGGTCGGCCCGCGCGGAGAACTATGCTTCCCGGCCGCTCGTGCGCATGTCCAACACCTTCATCGAGGCCGGGGACCAGTCCTTCGACGAACTCCTCGAAGGTGTCAAGCAAGGCGTGTACGCGGTGGGCAGCCGAGGCGGCCAGGTCGACACGGCCAAGGGCAGTTTCCTCTTCAACGCCCAAGAGTCTTACCTCATCAAGAACGGAAGGCTCGACAAGCCCCTGCGCGACGTCTCCCTCACGGGCACCACCTTGGAGACGTTGGCCAACATCGACGGGCTCGGGAAGAAGTTCGCGTGGGGCGACCCCGGCTACTGCGGCAAGGGCCAGTACGTGCCGGTCGGCGACGGCGGCCCGCACGTCCGCGTCCGCAACTGCGTCGTGGGGGGCACCGCATGACCGACCTCCTCTCGGATTGCGACAAAGGGGTCCGTGTGGCGTTGCGCGCCGGCGCCCAGGCCGCCGAGGTCTTCGCGCTTCGCGAACGCGGCGGGTCCGTGGAGTTCGAAAAAGGATCGGTGGGTCCCGCGGAATGGGAGGAGACGGCGGGGTTCGGGGTCCGCGTCGTGCGGGAGCACCGCATCGGCTTCGCCTACGCCACCCAGGCCGCCGAGTTCAAGGCCGCCGCCCAGGCGGCCTTGCGCGCGGCACGGCTCGGACAGGAATTGCGCGCGTTCGCGTTCCCGGGCGCCTCGAAGGCTCCACGCATCGCGGGGCTGCACGATCCGCGGATTCCTGAGGTCGGCGGCGAACAACTTGTCGGCTCCGCGCGAGAGCTGCTGGACGCGGTCGCGGACGTCCGAACGGACCTGCTCGTGGCCGGGGGCGGGGTCCACGCGGGCGAAGCCGAATTGGCCCTCGCCAACTCCGAGGGCCTGGAACGGCACCACGCCGAGACCGGCCTGGGCGCCAACTGTTACGTCATCCAGCGCCGCGACGGCGTCAGCACAGGCTTCGCCACGGAGGATTCGACGCGCCGCGACGTGAAACCCGTCCACGTGGGGCGCGAAGCGGCCGAACTCGCCGTCGCGAGCGCCAAACCGAAGCCGTTGGGGAAGGCCGGTCGCCTGCCGTGCCTCGTCCGGCCGGAGTCCGCGTCGGATCTCTTCTCGACCATCACGGTCCCTTCCCTGTTCGGAAAGCCGGCCATGCGCGGGGAGACCTCGTACTCCGAGAAGAAAGGAAAAGCCGTCGCGCACGCTCGCTTTTCCCTCGTCGAGGACCCGACGCGACCGCGGGGTTTGGGCAGCACGCCCTTCGACGACGAGGGGAACCCGACCCACGTTTCCCGGCCCATCGCGCGGGGCGTCCTGCGCTCGTTCTTCTTCGACACGTACGACGCGGCGCTCTTTGGCGAGAAGACGACGTCGAACGCCGTCCGCTCCAGTGGTCTCGAGGGGCGAAGCTACAAAGGCACGCCGGGGACGAGTGCTCTGCAGCTCCGTATCGAGGCGCCCACGGCGAAGACGGACAAACTCGTGGCGTCGATGGATCGCGGGCTCGTCGTCCACGACCTCATGGGCGTCCACACCGCGAACACGGTGAGCGGGGACTTCAGCGTCAATTCGAGCGTCCTCTTCGAGGTGCGCAAAGGCGCCGTCGTGGGGCCCGTGGCGCCGGTCTCCATCGCCGGGAACCTGCACCAGGCGCTTCGGCGGGAGATTCGGATCGGCGACGACGTGAAACCCCTCGGCGGCTCCCCCGCCTGGAGCCTGCCGTCGGTCCTGTTCGAGGATTTCACCGTGACCCCCTGAAGCGCCGATTCTCCCCGTTGCGAAAGGTTATTGGCGAACCGTCGGTTCAAGCCGAAGAATGAGACGGCTTGGCGTGGCGGCCCTGGCCTTCCTCTTCGTGCCCTCGGGCGGCGCCGTGGCCACCCAAGACGACCTCGTCAACGGATTCCTCGACTTTGGCGACAACGACCTCTTCGCCTCGTACCCCACCCTTCTCGAGCTCAAGGCCTTGGCCTCCACTCGACTCCAGTCGACGGCCAACCTCAACGCGGCGGAACTGGCCGCCTTCGAAGACCTCCTCAACTTCATGAAGAGCATCGAGACGCTCGACCAGAAACTCGACGTGCCGTCGTACGACAAACTCACCGACGCCTACCAACGAATTGCGACCTTGCGCAACGGCATCCAGGCCATCAACCACCCCGCGACGACGCCGCTCAGGGACCTTCTCCGGTTTGCCGGCGAGACCCTCCTCGAGCGGACCATCGCAGTCACAGAATCCTTCGCGGACACCCACCCGCGCACCGCGGAGCGGATCGCGCTCCTGCGCTCCGCGTTGGCGGCCTCCGAACTCGTCCAGGACGCCCTCGCCTACTCTCGCCTGGACGGCCGCGTCACGGACCTTGACGTGCGCTACCAGCGCGACACGCGACGCGCCCAGGCCGCCGTGCGCCGCGCGGAGTCCTTGCTCGACGACCTTCCCGCCTACCTCTCCTTGCAATTCCCGCGCCACTACGCCGACCTCATCGAGGCGCGCGACAACATCCGGACCGCCAGCACGCTGTTCGAGCGCCACGGCGAGACGGAGAACGTCGTCCGCGCAGACGAACTCGAGACCGACCTCGACGACCGCATCGGCTCCCTTGGGTCCGGCATCGCCCTCGTGCTCACGGCGTACGCTCTCGTCCTCTTCCTCATCGCGGCTTGGGCCATGGGCCGCATCGTACGTTGGGCGAACCATCACCGGATGGCGCGTTGGGGCGACGAGATCGCTTTCCAGGTGTGACCATGGACCGACGCCACTGGTTCCTCGTCCCGCTCCTCATGGCGGGCCTTCCTTCCCCGGCCGCCGCCGAACATCTCGACCCCAATTCTGCTACGTCGGGCTGGGTCCTCAACCTCGACGTCGGCGCCGGCTCCAGCGGGGCCTTTGAGGACACGTCGGACCTTTCCCTCAGCGTCTGGAACAGCGGCGGGGCAACCATCGCCATCTCGGGCGTCTCCGTTTCCCCCACAAGTGGGAATCCCTATCTCCAATGCATCGCGAGTTGCGGCGCAACGAACCTGGGAAGCCAAAGCGTCTATTCCTTCACGGTCCGCGCACGGGCGTCCGATCAAGCCGGCGACTCGGGCGGGAAGTACATCAATACGGCTGCGACCGCCACGGTCAACTCCGACCACGGAAACATCACGTTCTCGATTACGATCAGCGTCAAGGACTGGGCCCAAGCCAACTACAACCCTGGCTCAGGCGTCAGCCAAAGCAAGACCCTTGCGTGCGGAAAACCTGTGGGCGGCACCACGCACGATTTTTCGTTGTCCTTCGCCAACACCGGCGATTACTTGCTCTCGCTGAACACCATCACGTTCCCCAACTGGGGCAGCGGCATCTCCGTCACCCCGCTTAGCGGCTCGACGACCGTTCCCGCACGCTCCTCCATCACGAGAGACTACCGGTTCAACATCGGATCGGAGGTCCCGGAAACCACGTACTCCGGCACCATCTTCGTGAGCACCAGCGCCGGCTCGGGCAGCACCCCGCTTTCCCTCACAATCACGCACCCCGTCACCGTGACACTCACCCCCTCCGGCGGCACCCATGACTTTGGGGCGGTCGAACTGCTCCGCACGTCCCCTGAGTTCCGCATAGTGGCCCAGGAGACCTGCCGGTACAAGGCCGCCAGCGTGGCCCTCGACCAGGCGCAGGCGCCGCCGGGCTTCGTGCAAACCGTTCCCACGAGCGCCACCATCCCGCCTGGACAGACCGCGAGCATCGCGATCTCGACGAAGTTCACGACGGCCCACGCCGCACTGATCAACACTCCGCAGTCATGGTCGATGGACCTCGTGACCACCACCGGGCGTGCCACGTACACGTTCGAGGCCACGCCTAGCTTCATCGGTTGTCGGGACCTCCAGGCGGAACTGCGCGACTTGGCCGGCGGAGCCCGACTCCAGCAGGGGCGCCAAGCCGCTCAATTGTTCCTGGACCTCACGACGGAGAGTTGCCAACCCTGCGATCCGTGCTCGACCGAGCGGATTGCGGACGCGCAGATCAACCTCGCCTTGGCCGACCCCATCATTCTTTCCGTGCGCAAGTTCGACTCGATGCGGCAAGACGTGGACGCGGGGCGCGTGGACGACGTCCTGAGCGACCTCGTGGCCCTGGCCACGGGCTATCCTCACCTCAAGGAGCGCTGCGCCGAACTTTCCGCGGATGCGGCCCAGACCAAGTGCGACCTGACCCTCACCATCGTGCGGGAAGTCTTGGACGACTTCGCCGACGAAGCCAAGGCGCACTTTGAACAATTGGCGGCAAGCTCGACGAACTCGCTGGACCAGATTCGAGCGTTCAGCGGCCTCGCCGCTTCCTTCACGGCTCTCGAGAACCAGGGCCGCGCCGATGAGCTCTCGGCCGCGGCCGAGGCCGAGTTCGACGTCTTCGCTTCCCGGGTCGCGAAAGCCCAGGAACTCGTCGAGGGCATCGACGTCGAGGAAGACGATTCGACGCCGTGGCGATTCGCGAAGGTCGGCGACGAGTACGTGGCGTGGCACCCCCTGAGCCTCGCGTTCTTGAACGGGTTCGAGGAGGAGTCGCTGGCGGATCTGCGCGCGGCGCGAGCCGAATTGCAGGCGGCCGGCGACCAGGGGCGGCTTCAGGAGGTCGACGCGCGCATCGACGAGTTCGAGGCGACCATGGCCGCGTCGCTCTGGACGAACCGCCTCATCTTGGGGGGTTACCTTGGTCTCCTAGGATTCCTGGCGTACCATTTTGGCACGGCCGCGATCCGTTGGCGCAAGGTGCGCGTCCATGCGGGCTTGGGCGAGTTCATCCTGCCTGAAGAGCAGCCGGCCGTCGCTTGGCAGCCCGGCCGTTAACGCCACGTTTCGAGGCGCGCCGCCCAACCCGGATGACCAAGGACCCACCGAATGAGTTCAATTTGGGCCTCGACGCGCAGGCGGCGGGCGCAGCTCGCGGAAACGCCGACGGTCTCGCGGGCCAGATCCTGCACCACGAGTTCCAGCCATCCGACCAGGAAGGTGCGCGCGGCCTCGATCGTCAGGGCCTGGGCGCGCGCTTTGAGGACTTCGAGGCTCCCGACAAGGTGGGCGTCATATTGTTGCTGCCAGGCGTCGTCGCCTTGGATCCAAGCGTCCACGTCCGGCTCGTAGGTGGTCGTGACGGCCAGCGATCGGACCCCTCCGGCACGAACCGTCCCGAAGGCGCGCGCGGCGGGATTCTTGGAGAGTTGGTGGGCCTGCTTGTTCCAGGCTTCCCACGAGTCGAGGAGCGTCTCGTACCATGTCCGGGGGCGTTGCCGTGACGAAAGGAGGATCCGGCCCCAAGACGCATAGTCTTCGAGGGGCGCGCGCACGCGTTCGGTGACGAAGCCGACGAGGGAGGCGATGTCGGGGTCGATGAGGCTCCAAGCCTCGTGGACGGCCTGGGATTGCTGCGCGAGTTTCTTCTCGCGGTCGCGGTGGGCGGCGCCGGGTTCGAACCGGTAGTGGACGCGGAGTTCGAGTAGGCCGCTGGTCTGGGCCTGTTTCATGCGGGCCTTGCCGTCGACGAAGCCTTCGAGGCCGACGGCCGTCTGCACGAGGTCTTCGTCCTCGAGTTGGAGGCGGGGGACTTGGGCTTCTCCGGCGGCGTCGGTGGTGCCGGAGAAGACGAGGTGGGCGTGGCGGCGTACTTCGACGGGGATGCCGGGCAGGGGGCTCCCGCTGGAGCCGCCGAGCACGCGGACGGTGAAGGCCGATTCTTGGGGGACGAGTTCCACGCCTTGTTGGCTACCCGTGAAGACGATTTGGGCGACCTTGTACCCGGGCGCACGCAGCTCGATCTCGTCGCCGGTCCACGCCTCGAGGCGGAACCGGCCGGGGTCGCCGGCGGGTGCGAGCGTGACGGCGACGTTGTGGCGTCGGCTGACGGCGCGGACCTGGGCCACGGGAAGCTTGGTGCCTGCGTCCCAGATCTCGATGTTGGCCTCCATGCGTGTACCGAGGCCGGGCGCCGCGGAGGTTACCGAGACGGGTGGAGCAAACGCGGGAGGGACGGGTTCGGCCCAGGGGGTCGCGGGCGTGGGCGGCGGCGCCAGGTGCGCCGAGATGGGAGGCCGCGGGCCGGAGGGTCGGGCCGTTTCGAGGCTGGGGCTCGCGGCGAGGGCGGCTAGCCCCACGGCCTGGAGGGCCAGGAGCGTCGTCGCGACGGGGATCGAGAACCACCAGGCGTAGGCCGGGATGGGCGCGGCCTCGAGGGCCTCGGGTTCGGATTGGGCGAGGAGGGCGCCATTGGTGGCGTCGATGAGGCGCCACCGCAAGAGCTGCCCGGCGGGTCGGTCGAGGGCGTCGCCCGGGTCCAGTTCGAGGGACGCGTTGCGGGTAGCCTGGAGCGTCGCGCCGAGGAGCGGTTCGGGGTTGGCGCAGGTGGGGGCGTCGCAGGCGTCGAGTTCGACGTCGTACGTGGAGCCGCGGACGATGGCGGCGCGTTCGAGGTGGAGGCGGCCGTCCGGAGTGATGAACGACGTGGGCCGCACATCATCGAGGAGGTAGAAGGTGAGGAGGCCGCCTGAGATCGAGAGGCCCACGGCGAGGCCGGTGGCGGCGCTGAGGAGGAGGGCCTTGGCGTTCACGGTCTAGAGGTCCCCCTTGCCGGCGCGGATGCGCGGCGGTGGGCGCGGGACGGGGGTGGCGGTGGCGGGGCCGCTGCGGCGGAGGGCTTCGAGGGCGGAACGGGGTTGGCCTGCGGTGAGCGCGGCCTCGGCTTCTTGCCGGGCGCGGGCGACGTCGGGGCCCGCGCCGGCGGCGTTCTTCTTGACGAGGATGGCCAGGGCCTCGTCGGCGGCCAGCTCTTGCTCGTCGCGAAGGCGTTCGATGCGGGCCACGAGGCCTTTCCAGTCTTCGGTGGGGCCGGCGGCGGGTCGGGGCGCGAAGGAGCAGAGTCCACGGGCCTGGAGGTCGGCGAGGAGCCGGGCGTGGTGGGCCTCCTGGCGTTTGGTCTCTTCGGCGAGGACGAGGCGGAGCGCGGCGAGGGCGGCCTTTCCCCGCTGGGAGGCGTCTTGGATGCGGTCCATGGGGAGTCGTCCGAGGTTGCCGCGGCGCACTTCCCAGTAGCCGGTCGTCCGGGACCGGATCACGTGGGGTTCAAGGAGGGCGGCGGCCTGGACGAGGTCGTTTTCTTGGGGCGCGGTCCAGTTCCAGTCGTTCTGGAGTTTGCGCAGGAGCGCGTGGGTGTGGTTCCATTCGTCGGCGAGGCCGTGGACGGCGCGCGAGACGAGGTAGCGGGGCATGTGTTCGCGGCCGGTGCTGAGGATCTTTCCTCTTACGAAGACGAGGGTGACGATGAGGGCGATGGGGAGGGCGGCGAGGCCCCACAGGGCCCAGACGGCGCCTTGCCAGACGACGAGGAGGCCGAGGAGGAGGGAGAGGCCGAAGGTGGGGGCGGCGGTGGCCCAAATCCAGCGGTTGCGGACTTCGCTCAAGCTAGTCGCCTCCGGGGATGAGGAGTTGGAGGAGGTCGGTGCCGCCCATGAGGAGACCCGCGGTGAGGCCGATGGCGAGGGCGCCAAGGATCACGAGCGAGGTGGCGAGGAAGGGGTCGGGGGGTTGGCCGCGGGCGGAGTAGCCGATCCAGTACTCGGCCTTCTTTTTCCAGTAGGAGACGATGACCCACGCGGCGGCGAACCCGACGCCGGCAAACACGAGGGTGGCGGCGACGACTTCCAGGGCGACACGTCGCGTCGCCGATGACGCCTTGGCGTTGGCTTGGTCGATTTCGTCGTCGACGGCATCTGCGACCAGTGCGCGGAGCTTGTCGTGGTCGGCGTCGACGGCTTCGCGAAGGTTCTGGAGCTGACTCCAGGAGGGTGCGCCGGTGGCGTCGGTTTGGAGTTGGTCCAGCCGGCCGATGACCGGAGTGGCGAGCACGTCCGTATCCGCTTGGTACGACGTCCAGGCGAGGAGGGCGGCGGCCGCGTCCCAGCCGGCGGCGTCGGGAAGGAGTCGTTGGTACCAGTCCGCGCGCCGCTCTTGGAGTTGGCGCGCCTCCGAGGCCCAACCATCCCAGCCGGGAATGTCGGCCGCGGTGAGGCAGAGGGTCTCGTTCACGTCGGGGTTGAGGGTCACGGTGTGGGCCTGCAGGGTGCCGCCGCAGGCATCTTGGACGAGGAGGATGGCGGGCGGCGCGCGGTCGAAGACGCGCCGCGTCGCGTTCTCGGAGAGCGTCGCGCGGAACGTGACCGCGTGTTCGGCTGCATGGTAGATGGGCGCTTCGGTGTCGCTCAGCGTCGCGTTGGCCCAGGAGCGTTGGCCGGGAGCGAGTCGGAACGACCCGAGGGTCCACGCCTCGAGGAGCGTGTCATCGGCGGCGTGTGCCGTCACGTCGACGCGGATGGTGCGGTTCCCGGTCGCGTTGGCGGGGTAGGTGATGGGGATGTGGATCCGCGTGGCGTTGCCGATCCTGGTGGACGCGGTGGTGGCGTTGGGGTCGCCGGCGGGGCTGAACGTCGGCGCGCGGGGGACATGGGGTTGGTTGCGGGCGAGCCCCAGGGGTTTCGTGAAGTTCGTGGCCTTGGTGAGGTTGAAGGCGTTCTCGTGCCAGAGCTCGGTTTGGTTGCGCGAATCGAAGACTTGAATCTTGTAGGTGCCCGCCGGGAGTTGGAACTGCACGTGGCCCGTGGCGTTGGCGGTCTCGTTCTTGTAGAGTTGGTCGCCGGCCGGGCTCCAGACGAGGACGGTGGCGTTGGCCACAGCGTGGTCAGCATCGTCCTTGACGAGGGCCACCGTGGCCAAGGGGGCCTGGGCGGCCGCGGAAGGGACGTGCAGAAGACCCACGAGCACGAGGAGGGGGAGCGTGCGTTGAATCATCGGCCCTCCTCGAGGCGTCGGCGTTGGATCCTGTAGGCGACGAGCGCGCCGACGCCGACGCCGACCGCGACACCGAGCGCGAGCCCGAATCCGCCAATCGCGATCCACGAGTTGGCCCGGGTGTCGGCGTCGTCGGCGCGGGATTCGGCGGCGTCAAGGTTCTTGGCGAGGTCCGTCTCGGGCGGCGGGTCCGAACCGGGGATGAACGCAGCCAGGAGGACGAACACTGCGGCGGCAGTGGCCGCCACGGCGGCGACGACGTGCCAGAGGCGAAAGACCGTGGAGCCGTTCACAGCTCCCGGACCCCTTTCGTGGAGTAGCGGTTGGCCAGTTCCTGGAGTTGGCGGATACGGGCGAGTTGCCGAAGTTCGAACGTGAACAGTGTGTTCACCGAGACGAGGGGGCGTTTGCCGAGGCTGATGCCGAAGTGAGTCTCGTTGAGGCGCGTGAGCTTGCCGAGTTCGGCTTCGACGAGGCTGGTCTGGGGGAAGACCGCCTTCTTCTTGGCCATGGAGACGGGGAGGCGGACGAGGCCGAGGTTCTTCTGGGCCTCGTCGGGGTTGATCTCTTGGATGGATTGTTTGCGGATGGCGAGGCGGAAGACGGCGGCGAGGTCGACGTCGCGGCGGCCGAAGCCTGGCAGGAAGTAGTCGCGCAGGGAGCGCGTGGGTTCGGCGGCCCAGCCGATGCTGGCGTAGCCGGGGCGGCGCTTCTTCTTGGCGCCGTCGAAGCTCAGCGCGGTCACGATGTCTTGGCTGTCGATGACGGGGAGGCTCAGGCGTTCGTATTCCTTGGGGTTGATGCCTTCCAGGAGGTTGCCCAGGACGAGGTCGTTAAGGGCGTGGGCGATGTAGCGGTTGAAGCTCGGGAAGAGGAGTTCGATGTTGCGCGAGAACGCGAGGCGTTCGTTGTCGACGAGGATCACGCCGTCGACGTGGGGCTCGAGTTCGTTGAGGGCGTAGAGCGCGTTCCAGGCTTGGCGGAACGTGCCGTGCGCGCCCTCGGCGGACTGTTCGTGGGTCGCGGGCAGGATGCCGACGACGATGATGCTGGGGGAGACGGCGCTGGCTTCGCGGATCGCCTTGGCGATGAGGGGGGACGCGCCGCAGCCGGTGCCGCCGCCGAGGCCGAGCACGATGAGGGCGAACGGGATGCTGCCGAGGTTGGGGTCGACGCCGCTCCATTCTTCGCCGTCGCGCACGACCTCCCATTGGCGGGCCGCGAGGTTCTCCTGGGACGTGTTGCGGACCGCGAAGTCGCGGAAGAACGCGGTGACGTTGTCGAGGTTCTTGCCCAAGACGTCCTTGGCGCGTCGGGGATCCTTGCCGAAACCGCCCACGACGAGTTCTTCAAAGCCGACGGTGGTGCCGGGGATGATGCCGCGGACCTCGGAGAGTCCCAGCCAATTGGAACGGGGAATGTTGCGGAGCGACTGGAGGTCCTTGAGCGTGGAGTTGATGGCGAGCGGCGTCGCGACGCGTTGCAGGTTCTTGTCGGCGAACATCTCGTCGACGACGGCGCCGCCGGCCTGGCCCACGCCGCAGATTAGGTAGACCATCGCCGCTCGACCTGTGGCCGGCGCGGCCCCCGGAATGAGCCGGCCCGCCGGGCGTCGCGAGCATGATTCGGCAACGTTTATAGTCTCTGCCTTTGGTGGAGTTTGGGAGGCCTTCCGTTGGCGGCGAAACGTAAGCCTAAACCGCAGCCGGGCGGCGACTGGATCGTCGTCGATCCCGCCGCCAATCCACCGATGCGGTCGCCACCGCAGGCCCCACTGGCCCCGCCCCTTCAACCACCCGCGGCGCCGCCCCCGCGCGGAGGCTGGATCGACGTGTCCAATCCGGGCAATTCTCCGCAGGCGCCACGCGGGTATCCGGCCGCCCCGCCGGCCCGCGGTTATCCCCCCTCGCAGCCCTCGATCGGTTATCCCCAGGTGCCGCCGCCTCGCCCGCCCGTACCCGCGACGGCGGGCGGCTGGATGGAGGTTCCGTCCTCGCCGCCGGCCAGGCCCCCACAGCCTGCCCCGTCCGCGCCGCCTCCGGGGCCGGCTGCATCGGCGGCGCCGATGCCGCCTCGGGGCGTGCTTCCGCAGAAGGCGGACCGGACCACGTGGGCCGACCCCGTGCTCTCGCCGTGGGCCGCGCCCACGCAGGAAGAACCGAGGACGCCGACGCGACCCGTGCCCGCCCCGAAGGCGGGCGACCAGGGCGTGACGGAGTGCCCCAAGTGCCACCTGCAGGTCTCGTATCCGCGCCTCGGATCGGCGCCGTGGGAGGTCGTCTGTCCGCGGTGCGGCGCCCGGGGCAAGATGTGGAAGTGAAGCGCCGGGTTACTTGACGTCCTTCCATGTCGTGGTTTGCTCTGCCTGTTTGGGTGACCAGACGCCGCGGCCGAGAACGAGCAGGAACCCAACCACGAGGAGCCCGACGAGGACGAGGACCCAGGCGCCCCAGGCGTCGCCGGAGAGCCGGCCGAAGTCCGCGCCGGCGATGGCTTCCTCGAACAGGAAGTACAAGAGGATTCCGAAGACGGCGGCGGCGAGAGCAAAGCCGAGGTAGGTGGTGGCGATGCGGCGCAGGTCGGTTGCGGTGGCGGCGTCGGGGACGCCGCGGGCGCGGGCGGACTTGAGGTACTGGTTGAGAGCATCGAAGATGAGGAAGAAGAGGAGGCCGACGAGCGTGAAGACGGCGAGGAGCACGACGCCGGGGTCGGGTTTGACGGATTCGGGCGGCTCCGTGGTGTTGAGGAACCACCAGGGGAATCGGGATCCGCCGGCCAGGGCCCACGCGATGGCGGCGGGGATGGCGCCGTAGAGGCCGAAGCGCGCCCACCGGAGGACGGTGGCGGGCAGCGCGAGGGCGAGCATGATGACCTGGAAGAGGGCCCAGGCGGGCATGGTAAGGGGAGGACTCCCGACCGGGATCACGACTTCGTCGATGGTGTCGAGACCGGGTGCGAGCGTGAGGAGGAGCCCGCCGAGGAACGCGGTCGCCACGAGGGAGACGGCGCGCCACAGGTAGAGGGTGGCGATCAGGGAGCCACTCTCCGTAGGAGGCTGCCGAGCGAGCTGCGGGAGGGGTCCCACTCGATGCCGTGGATGCCGAGGCGGCCGACGGCGCGGAGGCTGCCTTGTTGGAGAAGAGACGTGACGCGAGCGAGGCCGTTCTCGGCGGCATACGGGACGAGGCCAAAGGGGTTGACGTGGACGAGGACGACGGGGATGCGGCCGCGGCGGTGGCCGACGGCGCGTCGGACGCGGCGGAGGCCGGGTTCCAGGGTCTCGATGGACCAGCCGAGGCTGGCCACGACGAAGGCGAGGGTCTTGTTGCGGCGGATGTAGCGTTTGGCGTGCTCGACAGCGTCCTGGAGCGTGCGGGCCTCCTGGGTGGGGCCGAGTTGGTTGAGGAGTTCGATGATGCGGCGCTTCTGTTTGCTGGAGGTTTCGGGGTAGAGCGAATAGTCGCCGGCGTAGTTGTACAGGGAGAAGCCGAGGGTGTAACCCTTCTCGATGTAGTGGAGGGCGATGGCGTAGGCGGCTTCGACGCGTCGCTCGAACGCGTTGTCGGTGCTGGTGCCGATGAGGCCCTGCTGGCCCGCGTCGAGGAAGACCCAGATGATCTTCTTGCCTTCGCGCTCGTATTCGTTGACGAGGAGGTTGAGTTGCTCCCCCATCTCGCCGTACTTGGCGCTGGCTTTCCAGTTGACGCTCTTGGGGGGGTCGCCCCACATGTATTCGCGGATGTCCTGGAACTCCGTGGTCTGGACGCCGGTCTGGGAGAGGTCGAGTTCGGGGAGCATGCTCTTGCTGCGGGTGCGGGGTTGGCGCAGGCGGCGGAGGCGGTTCCAGCGGGGTTCGACCCGGAGGACGGCGCCTTGGCCGGCTTGGCCTCGGCCGGCGGCGCCCAGGAGGGTCGCGTGGCCGGATTCATAGTTGAGCGCGGGCACTTCGTACACCCCGCGGCGGTCGCAGGCGACGGAGAACTCGTAGGCGATTTCGCGCAGGGCGGGGGTGGCCCACGCGTGGTGGAGGTTCGAGCCGCGGGTGACGCGGAAAGGGGCGGGGAGTTTGACGTGGAGGTCGATGGGGCCCCATCCGGGGCGGAGGCGCGCGCGGACGTTCACTTGGACTTCGTGGCCGGCGAAGATGCGGCGTTGGGAGGTCTCGACGAGGGAGTCCTCGAGCCGGGGGGCGGGAAGGAGGACGGCCAAGAGGATGAGGAGGAGCGGGATGGCGGCCATGGCGAGGAGGCCGACGTTGGCCATGCCGAGGGCGGCCACGAGGAGGGCGCCGCCGACGGCGAAGGGTTCCGCTCCGAACCGGCTGAGCACGCCTTACCTCCGTAGGGCCGCCTGGACGGGGATGGGGATGGCGTGCATGACCTCGGTGACGATTTGTTGGCTCGTGGTCCCTTCGAGAACCTGGTCCACTTCGAGGATGGTCCGGTGCGCCAGGTTGGGGACGCCGAGGTCCAGAACGTCGTCGGGGGTGACGAAGTTGCGGCCGCGCACGAGGGCGAGCGCGCGCGAGGTTCGTAGGAGCGCGAGGCCGCCGCGGGGGCTGGGGCCGACGTCCACCTTGGGGTGGTCGCGGAGGGCGCGGATCAGGTTGCTGATGTAGTCGAGGAGGGCGTCGTGGATGAACACTTTCTGCTCGACGAATTGCTGGAGTTCGAGGAACTGTTTCTTCGTCGTGACGGGTTGGACGGCTTCGGTCGGGTCTTCGGTTTTCCATTTGATGCGGCGGCGGAGGATTTCGCGCTCGCTGGGCAGGTCGGGCGGGTAGCCGGTGCTGAGGCGCATGAGGAACCGGTCCATCTGGGCCTCGGGGAGCGGGTAGGTGCCTTCTTGTTCGATGGGGTTCTGGGTGGCGAGCACGAAGAAGGGGGGCGGGATGGGGATGGTCTCGCCTTCGATGGTGATCTGGCGTTCCTCCATGGCTTCCAGGAGGGCGCTCTGGGTCTTGGGTGGGGCGCGGTTGATTTCGTCGGCGAGGACGATGTGGGTGAAGAGGGGGCCCCGGAACATCTCGAACTTGCGGGTGGAGGGGTTCCAGATCTTGGTGCCGACGATGTCGGCGGGCAGCACGTCGGGGGTGAACTGGACGCGGCGGCTCTCGATGCCGAGGGCTTTGGCGAAGACCTTGACGAGGAGGGTCTTGCCGAGGCCGGGGTAGTCTTCGAAGAGGATGTGGCCGTTGGCGAGGGCGCCCGCGAGGACCTTCTCGAGGAGGGCGCGTTGGCCGACGAAGTAGTTGGCGACGTTCTCGATGACGCTCGAGCATTGGGTTTGGAGTTGTTCCTCTTGGCTCATGCCTTTCCTCCTTCGAGGTGTTGGACGATGGTGAGGTGGAAGCCGGACCGCATCGACCGTTCTTGGTCGTGGATGTGCTGAATGCGGTCGCGTTGGTCGCGGGCCAGGGGGCCGAGCAGCGTGCCGGCCAGGGCGAGGCAGGCGGCCACGGCGAGGACGTCGAAGATGGCGGGTGCGGGAATCCGGGGCAGGGGGGTCTTGGTAAGGATGGCGCCCGTGAGGAGGGCGTAGAGGAGGATGGCGCCGGCGAGGCTGGCGCCGAGCACGATGAGGACGCGGCCCGTCTTGGCGTGCGTCTGGAGAGCCCGGACCTTCTGGAAGGTGGGGCGGTCGTGTTCGGGGCGGCGTCGGCCGAGGGCGAGGATGCCGACGAGGAGGTAGATGCCGGGGACGACGAGGAAGATGAGGGCGGGCAGGCCTGCGTCGGAGGTGGCGAAGATGACGAGGATGGCGAGGGCGCAGAGGGTGGCGGATAGGAACCAGACGCCGGCGAGTTCGGGGTCGGCGGCGGGCTTGATGGATCGGTGGGCCAGGGGCAGGAGGAGGCCGGTGACGAGCATGAGGAAGATGACGAAGGTCGGTACGGGTTCGTCGGCTGCGGCGGCAACGGCGGCGGCGGGGCCGAGGGCGAGCGCGAGGGCCAGGAGGAGGCCGGCGCCGACGAGGGGGCCGGCGGGCAGGGCGCGGGTCTCGGGTTGGAGGGGGCTGGGTTTGCGGCTCAGGAGTTGTTCGAGGCCGCGGGAATCCATTTCGAGGCGTTCGGCGACCGTGCGGGTGAGGAGGGCGTAGTCGTCTTCGCCGTCGCCGCGCTCGACGTAGCGTTGGAGGACGCCGCGGACGGAGTCCATGTGGGGGTCGCCGAGGGTCTGGACGACTTGTTGGTGGTGGCGGGCCTGGCCCCAGACGAGGGGGGAGCCGAACTTCTTGAGGTAGCGGCCGACGAGGGTGAAGAGGCCGCCCAGGAACAGGAGGAGAAAGAGGGCGTTGGCGACGACGTCGGGGAAGGTCTCGGAGAGGGGTTGGTTGAAGGCGACGCGGGCGACGACGAGGAAGAGGAGATAGCCAATCATGAGCCAACGCTGGGCGAAGAAGGAGAGGACGGGGCTATTGGCTTCGGTTGTGCGGGGGTCGCGTAGGAGGGTGAGGAGGAGGGCCGCCACCAGAACGCCGACGAGGAGGAATCCGACGCCGCGTGTCCAGCCGGGGGCGGCGGTGAGGAGGAGGATGCTGTCGGCGAGGGCTGCCAGGCCGAGGAGCGCGCCCGCGAGGCAGAGCGTGCTCAGGCGAGGGCGGGGCTTGTGGAGGAGAAGGGCGGGAATGCCGGTGAGGGCCAGCGCGAGGAGGCCGCCCGCCGCGCGCAGAATCAGGAGGGCGGGTTCCTTGGCTTGGGGGTCGGTGGCCCAGCCGACGCCGTAGACGAGGGCCCCGACGCTGGTGCCTGCGAGGGCCGTGATGGCGGGGCCACGCGCGGAAGGGGCGGTGGGTGGAGCGAATTGGAAGGCCGGGTAAAGGGGGGGCGGGGGTGGTGGAGGGGCGGGTTGCGTGCTACCTCACCGTCCCATAGAGGGTCGCGGTTGCCTGGGAGGCGACCTGTTGGAAGAGCGTGAGATAGGCTTCGAACGTGGGGCGGTCGCAGTCTTCGCGGGCGTAGATGGCGCGTTCGTAATGGCGGCGCAGCTCGTTGGCTTGGGCGTCGGGGACGCCGCCGCGGGTTCGGAGGAGCTCTTCGGCTTCGCTGAGGCGGATGGGTTCGCCGGCGGGGACGGGTTGGCCGCGCAGGGCGCCGATGAGCTCCCGGAAGGACTCGTCGGTGGCTTCGTGGAATCGGACCAGGTTCATCGAGTATTGTTGGACCGGGTTGGGGCTTCCCGGCGCGCGGAAGTGGAGTTGGTGGGGGCCGAGGGCGACATCCTTGAGGGCAAGGGTCGTTCGCGATTTTGTGACGGTGGCTTGGGCGGGCTTGCCGGTTTCCCACACGATGTCCTGTTCAGTGGCCAAGGCGGGCGGGAGTTCGAAGTGGAGGGCCTGGTCCTGGACGGGGTCAAACCAGGGCGGAAGACCGGGCGCGATGGTGGGCGCGAGGAGTTTGGCTAGCGGGGCGTCGGTGGGCGGGAGGCCGGGGGCGGTGGCGGCGCCGACTTGGGGGGTGGGCGGGGGTTTGCGGCGGCGTGTGACGACGTAGGCGATGAGGCCCGCGCCGGTGAGGGCTAAGAGGAGGGCGCCGAAGGGGATGGGGTTGACGATCGTGACGGCTTGGCTGGCCGTGGTCGCGGCGTTCTCGCCCTGTCCCGGCGTGTAGACTTCGATGGTGGATCGGCGGACCCACCACGTGTCGACGGGGACGGAGAAGGCGCCGTCGGCGGCGACGTCGACGCGTCGGCCGGCGACGGTGACTTCGAGTGGAACGTCGACGGTTGTTCCGTCGGCGTCGGTGGCGCGGGCGCGGCCCTCCAGTTGGCCGCCCATGCTGAAGGCGAGGGAATCGAGTTCGATGGAAATCCGCGTGGGGTGCCCGACGAGGAGGGGGATGTCGGCTTGGAACCCGACGGCGTCGACGCGCAGGTCGGCATCAGCGGGGCCGACGGGGAAGGCGCGCGGGAGTCGAAGATTGAGGGCGAAGCCTCCAAGTGGGTCGGTGGTGGTCTCGTCTTGGGTCGCCCCGAAGGCGAGGAGCACGGCGTTTGCGGGGAGCGGGGCTCCGTCGAATTGGAGGTCGCCGGAGAGTTCCCAGGTCGCGTCGGGCGCGACGACGTTCTGGCGGGATTCGTGGCGGAGGGCGACGGTGCCGACCTTCACGGTGGATTCTCGCGAGGCGGGGGCGTGGCCGACCGTTCCTGGGTATTCGACGCGGCCGAGGTGCGGTCCCGGGGTGAGGGGATCCGGGGCGGTCCATGCGGCGGACCCGGTGGCGTTCGTGGTGACCTCGACGGCGGGCTCTTGGTCGATTCGGAGGAGGATGGTTTCGGCGGGGACGGGGACGGAGCCGGCGGCGATCTCGCTGGAGAGTTGGAGGCGGAGCGTGAAGGGGGTGGGCCCGTGCCAGTGGGTCGGGATCGCGACGTCGAGGGTGGTCGGCAATTCGTGGACGAAGGGCGCGTCGATCGTGACTCCAAGGTCGGTCAAGAGGAGGTGGACGGCGTGGGCGCCCGCGGGGAGCGTCGTGGGGCGCAGTTCCACGGTGAAGTCACCCGTGGCGGTTGTGGCGGCCGTGGTCTGGGCGCCTCGGAGGGAGGCCGTGAGGGCGGTGCGGGGGATGGCGCCGAAGGCGTCGCGGACGGTGCCCGTGACGCGGACGTATCGGTCGCCGAGTCGGGTGGTGTCCACTTCGGCGGTGAGGGTGATCTCGCGCACGTCGACGTCGTAGTCGGCGTCGCTGGGGCCATAATAGTCGTCGCCGACGAAGGCGGCCGTCAAGCGGTAAGCGCCTTCCTCGTTGAACGTGACGCTGATGTGGGCGTCTCCATTGGCGTCGGTGCGGGGTTGGCCGAGGAGGCTCCCGTCGAGGCTGAGGGCGACGGCGGCGTCGGGCACGGGTTCGTCTTGGTCACCGCGCAGGTGGGCGACGTACTCGATGGGGGTGCCGCGTGCCGTGCGGGTGGGGCCGGAGAGGGTGAGGCGGGTCTCGCTGTCGATGGTGATGGGGGGGTCGGAGAAGGCGGCCCGGATCCGTTGGCTGCCGATCTGGGTGGGGGCGACGCGGGCGACGAGCTGGAAGTCGCCCACGGGCATGTTGGAGGGGAGGGTGCAGTCGGTGGCGAAGGTGCGGGTGCCGTCGGTCTGGGTGGTGCAGAAGGCGGTGCCGGGCGTTTCCTTGGTGCGATTGTAATAGACGGTGATGGCGACGCCGGCGGGGTGGGGGCCGAGTTCGGTGTCGACGCGGCCTTCGAGGCGGAAGGGTTGGCCGCGGCGCAGGTCGCCGGTGGGGTCGTCAAGTTCGATCTCGGCGGTGGCGGCGGGCTGCGTCGGGGGCGGGGGCTGGTCGCGGTTGAGGTTGTCGTTGACGGGCGTGTCGGGCGGGGTCTCGACTTCCTCGTGCTGGTTTTCCAGGTTCTGCGCGTCGTAGTCGCCGCAGCCGCCGAGGTCAACCATGCGCCAGCCGAGGCCGGGGACCCAGACCTCGGTAAAGGCGTGGGCTTCGTTGACGACCATGCGGGTGGGGACGCCCAGGCTTTGGGCGGTGACGAGGAAGGCCTCGGCGCGGTGGCGGCAGCAGCCGTTCTGGCCGTAGGCGATGGCGAGCATGTCGTCGGAGTATTCGTCGCGGTCGGGGATGTCGCCTTCGCCGAAGGCGGAGAAGTAGTCGCGGAGTCCGCCGACGATTTCGTCGTAGTCGTCGTTGGCGGAGACGCCGACGTGGGACGCGATCTGAAGGCCGACGTTGCGGACGGCGTTGGACGGCGTGGGACGGAGTTCGCCGGGGACGTCGTCGACGTCGAGCCCGGGGGGGACATAATTGTCGAAGTAGGAATTGGAGATGGCCCAGGTGACGCGAGCGCGGACGGTCGCGGGGGGGTTCGCGGTGGCCCAGACCATGTCGTTGGCGTCCCGGTAGAGGTTGACGGCGGGGCGGCTGCCGCTGTCCCAATCGAGCAAGTCGAGGTTAATGAAGACCTGGTCGGGCGTGAGCGAGACGACGGGCGTGAAGTCCCCAGGGGAGAGGTCGAGGGAGAGGGTCCCGCTCGAAACCGTGCGGCTCCCCACTTCGCCGGGCGCAAAGACGGTGCGGGCGCCGTCGGCCAACTGGAACGTGTACCGGCCGTCGTTGAGGCGCGTGGCGCCGTCAAAGACGAAGATGCGGTTGTGGCAGGTGGAGGAGACCGTGTAGACGTTCTGGCAGACGGGATTGGTGGGTTCGCTGTTGCGGTCGCTAGGGTAGTCCATGTCGCCCGGATCGAGGGGAGGCATCGTCAGGCCGTCGAGGTCGGCGTCCTGGGGGCCGGAGAGCCCGTATTTTTCCGCGAGTTCCTGAAGGCGCCGGAGGTCTTCCTCCGTGATGTCGTCCGGCGGCGTGATGTGCGTGGGCGGCGTGAAGTCCGGGGGCGGGCTGAGGTCGGGCGGAGGCGGGAGGTCGGGGGGGGGGGTGAGGTCGGGGTCGAACTCCTGTTCCTTGAGGTCTTGGAAGTCGACGCTGCCTTGCGGCAGGACGGCGGCGAGGAATGCGAGGGCGGCCAGAACGGTGAGGAGGCCTGCCACTGCCCGAGGTTCCAATTGTAGGCCCCTGCGAGGGAACGGGCGGGGTCTGCTGTCACGGTGGCGGATTCGGAGGGGTGGGGCCCGTCGCCCGCCGATGGGGGGGCTTACCACTGGTTGCCGCCGGAGGGGGAGGCGGCCTCGCAGACGTCGAGCCAGCCGGGGTTCTTCTTGGCCAGGGCGGCCTTCACGTCGTCGTGGATGTCCAAGAGGTCCGAGGAGATGATCACGAGGACGTCGCCGGATTGGAAGACGTCGACGAGGTAGAAATCGCCCCCGGCGTTGCAGGGGCCGTCGGATCCGTCGAAGGCGGTGCGGAGGGCGGCGTCCAGGTTGGCGGCGGAGGACCAGCGCAGGGCGACGATGGCGGAGGCCAGGTCGGGGTTCTCGTCATCCTGCTCGGGGGCCCGGGACCACCGCGTGTAGCCGTCGGCTTCGACGAGGGCTTCGACCCAGGCCTCGCGGGCGGGGTGCGCGCTCGTCCCGGCCTCGTCGTTCATCTCGCTGAGGGCCGCGGCGGGCACCTTGGCGGGGTTGGAGGTGACGCCGACCTGCCGGAGTTCGGCGGGGACGTCGGCCAAGCTTAGGCCCTTGGGGATGGCGGCGCCTTTGAGAAGGAACTTGTCCGGGTAATCATTGGATTCGGATTCCTGCGTGCAGCCGCTGAGCACCAGGGGTAGCGTCGCCAGGAGGAGGGTCGTGAGGCGCATGCGCGGTGCAGCCGGGCTCGGACCTTAAGGTTGTGGTCGGGGCGCGGGCGCCTACGCGACGGGCCCCTCATGCAGGAGGACGTCGTCGCTCGCGGATCCGTGGGAGGTGGGTTCGTAGTCGAACGTGACGGTGCCCGAGACGGCCGTGCCGAGCCGCCAGCCGTGGAATTGGACGGCGGGGCTTCCATCGTAGGCCGCGTCGAACGAGGAGGACGTGCCCGTGAGTTGGAGCGGGTAGTCGAAGGATTGGCTGGAGGTCGTGCAGCTCGTTCCGCCCGTCATCGTCCACGAACTGGTGCCGGCGGCCGAACCGGTTCCTGTGACGGCGCCGTCTGGGGTCTCCTCCAAGGTCATGAGGAGGCTGCCCGCGAACTGGATGGTCCACGTGCAGTCGGTCTCTTCATGGACGAAGGCGCCGGTGGCCGAGAAGGGGCCCGAATAAGGGCGTGGGGGGGGGCGGGGTTCGGGCGGCTCGATGGGTTGGGAGAAGGCTTCGTGGAGCTTGCTGGCGCCCTCGGCGACGTCGCCCAGGTCGAGGGCGTCCGCGGTCCAGTCGGGCAGGAGGGGGTCGATCGTGAACTTGGCGGCCTCCTGGACGCCGTCGAGCATGCGGTCCCAGCCGTCGTGGACGAGTTGGAAGGCGCCGGGGGTCTCGGCGCCGAGCATGCCTCCGACGAGGATGGTTCCGGCGCCGCCGGCCGTCATGAGGTAGACGACGAGGGCGGTGGGGAGGGCGAGGGCGTAGGCGGGGGCGCCGGCCAGGGCGGCGAGGCCGATGCCGACGGCGGCGAAGCCGCCGAAGACCTGGTAGCCGCGGTGGAACGAGGCGGCGGCCTTGCAGACGGGGGAAGTGGTGGGCGCGCTGAAGTATCCGGTCCACAGCTTCGGGTCGGGGTTGGGGTTCTCCAGGATAGCTTGTTCGAGGCTTCGGGCTTCTTGCGCCTGGCATCCGGTGGCGGTGCCGGCCAATCGGGCGCTGGGGACGGTCGGTCCGGATTCGGCGGCAGCTTGGGATGCGAGGAGAGCGAGGACGGCCCGGTCGAGCGTGTCCAGATCTTGGGGACGCAAGACGACGGGCCGTCCTTGGAGGGTGCCCAGTTGGATGGGGCTGGACGCGTTGAGGGTGGACTCGACGGCGTCGGCGAAACCGTTGAGGAAGTCGACCTGGTCTTGGAGGGCTTGGCGGCGGGTCGGTTCGTCGAGGCTGGTGCCGGTCATGCCTTGGAGGACCCAGGAGCCGACGCCTGCGCCGGCGCGCAGGTAGGCGAGCGTGGTCCGGCCGGGGGAGGCCATGGGGCGCGCCGGTTCACCGATGGCGAAGCCTTCCTGGACCGGGGTGCGGACGGCGCCGCCCCCGCGACCGCTTATGAGAGACACGTCGACGCGGCCGCTGCTGAAGCCTCCGCTCGCCTTGGCGATCACAGGCGGGACCGCTACGGTGAGGGAGCCCTCGTCGCGCGCCACCGGCGTGACGCGGACCTGGTAGCCGTCATCGTTGGTGAACTCGACGTCGGCGTCGGCGAGGTTCTCCCCGGTGATGGTGACGAGGTCGAGGGGGGCGCCTTCCTTCTTGTTGATCTTGCCCAGGATGGCGTCCTTCTTGGCCTCGTCCTCTTGGGTGGAGAGGACGGCCATCAGGATCACGGTGGCCACGAGGATGGCGCCCACCACCATGGCGAGCACCATGAGGCCGCGCCCGGTCTTGGGCCGCCGTGGGGACCAGGAAGATGGCGGCGCGGGCGGCGGGGTCGGCCAAGCGGGCGGGCTGGGCGGGGGGGGCTGGGTGAGGGGTTGCTGCGGCCACGCGTAGGTGACCTGCGTCGGCCCCTGCGGTGGCGCGAAGAACCCGCAACGGGGACATGCCGTCGTGGCGTCGGCGGGAGCGGCGGGAAGCGGCGCCCAGCAACGGGGACAGATCGACTCCAATCCTGGACCGGGCACCCATCACGGGCGCGCAATAAAGGTTCACGTGGGCCGGTCCCGGGCTCGAAACCGTCTAATCCGGCCAGCCGCATCGTCGGGCGACCCGATGAAGGCCCACTACCTCGGCCACGTCGTCTTCTATGTGCGCGACCTCGATGCGTCGCTGCGGTTCTACCGCGACACGCTAGGGTTCCGGGAGGTCGGTCGGACGTTGGGCGGCCGCGCGGCCGCACTCACCGGCGGACGCACCCACCACGAACTGTTGCTCATCGAGGTGGGGGACGCGCCGGGCCCGCCGCCGGGGTCCCGGCGGGGCCTCTACCACATCGGCGTGAAGGTCGGCGACTCCTTGGACGAGTTGCGGGAGGCCAAGCGGTCGCTGGAGGACTCCGGGTTCCCCGTCGAGGGGGCGTCGGACCACACCGTGAGCCAGAGCCTGTACCTGCGGGACCCCGACGGGAACGAGGTGGAAGTGTACGTCGATGCGCCGGAGTCCACGTGGAAGGACGACCCGCAGGCCGTGTTGGCGCCGCCCCGACGATTGCGGCTCTAGCCGAGGTTCACTCCTGCTGTTCCCTGCGGGGGTGGGCAGCCGGGCCCCTGGCGGGGTGGTTTTTCCCCAACCATCTGACTTTATTTATAAACTCGGGGGTGCCATCCTTTCCGTACCAGAATGAGCCAGATTGTGCTGGACGCCGAGGCTTTCCGGGCGCTCTCCAGCGACACGCGTCTCCAGATCCTCAAGGCGTTGGACGCGCGCCGACTCACCGTGTCGGAGCTTTCCCGGCTGCTCAACCTCAACAAGGCGACGGTCTTCGAACACCTCAAGCAACTGTCGACGGCGGACCTCGTCAAGAAGGAGGACGAGGGCCGTAAGTGGGTCTATTACAAGCTCACGTGGAAAGGCAAGAACGTCCTCCACCCCGAGAACGTCCAGTTCATGCTGCTCTTGGGGACCGCGGTCCTCAGCGTAAGCGGGTTCCTGGCCCAGTTGGGCAAGATGCTCAGCTGGTGGGGAACGTCCGCGGTTCCCGGAAGTTCCGAAATCGCGGTCGACCCCACCGCTGACCAGGTTTCGGAGATGGGGTCGGAGGCCGACTCGGAAACCCATAGCGCGCCGCAGGGGATGGGGGCCCCCGACCGGGAGTCGGCGCCGCCGGCTACGGAAACCGCGGCGGCCGACGACGATGCACTGGCGCCGGAAGACTCGTCCGGCGGCGACGAAGGGTCCACGACCGGCTTCTTCGACGACCCCAACCTTTGGTTGTTGGCGGTTTTGGGGGTCCTGCTCGTGGCGACGTTGATCTTTGCGTACCAGTACACCCGGGGCCGTCGCCGCGAGAACGCCGATTTGCTTCGCCGGATCGAGGCGTTGGGGCCCCCCGAGCCGGATTCCGCCTAATCCCGTTCACGCCGGCGCAAAAAGGGCCAGCGTCGACTGGCGCGGCCACGCCGGGTCCGTCGCCCATGCGCCGAATCCGCCCGCGACGAGGCCGTAAGGGTTCTCCTTGCGGGTGCGTTCCACGAACGCCGCCGTCTCGGCCATGACCCGGGAAAGAGTCTGCGCGCCTGCGGGGGGATGCGACCGCAGGCGCTGGGCCACGAACGCGTGAAGGAGCCGGTATTCATGGAGGCAGTAGCCGGGCTCGTACCCTGGCGTCGCGAAGACGCACGCGCCTTTAACCGGGCACACGGGGCACGAGTGGAGGGCGGCTTTCTGGGTCTCCAAGAGGCGGGCCGTCGCGGGTTGCATGACCGGTAACTTCCTGCGAGGGTCGCTCCAGTATTCGAGACTTCGCGGGAGGCGAGTGAAAGTGGTCTCAGGCGTCGCGTCCCGCCTATGCCATGAAATACAGGGTCAGAAGGACTCCAAGGGGAATCATCGCGACCACGCCAAACACAAACAAGATGATGCGGTGGACCCCACCGCCCGGGCCCACGGACAAGGGCACGTCGGGGCGCGGCCGGACGAAGGCGCCCCAACGGTTGTCGGTGTTCACGCCGTCAATCTTCGCGATGGCAGCATGCACCCAGCCGCGGGGAGTCGGGCGGAGCAGGAGAGGGGCCCGGGGCACGAAGGAGATGGTGTGGGGCTTTCCATCCGCGAAGTCGGGAAGGGTCGTGGCGGCCAGCCGTTTCGGTAGGCGAACCTGGAAACCGTTGATGTTCATTTGGCCTTGGTCGATGCGGGGGACTCCGCGGACGTCGATGGCCTCGGACCGTTCAGGGTCCATGAGTCGGCTCGATTCCCGCCCTCGGCGGATGGACCCCCAGACGAGCCAAGCAAGGAAGATGCCGACGCCCACGAAAGTCATGGCTCGCAGGTCCTCGTCGGGCGCCTTGTTCGAGTAGAGGACCATCAGGGTCAGAAAGGCCGCCATGTAGAGGGCGCCGGTCGCGTACGCGGTGATACTTTGGTTGCCGATCCGCTCGTCCGTCCGGACGCGCCGCTTGCGAACGAATTCGGTCTCAGGGGGCCGCCTCGACGGCGTCTTGACTGGCTGGTCGACTTCTGACGAGGGTTCGAGCGGCTCTCCGCATTCCGTGCAGAACCGGCCGTCCGGGCGGTTGGGCGCGCCACATTGGTCACAATAGATCGGATTGTCCATACTCCGGCTCCTCCTAGGCAAGTTTGGATCCGCAGGCGCTGCAGAACTTGGCGCCGGGACGGTTTGCGGTGCTGCACTGAAGGCAAGTGGTGGGAGGACGCGCGGCCCGTCGGGCGCGCGGCGGGGCGCTCGGCGCCTTCGCCGGCGCGTCTCCAGCCACGAGGGCTTCGGCGACGCGAAGCGAAACGAGTTTCCGCTGGCCCAGCAGCAAGCGCATCAGGTTCACGATGCGGTCTTTGGTGAGTCCGTCTTCGAAGATCTGGGCTCCGAACACGAGGCCCTTGAGGACCCCGTCGTCATGATCGAGTTGATAGGTGAGTCCGTGGCCGTTGACCATCCACGCCAGGTCCCGCAGCATGGAGACCTGGTTCTCCGGGGGAATCCCGGCCAGGCGACCACGATCGCCTTCGGAGACCTTGACGCCGGTGGTAGCGAGGACGTGACCATCGGTTTCGCGCTGGCCCACCGTGACGGGGCCAGACGTGTCGCCAGGATCGGTGACGGCGTAGAACGAGGCGAAGCCTGCCTCGAACCTCGGCTCGACCTTGTACCCTTCCGCGTGCAACCATTCCACCGCTCTCGTCGCGTTTTCGCCTGGCATGCCGTTGTCTCCTAACTGCCGAAAATTTTGGTCTTCCAAATGTCGAGCGTGGCCGTCCGTTCGGCGTCCCAATGGCTCTGCATCAACTCCCCGCCATACTCCTTGATGAACTCGCCGGGCGAGCCGGGCGGCTTGATGTCGGGAAACTTGTCGAGCACGCGGCCGCCCCAATCGCTGCCCCACATGCCCCCGTGGACTTCGGCCTTGACGTGCGTGACGCTGTCGTACATGCCCTTCCAGTAGCGTCGGCCCACGTCCTGCTCGGAGATGGGGTTGACGTCGGCCCCCGTCACTTGCGAATCGACCACGTTCGAGATGCCCTGGAAGGTGTCACCGACGATGCCGCGCGTCGCCTCGGCCGCCGCCAGGAAGTTCCCCCCGCCGATCGTCAGAGGAACGTTCTCGAGCCATTCGAGCGGCAACTTTGGTCGCGGAAGGCTCCAACCCGCCGAGG
>CAYVGY010000021.1:0-22646 GCA_964451065.1 uncultured Halobacteriales archaeon
GGCCCGGGAAGGATGAGGGTCGCGCCCAGTTCGAGGGTGCGAAGGACGAGAGCCAATCCACCGACGTGAGCCATGGAAAGGGACCAGAGCCACCGGTTCGACGGGCCGAGCCCCACGAGAGACCGAGTCGCCGCGAGGTGGGCGCGGAAACCCTGGTGGCCAAGGAGGACCCCCTTGGGGGGCCCTCCGGTGCCGGAGGAGTAGAGGACGTAATCCGCCTCCCCACGATGGGCCGGCCCGGCCAGCGCCGGCAGCGAGGGCCGGGCCTCGGCACTCCCGAGCAGGGCCACGGTGAGCGACGGAGCCGGCGTCACGCGGAGCGACCCATCCGCAAGGAGCAGGCGGGCGCCGGCTTGGCGGGCAAGCCGACCGAAATCGTTGGGCAGGAGCCGCGGGTTGAGGAGGACCGGGACCGCCCCGGCGCGGCGCAAGGCTACGGCGGCGGCCAATAGCGGTGGAGAATTGGTGGCGGCCAGCGCCACGGGCTCCCGGGCGAGGACGCCAGCCGCGTGGAACGCACGGGCCCACTCCTCGACGAGGCGTTCGATGTCAGGCGCCGCGGACACTCGGCCTTCGTGGACCAGGCGGAAGGAAGGGGAAAGGCTGGGGCTGTCCGCCGCTGCAGCGTTCACGCGGACGGGGCCCCCCTGGCGTGGCGCGCGACCCCCAGACCGGCCCCTTTGGGGACGGCGAGGAAACCCTTGTGGACGCGGGGCGGATCCTCGACGACGTCGCGCAGGAGCCATTCGCCGGTGGCGAGGCCGCACACGGGCGGCTTGGGGCCCAAGAGGCTCGCGAGGTGCAGGGCCCCGACGCGGCCGATGGCGGATTCGACGCTGTCGGTGACGACGACCTTGAGGTCCCGGTCCTGCGCGGCCAAAAACAGGCGAAGGGCGCGGTCGAGCCCTCCGATGGCCATGGGCTTGAGGACGACGACGTCGATGGCTCCTTTTGCTACGAGGGAGAGTCCGTGGGCCAGGTTGTGGGCGGATTCGTCGATGGCGAGGGGAACGGGGCTGGACTTGTGGAGGAGGGCCAGGGCGCCGGCCCGCGCAGGCGGCAGGGGCTGTTCCACGTACTCGATCTTGAGGTCCTTGAGGGCCGTCAGGAAGTGGGGAGCTTCCGTCTCGTTCCAGGAGGCGTTGGCGTCGATGCGAAGCGCGATGTCGTCGCCGACGGCTTCGCGGACGGCTTGGACGCGGTGGATTTCCTTCGTGTTGCCGCCGACCTTGATCTTGAGGCAACCGTAGCCTTGGGCGACGGCCTGGCGGGCGATGGCGATGGTCTCGAGTTCGGTCGCCATGGGAATCGTGGCGTTTACGGGGACCCGATTGACGGGGGCGCGGCGCCGGCCCATCATGCGCGCCAGGAGGCGGGCCAGCGGTTCGTCGGCCTCGAGTGCCTTCAGACCCAAGACGGCCTCGACCCAGGCGTGGCGGACGCTGCGGTGGACCGGGTCGGTGGTGGGCGGCTCGAGGTCGGCTTCGCGCGCGGCAGATTTCACGAGGCCGATGAGGAGTTCAAGGTCGCGCCCCATGGCCACGAGGCCTTCGCCGCGCCGCGACGGAAGGGTGGCGGCGTCGCCGTACGAGGTGCGGCCGGCCGAATCTTTGAGCCAGAAGACGTAGCCCGAACGCAGCGTCGTGGCGGTCTCGGCGGCCGTGACCCATGCCTGCTTAAGCGGCAGGTCGTACCGGTAGTACCCGGCATCGGTGATCTTCAGCCGGTCACCGCCACGGCGAGTTGGATCCCAAAGAGAACGAGGAGCAAGGCGGTCGCTCCTAGCAGGGGAATGAGGGCGTGGGGGGTCCGCGCCGCCGCGAGTCTCCACGCGAGGGCGAAGCCGAGGGGCAGCGTGGTCCAGGGCAGCAGCGTCAATGGGGGGTAGTCGTAACGGCCGACGAGGAGGGGCAGGGACGCATAGGCGCCCACGAGGAGGAGCGCATATTCCGCACGCGTCGCCCGGGCACCGATCCGAACGGCCAGCGTCCGCTTCCCTGCAGCGGCGTCGGAGTCGAGGTCGCGCAGGTTGTTGACGACGAGGATGGCGGTGGAGAGGCAGGCGACGGGGACGGCGGCCACGACCACATGGAACGGGATGGAACCGGCTTGGACGAAGTACGTCCCGGCCACGGCCACGAGGCCGAAGAACACGAAGACGAACAGGTCTCCCCAACCGTGGTAGCCCAAGGGGTAGGGGCCGCCGGTGTAGGCGTAGCCGCTCGCGAGGGATGCGACGCCGATGGCAAGGATGGGCCACCCGGCCACGGCGATGAGGTAGACGCCGACGAGGGCGGCGAAGAGGAAGCTCAGGGCGGCCCCGAAGAGGATGCGGCTCGCGGGAATCCAGCCTTGGGCGCTGGCACGGGGGGGGCCGATGCGTCGAGCGCTGTCGACGCCCCTTCGATGGTCGTAGTAGTCGTTGGCGAGGTTGGTGCCGACCTGGATGAGGATCGCACCGGCCAAGGCCGCCGCCGCGGGCCCGGCCCGGAACGCCTCGTCACGGTAGGCGAGGGCGGACCCCACGAGAACGGGCATGATGGCCGCTGGGAGTGTTCGTATTCGGACGGCGCCAATCCATGCCGCCGCGGAGCTGGGCGGGGGGCCGCCGCCGTCGGCGGGCAGCGGATGGGTGGCATGGGGGGGCAAGCGGCCGCAGGAACCAGCCCCCGGGTGATGAAGCTTGACGCACCCTGTGGACGACTCGTGGCAGGATGGGGTCGCAGGGAGCCCGCCCGGACCCCCCCTGAACGGGGGGGTGAACCATTCCTAGCCAGAATTGGCTTAACTCCTCGACACCCTCGTATGTCTTGGGTTGGCGCGGGGGTGGCTCATCCCTGGGCCTCCTTGGATCGTTCGGCCTGCCCGTGGGAGTTCCAGGGGGTGGAACCCCACGGGCCCAAGGCCCATTCTTATATACACGACGTCAGAGGAGACATCGGACGGCGCCGTTCTAGCCGCGCGCGGAAAGCGTCGGTTCGGACACGAGGATGAGGACGCCCAGCACGATGGCGCCGACGCCCACGATCCAGACGATGAGGTTCGGGAGCGTGATCACGAGGACGCCGACCAGGATCAGGAGGATGCCTCCGGCGATGCGACTGAACCCGAGCCGCTCCATGAACGATCCCGAACGGCGGCCGAGCTGCTCCGCGCGCGCCTCCCACTCGCGCGCGCTCGACCGGGTCGGACTGCCGATCTCCGTCATGGACGCGTCCATCGCTGGTTGCCACTTAGCGCTTCTCGAACGAACGTGAAACCGGGCCATCAAGCCACACGTTCGGGTTCGTCCCAGGCCCTGTGGTCCTGTTGGAATGGCGCGCGACGGGCGCGGCGGTCGATGCGGTAGGCGTACCAACCGACGCCGATTATCGCCGCCAGGGTTACGACCCCCATGATACCGAGGAAGGCGATCCAAGCGTAGACGGGACCCCCGGCTTGCGTTTCGGCGGGGGAGCCTCGGACCGAGAAGGGGCCTTCACGGTTGCCGAAGGATTCCAGGGCCGCCTCCAAGTCGGCCTGCGTCAACGCCGCATCGGCGCTGAGACCCACATCGTTGATCTGTGGTTCGGATTGCGCTGCCCGGCGGTCGCCGTCGAGATCAATGAACAGGGGTTCGCCGGGGTCGCGGCGCGCGTCCCCGTCGGTGTCGCTCCATAGGACGCGTTGGGATTCTGGGATGCCGACCTGCACGGGTGCGAGGAGGACGCCGAGGCCGTCCTGGGCGAGGCCCATCTTCACGCCTTGCCCTTGCGCCATCATCCGGATGTCGCCGGCGGACACGTTCCCACTCGAGTCCACGTCGAGGAACCAGGCGCCCTCCACGGTCGTCTGGAACCAACCCGGGACGGCCTGGAGCCGACGATCGAAGTCGGGGTTGGTGAAGTCGACAGCGGTCCCCGGGCCGTACCGGGCGAACGCGGTGAGACGGATGTCGCCGTACGTCACGTACCGGTCGCCCCCCACGTCGAGGTACACGGGCTCGTTGGGCTCGTCCAGGTTGACGAGGCCGTCACCGTTGACGTCCGTAAAGCCCACGAAGAGGCTCGTGGGCAGGAAGGGTCCGCCCGCCGCGGGGGTCGGGGACGCCAAAGGTCCGGAACCATCGGCGCCCTTGAGGGCGTCCGGATTGAATCGGACCCAGGCCACGACGCCCATCGAGAACGGCGCCAAGGCCAGAAGGAACGAAACGGGGATTACCCAAGGTAAGGTTCGCATCCGTTGTCACCGGGGGAGACCCCGACGGGCGGCATTTAGGGGTTCTAGAACGAACCCCGAAGCGGGGCGGTTTAGGCACTAGGGTCGGGGCCCCCGCCGTCGTTTCCACCGTCGTCGAGGGGCGATTATTGCGAAGATGACCACAATCCCTAAATTCGAGCACCGAGCCTTGGTTCCACTCGTGCTGCGGGCCTCGATCTTCGCCCTCGCCGCTTTCTTGATGGTTCTCCCAACGGCGGAGGCCGCGTTCGACCTCGATGGCGAGCTGCGTCCCGAGCGGGCGTTCGTCCTGCGCGGCGCCCTGACCATGAAGGCGACGGGCATCCACGAGTTCGCCTTCTTCCGGATGTCTTCGCCCGCGGGTGGGGGCGCCGAGCCCCTCCTCGCTTCGCCGGATGCAGAATTCGTGGTGACGCGCTGGACGACGTCGACGGGCGCCATCGACGGCGCCCTGCTCAACCCTGAGGAGACGCGGACGTTCACCGTCCAGGAAGCCGCCGTGTCGACGGACCGCGTGGGAGCCCATGCGCAAGGCCTCCTCCACCGACCTCGGCTCGCCCAGGTGCCGTTCGAGGCCGGGGGGACCTTCCCGGCGTGCACGATCGAGCATGGGGCCGGACAGCCCGGCGTGACGTTCCCCGACGACCCCGCAAGCGCGCCGCCCCAGGTCAAACGGCTCGGAACCGACCGGACGTACCTCCAAGCCACGTGCAGTGCCGGCCATCTGGAGGTCCAGGACGCGGACGCAGTCGAGCTCTACGACTTCGACCTCCTTGTCTCCGGCGCGAACCATGCGCCAGAACGGATTCGGACGGGGACGTGGCAGGAGGACGACCCGACCGGGTTGCCGCTTACACGGACCGTCACGACGAAGCTGCGCGTCAACCACATCCAGCCCCTCGCGCTCCACCCCACCTCGGACGTGGAGGCCCGCTTCGCCGCGCCCGGGTTCTTGGGCGCGGGGACGCTGGAGGCCCAAGAGTCGCAAGGCCGCCTCTCCTGGGGCGACTGGAGCGCCGCAGGCCCCATCGGCCCGTTCACGGCGACCGGCGCGTTCGACTTTTCAGCCGCGGACGCGCCCGCCGTGGCCGTGCAAGGGACGACGCTTGACGGCCCTGGCTTCGCCTCAACGTCTGCCGCCCCCGCGAGATCCTGGGTGAATGCGCCCGCCGCAGCCGTGGCCGCCGCGGCCGCAGTCCTGGCCCTTCTTTGGTGCCTGTGGGCCCTCTTCACCCGCCTCCAGCCGCGGGACCTTCTCGCGCACCCCCGCCGCGAAATGATCCTCACCAAGGTGACCCAGGAGCCAGGCATCCACGCCAACGCGCTCCGGGCCGACCTCGGCTTCACGTGGGTGAACGCGATGCACCACATCCGCAGCCTTCAACGCGGCGGCCACCTCGTCGTCAAACGCGTCGGAGGCCGCACCGCCCTGTTCCCGGCCAATGGTGGCTACCGAGGCCGCGAGGAGCGGGTTGCCTTGATGCGGAACGAGACGCTGCGGTGCCTGGCGGCGGCCGTCGCTCAAGCGCCTGGATGCAGCGCGACGCTCCTGGCCGGCGAGCTGGGGATGGCCCGTTCGTGGACCACGGAGGCCCTGGGGCGCCTCGAACGCGCCGGCCTTCTCTCCAGCCGCCGCGTAGGTCGCGAGCGGCTGTTCTTCTTGGCGGCGGGACCGGAATAGGCCACGCGTCGGCGAATTCTACCCTACGACTATTAGCCTTGAGTCTCACACCCGAAAACCATGCAACGCTCATGGGGAAACGACGGGTGTTCGAGTGCCCGAGGGAGAGGGCTGTCCCGCCCGCTTCGGGTCGGCCTCCTCGTGCCCGCGATGATTGTGTCGCTCCTACTGATGTCGGCGATTTCTTGGCCGGTTGCCTCGGCACAAATCGTGAACGTAGGAATTGTGCCACCGCCCGGTACGAGCCCGGGCTTTGTCGATTCCTTCGACGCCGAGTTTTACGGCGCTTCTTGTGCTGGATTCTATTGGCGCGTGCCGGAGGGTCAAGGGGGCCCTCCGCCACGGGATGGTACAGCACCGCTTCCAATGAATCAGGATCGGTATTGTCCCCCCTGTGCGGCCTACGCACTTGGGGCGCTTGCCATTTCAATGATCGGTCTTTCCATCCAGCTCTACTACCTCATCAAGGACCTTTCCGACGACCCCAACTGGATCTACGAGCAGAAGGTCAGCTGCATTGTGAACGAGTATCAGCTCTCCGCGACGGGATCGGGTGGGATTGCTCGAACGGTAAGCATCGTTTCGGAAGGCAGACCGATTGCCTCATGCGATTACCTTGGCCTCGGAATCCAAGGAACCCCCGATTCGTGCGAAGTCAAGTTCCCGCCGGCAGGAAAGGACCATAAGATGCCGGTGCTCGCGTGGACTAGGCATTTCTTTGCCGACGAGGTGAACGGCATGGCGACTCCATGTTTCCAGCCGGAGGCCATCGCCCGCAACACGCCCATCGTTGATCCCCTTGCCCTCTACCAGCCCTCCGACGAGAAATTCTTCTACGAATTTCACCCGGATCCGGGTGTGTGTCTCGAAGGTATCGGTGTCCAGATGACCGAAGGGCCGATCTGACGCGCCGGCCGCTCATCGCCTAGGAGGAACACGTATGACAACACCTACCAAGACTAACCCGACGAACGAACGCTTGACATTGAACGCCCCAATGGCGGGGACCCTTCTGGTTCTGGCCCTGGTCATGGTGCCGTCCGGGGCCTGGGCGGACCAGGCCGGAACCATTTACCAAGGAGGCGGCACGGTGTGCGTGTCGCCTTTGGCCGCCGAAGGAGCCCACGTGCCCGGACAGCCGGCGACGCAGCAGGCAACGGAAGTGCGCACAATGCGTGACGGCCAATGCGCAGGCTCCATCGTCTGCACGGACAATCCGGCCGTGCTAGGCGACATCGGCGGCGCGTGCAACATCGACTGTACGGGCCAAAGCGGACACAACCGATGCGTCATTACGAACACGAACGGGGCTGACCTCTACAAGTTCTGCTACGACAGCAACGGGGACGGCGTGGACGACGTGTGCACACCCGCGGCGACGGGGATCCTGGACCACGGGTACATGCATCTGGGCAACGTCTACGTGCTGGGTAGCGGGACGTTTGGTGAAATCCAAGCAATGACGGATGCCGCATAGACCCCGGATGCACGGCGGGCCCGCCCTCAACGCTGGCCCGCCTTTCTCCCCCCACGGTTTCCCATCAGGGCAACCACCGGTACTTGCGGAAGTTGGGTTTCCGCTTCTCCACGAACGCGTCGCGTCCCTCCTTCGCTTCCTCCGTCATGTAATAGAGGAGAGTGGCGTTGCCGGCCAGTTCGAGCAGGCCCGTCTGGCCATCCACGTCGGCGTTGAGCGCGGACTTGAGCGTGCGGATCGCGAGCGGGCTCTTGTCCAGGATCTCCTGGGCCCACCGCACACCTTCGGTCTCGAGCTCCGCCACGGGGACGATCTTGTTCACCAGACCCATGTCGAGTGCCTGCCGGGCGTCGTATTGGCGGCAAAGATACCAGATTTCGCGCGCCTTCTTCTGACCGACGATGCGCGCGAGGTAACCGGCCCCGTAGCCGCCGTCGAAGCTGCCGACCTTGGGACCGGTCTGTCCGAAGACCGCGTTCTCGGCGGCGATGGTGAGGTCGCACACGACGTGGAGGACGTGGCCCCCTCCGACAGCATAGCCGGCCACCAAGGCAATCACGGGCTTGGGCGTGGTCCGGATGAACCGCTGAAGTTCGAGGGCGTTGAGGCGGGGGACGCCGTCCTTGTGGACGTAGCCGGCGTCGCCGCGCACGCGCTGGTCGCCGCCGGAGCAGAACGCCCAGGTCCCGTCCTTGGCGGGTCCTTCGCCCGTGAAAAGGATGACGCCGATGGTTGTGTCTTCGCGGGCGTCACGGAAGGCGTCGAGGAGTTCGAAGAGGGTCTGAGGGCGGAAGGCGTTGCGGACTTCGGGTCGGTTGAAGGCGATGCGGGCGATGCCGTCCCATTTCTGGTACGTGATGTCCTCGTAGGGTTTGGCGGTCTTCCAGGCGGGTTTGGGGGTCTCGAGTTGGGTCTTCGCGGCGGCCAAGTCAGGCACCTTCTGGGGCGACGGGGAGAGGAAACGCGGAGTGGGCGTCGAGGAAGCTGCGGACCTGCGACGTCCAAGCGTGAGGATCCTCGCAGTGGATGCAGTGGCCGACATCGGGGACGACCGTGAGGGTCGAACGGGCCATGGATTCGTGGAGGGAGCGCGCGAACTCCACGTAGGGAACGTCCAGGCTGCCGGCCAAGAGGAGAGTCGGGGCCTTGATCTCGGCGGCTCGCTCGAGGAGGGGGGGTTGGGCTCCGACGCCGAGGTCTCGCAGGCAACGCGCGAGGTGGGCGGGCCGGTTGCTGGTTCGTTTGCGTTGGACCTCTTGGTCCCACGCGCGGGTCGCCCGTCGCCGGGTCTGGAACGCGTCCCGGCGATGCCACGCGTCGAGGAACGTTTCAAGGCCCTCGCGTTCCAGCAAGGCTGCGTCGTCCTCGTCTTGGCGGGCGCGTCGGGCCCGCGCGGCGGGGTCCTGGATCCCCGGATGGGCGCTTTCGAGGACGAGTGCACCTACACGGTCCGGATGACGCAGCGCGAGATGAAGCAGAAGGCGGGCGCCAAACGAGTAGCCGATCCAGGTAGGCCGCGCGGCGCCGAAATGGTCGGCGACGCGCACCAGCTCGTCGGCGACGCGGTCGAAGGTGAGCGGCCGGTGCGGGGGAATCCCGGACTCGCCGTGGCCGACGAGGTCGAGTGTGACGACCTGGCATTCGGGCCGCAACGCGTCGACGAAGGGGTTCCAGTCCTGGCGCGAGCCGGCGAGTCCGTGGAGGAGGATGACGGTTCGCCGGCGACCCAGGGCCAAGTGTGAACTCGCCGCGAGTTCGTGATCGCCGACGTCAATTCGCATGGGGCACCTCGTGGCTGGGCGACCCGAGGGCGGCGGCGACGGCGTCGTCGAGGGCGCGGCGGCGCTCCACGTTGGCCTTGCGGTCGGTGACGATTTCGGTGACGGCGGGCGTCGTCGCGTCGCCGGGGTGCGACAGGTCGGCCTTCATCGCCTCGGCGGCGGAGAGCCGGCGGTGGTTAAGGCCCACGGACTCGGATAGGCGACCGAGGTCGTACCGGTGCGGGGCCACGAAGAGCTCCGTGAAGGGAGGTTCGTGGTGGGCGACCGGGAGGAACTCGAAGATGCCGCCGCCCCCGTTGTTGAATAGGATCACGTGGACGGGCAGGCGGAGCCGGCCTGCGGTCGCGAGGCCGCCGAGGTCGTGGAGGAATGCAAGGTCGCCGGCCAGTAACGTCAGCGGGCGTCCCAGCGCGTAGGCGGCGCCGAAGGCCGTGCTCGGGATGCCATCGATGCCGCTGGCGCCTCGGTTGGCCAGGACGCGAAGCGGTCGAGGGCGGGCGGGAGCGAACCGGTCGAGGTCCCGGACCGGAAGGCTGTTGGAGACGAAGAGCGCGGATTGGGGGGGAAGGGCTTCGACGATTCGCGCCACCAATGCGCCTTCGAAAGGCTCGCCGCGAAGGCCGGCGTCGAGGATCGACCGGGTGAGCTGGTCGTGCCGGGCCCAGGCGGCGGTCCACGCGGGCTCAGCGGGCGGGCGTCGCCGAGCCAGCCGCGCCGCGAGGGCCCGGGCGGTGGAGGGGGCGGGCCCGGCCAGGATGGAGGCCGCGCCGTGTGTCTCCTCGCCCAGGCGTCCGGCCTCGTCGATGAGGACCTGGCGCGCTTGGCGATGGTCGGATAGGAACTGGATGAGCGTCTTCGAAGTGGGGCTGGCGCCAAACCGAAGGACGAGGTCGGGCGCGAGCTGGGATCGGGCGGGACCATGGGCTAGGAAGGCGTCGTAGGCCGAGATTACCGACGAATTCGGGTCGGTCCCGTAGCGGACGCCCGACAGCGGGTCGGCTAGGATGGGGTAGCCGGCGGCCCGGGAGAGCTCCTGGATCGCTGCGGGGAATTCGTCGGACGCCTCGCGGGGTCCGCATACGATGAGGCCTCGGGGACGCTTGACAACATCGTCGGCGATTTCGTCGAGGGCTGCAGGGTTTGGTTCGAGATGCGGGGCGGCGATGGTCACAAAGGGCTCGACGCCTCGGCCGTGGGCGGCCTCGAGGTCGCCTTGGTGCCACTCGGGGAGGACGTCACCGGGTACGCGGCGCGCGTCGAGCGGTTCGCGCAAGGGAAGATTGAGGTGGACGGGCCCGGCCGGCCAGGCCATCGTCTGGGCGACGGCCCGACACGCGAGGGCGCGCAGGTGGCGGATTCTCCCGGGTTCGGGTTCGGGAAGGCCGGCGTCGGCGAACCAACGGGGAAATCCGCCGAAGAGCCGCTGCTGGTCGATCGACTGGTTGGCCCCGACGTCGTGGAGCTCGGGCGGTCGGTCCGCCGTGAGGGCCAGCAACGGGACCCGGGCCTGGCTGGCCTCGACGATGGCGGGCAAGAGATTGGCCGCGGCGGTGCCGGACGTCGTGAGGACGGCGGCGGGTCGCCCGGTCGCCTTGCCGATGCCCAGCGCGAAGAACGCGGCGGAGCGCTCGTCGTGGTGGACCGTGAGCTTGAGGCCCGTCTCGGCGTGGAACGCGAGTGCCAACGGCGCGGAGCGCGAGCCGGGCGCGAGCGCGACGTGGTGGACGCCGCTGCGGACGAGTTCTTGCGCGATCACGGTGGCCCAGAGCATGTTGCGGTTCGGGGTCACGCGGCGGCGGCCTCCTGGTCGAATTCGTCCACGAGGAGCTGGAACTTGGCGCGGGACTCTTCCCATTCTTCGGCGGGGTCACTGCCTTCGACGATGCCGCATCCGGCGTGGAGAACGACGGTGGCTCCGTCGACGTGCGCGGCTCGGAGGGCGACGCTGAGCTCGCCTTGGCCGAGCGCGTCGAACCAGCCGACGGCGCCCGCATACCAGCCGCGGGGGACCGGTTCGATCGTGCGCAGGAGGGCGGCCGCTTCGTGGGGTGGGGATCCGGCCACGGCGGGCGTGGGATGGAATCGTGCGGCGGCGCCCAAGACGTGTTCGGGGCCGGCTTCGGCATCGAACCGGGTCGCGAGGTGTTGCACGTGGGGGAGCTTGAGGATGTGGCGTTCGGACGTGGTCCGCCAGGGACGGCCCCGGGCGTCGAGGGCGGCGCGCACGAAACGGGCCACGAGTTCGTGCTCCCAGGCTTCCTTGCTGCTGGCGAGGAGGGCGCGTTCGAGCGCTTCGTCCTGGGTGGGGTTGAGGCCGCGTCCGCGGGAGCCGGCGATGGCGACGGTCTCGAGGTGGCCGTCGTGGACCCGGGCCAAGAGTTCTGGGCTGGCTCCAAGGAAGGCACGGCCCGGCATCGGTTCGAAGAGGAAGACGCGGCTTTGGGGCACGCGTTGGGCCAGGCGTCGGCTGACGGCGACGACATCGGGCGGGCGTGCGAGGGTGGTGGTGAGCGTGCGCGCGATCACGGCCTTCTCCAATTGTCCTTGGCGGATGGATTGGAGGAGCTGCCGCACACCGGCCGCCCAAGCGTAGAAGCTGGGCGCGGATTCCCATCCGGCCATGGCCGGGACCGATTCCCGCGCCGGGGCAGCCGGCTCGAGGGGCACGACGTCGGGTTCGACCTCGGTGACGTAGCCCTGGCCGTTCTCGATGGTGAGGAGGCGGCGAGGAAGGAGGAACCTCGCATCGGGAAAACCGGGGCGGCCGGTCCCGACGTCGAAGGCGAAGCCGCCGACCCAGCGCGGTCCGACGTTGGCGGGCACGTGGGCGTGACGATGGTGTGCAAGGCCGTCCATGATTGAGGCGGCGTCCCGCTGCAGCGTGGCCATGCGGTCCTTGCCGACGGCGCGGACCTCAGCCGCGATGCCGGTGGCGGCGAGTCCTTGGCCGTGGTCCCAGTAGAGGAAGCGGGGGTTCTCGCCGGAACGCGTGAGGAAGGCGAACGGGTCTGTCCCGTCGGTCGGACGTGTCACGGCGACGAGGCGGTGAGGGGCGGCGGCTCGGGTAGGCGCGGGGGCCTGGGCGGTGCGTGGCGGGGTCGCGACGGGCATGGGTTCCGCCGACCCTGGCTGGTTCGATCGAGCCGGCGGTTTGGGCAGCGGTCCCGGGATATTAACGATTCGTGGAGCGAGGCGGATGGCGGCTCAGCCTTGGGCGCGTGTCTTGGTCTCGACGTGGAGTTCCGTCGAGTGGACGCCCACGAGGCGGGAGATCCTGACCACGGCATCGTTGATGCCGTCGAGCGAGGGGGCTTCGAGGAACGCGACACCGTCATACCGCCCTAGGGTGGGGAACGCATCAATGACGCCGGCAATCTTGCGGGCTTGGCGGTAGAGTCGGCCCGCGTGCGAGAGGCGTTGGTGCTCGGTGATGAACAGGGCGGCCCTCACTTGTTCACGACCTGGGGAATCTCCAGAAGCGTCTCGGAGACGATGACGCCCTCAATGGCGCTCACGCGGTCAAGGAGCTCGGCGAGGTGCCCCATGCCGCGGACCTCGGCGCGGACGACGACTTCGTGGCGCTTGCCGACGGGGAAGGCGTCGTAGACGGCGCTGTGGTGTCTCAACGTGTTGGCGACGCCGTCGGGGTCGGAGCCGCACGCGACCAAGATGCAGGCCTTCACGGGGCCGGGATGGCCGGGCTTGGGCTTGAATCCTTCGCGGCGGGCGGGACCTGGCGGAGTTCGGCCACGAGGGCTTCGAGGCCTTGGAGGTAGGAGTGGAAGGCGGTACGGCCTTGGTCGGTGAGGCGGACCAGTTTTCCGGGGCGCCTGTTCACGATGGCGTCGCGTTGCTCGACGTAGGCGACCTTCTCCAGGGCGTCGAGGTGGGTGGCGAGGTTGCCGGCGGTGAGGCCGGTGAGGTCCTTGAGCCGGGAGAAGCGGAGCACGTCGAAAAGGAGGAGCCGCGTGACGATCGCGATGCGGGCCTCGTTATGGAGCACGGGGTCGAGGTTGCGGCGCGCGGGCGTCACGAAGGCACCTCGGGCGGGACCCGTTGGTAGCGGGCCGCGCCGATGCCGATCATGGCAAGGCCGAGGGCCGTGAGGCTGACGCCGATCACCATGCCTTGCGCGTGGTACGGGATTGAGACGGCGGCGAGCAGGATGGTGAAGGCGGCGAGGCCGGCGCCGACCCAGCTGTGCAACGCGTCGCGGGTGTAGAGGCCTTCAAGGATGTACGCGATGCCAATCATGACGGGGATGAGGGCGACGAAACCGGCCACGAAGACGTTCTCGGGGATGATCTCTTCCAGTTCTCGGTTCAAGGCGACGGACACCGCCAGGGGCGTCACGACGGCCGCGGCGAAGAGGGCGCCGAGCGCCCAATACCAGATCGTGGGAAGGGGGAAGACTTGGCGCCAATCGACCCAGAGGGGTCCGAACCGCCGTCGAAACGCCAGGCGGGCAGCGTAGTACGCGAAGAGCCAGACGATGAGAACGCCCACAAAGACGAAGGCTTGCAAGTTGTCGGGGATTCGCCACTTGAATGCGGCGGCCAGGGGGGCCAGCAAGAGGGGCGATCCGAAGACGAACAGGACCAAGAGGAGATTGAGGCCGGCCCAGGCGTACGCCACCCCGATGCGGCGGTCCCGTTCGCGACCCTCGAATTCGCGCGCCCTGTCGAGGGCCCGCAGGGCGAGGTCCACGTCGTCGGGAAGCGTTGCCTGGGTGGGCCGCGGAATCAAGGGAATCGTGAACGGGGCGGGGGTTGCCGGCATGGGAATCCAGGAGGCAAGGGTCTGCTGGCGTCTTAGCTTGGGGACGTTGTTTGCGTTGGAAACGCCAACGTGGAAGGCGACCGCCGCCCCTTTAGGGCTTCGAAGCGCGTTGCGGTCTCGGCGAGGGGAACCATTAAGCCGGACCGAGATGCGGGGCGGCATGGCCGACGCCCCGGTCAAGCGCTACTACCGGACCAACGTGACCGATTGCAAGATTGCCGGCGTCTGCGGCGGCATGGCCAAGTACACGGGCAACGACCCGACGTTGGTGAGAATCCTGTGGGTCGTCATCACCCTGGTTTCCGCGGGCCTCGGCTTGGTGGCCTACATCGTCTTCTGGATCGCGGCGCCGGGCGAGGACCGGGCCGCGACAACCCCGCCCGCCATCGACGCCCGGAAGCCCTAGTAACGGTAGAAGCCTTCCCCGGTCTTGCGCCCAAGCTTGCCCTGCGCCACCATGGACTCGAGGAGCCTGGGCGGCCGGAACGTTTCACTTCCGAAGGCCTGGTGGAGGTGCTTGGCGATGGCCAACCGGACGTCCAACCCGACGAGGTCGGTGAGCTTGAGGGGTCCCATGGGATGGTTGTAGCCGAGCTCCATCGCTTTGTCGATGTCCTCGGCCGAGGCGACGCCCGCCTCCAGCATCCGGATGGCCTCGAGGCCGAGCGCGACGCCCAGGCGTGAACTGGCGAAGCCGGGGGAATCCTTGACGAGGATGGGTTCTTTGCCCATTCTTCGGGCCACCTCGACGGCGCCGGCGATCGTGACGTCGTCGGTCCGGGGCCCACGCACGACCTCGAGGAGTTTGAGGACGTGGGGCGGGTTGAAGAAGTGCATCCCGACGACGCGTTCGGGGCGGCGGGTCGCTTCGGCGATGGAGCCGACGCTCAGGCTCGACGTGTTCGTGGCTAGGATGGCGTGCGAGGGGCTGTATTCGTCGACGCTGCGAAACACGGCCCGCTTGAGTTCGAGGTTTTCCGGAACCGCTTCGATCAGGAGGTCGGCCTGCCGCACCCCGTCCGCGAGGTTGTCGGTCCCGTGGACGCGACCGAGAATGGCGCCTCGGTCCTGGGCGGCGAGTTTGCCCCGCCTGACGCCTTCATCGAACATGTTGGCGATGGCGTCGAGTCCGGCCGCCAGGACGGGTGGTTGGACCTCGATGAGGTCGACGTGGAGCTTGGCGAGGGCGGCCACATACGCGATGCCGCGCCCCATCGTGCCGGCGCCGACCACGGCGACACGGCTGACGGTCACTCAGCGCCCACCCTTCTTCGCAAGGAACGCATCGACGGCAGCGGCGTGTTCGGGGGTGGTGAAGCGAAGGCCCTGCGTCATCGCCTCGTGGACGAGGGCGGTGCCGATCGGCATGTCGAGGTTGGCCCAGAAGAGGCGCTTGATGTCGCGGACAGCCGTGGGGGGGAGATTCGCGAATTTCTGGCTCCACGTTTCGATTTCCTTCTCCAGCGTGGGGCCGTCGGCAACGACGCGCGTGACGCGGCCGAGGCCGGCGGCCTCTTCGGGGGGGATGGAGTCGCCCGGAAAGGGGGGGCGGCGCGCGTTCTGGATGCCCGCCATGTGGGGCAGGAGCCAACTCGTGGCGGTGTCGGGGGCGAGTCCGACCTTGACGAACGGGAAGCCGAAGGTGGAGCGCTGCGTGGCCACGAGGGCGTCGCAGGCGAGGGCGATGCCGGCCCCGGCGCCGAGGCAGACCCCGTCCACGGCGGCGAGCACGGGCTTCGCATGCTGGGTGAGGCCCCGGACGGTGGAGCCGAGGCCGCGTCGGAGGCGTTCGTAGGTGATGATGGCTTGGCCGCGGCGGCTCAGCATGTCCTTGATGTCGCCGCCGGCGCTGAAGTCGCCGCGGGCGCCTTGGAGGACGAGGACGCGCAGGGCGGGGTCGGCGGCGGCGCGGTCGAGGGCGGCCAAGAGTTGGTTGATGACGTCGAGGTTGATGGCGTTCTTGGCGTCGGGGCGGTTGATCGTGATGTGGGCCGTGGCGCCTCGGGGTTCGTAGAGGACGACGTCGTCCACGCGCGGGGGACCCGGCGGGGCGGGTTAAAGCCTTGCGTCGCTCATCGGGAGGCGGGCGAGGACCGCGGATGGGCCTTCGAGGCGCGGACCGGCGCGGGTTGGTCCACGCCGAGTTGCCATAGGGACTCTTGGACGATGCGAGTCAAGTAGTAGTTGCGTTCTGGGACGCAATAGTACGGGATCTCGTCCTTGAATTGTTGGACGAGGTCCACGTAGGCCTGGTAGGCGGCGCCTGTATCTTCGTTGATCGTCTTCGTGAACGCCAGGTCGTGGCCTAGGGCTTGGAGGCCGCGGATGGTCATGGAGTCGAAGATCGGGTAGGCCGGGTTGTTGAAGTGGAGGAGCGCCGTGGCCAACTCGGTGCTGCCGTCCGCGTAGTCGTCGAGGCGCGTCAGCTGGCCCACACGGGGGTACTTCGCCTTCGCGAGGAGCCTGTCGAGGTCGGCGTAGGCGCGGTCGTCCCGCAGCGCCATGACGGGGGGGTTGCCTCCGACGAAACGCTTGACTCTGTTGTAGTTCCCGTAGGTGACGGGGCGCCGCATGTTGAAGAGGGTCTCCTCGTAGGATTCCCACGCGGTCCGGTTCGCCCGGTGGAAGAGGGCGGGCACCGCTCGGTAAAACTCGTCCCGCCGCATAGCGTCCCTCAAGCGGCGGCCTTGGGGGCGATCCAGTCCCCGTCGCGGAAGAGGTCGCGCAGCAGGGCCTCGTCCTCCTTGCCGGGCAGGTTCTCGGCGAGGTAGTTCGCGTAGTCGGCCGTGGGGACCGGTTCGCCATCGATGGAGAAGGCTTGGTTCTCGAAATCGCCGATCTTGCGGTTGAACTTGATGCTGGGGACCTTGAGCTGCGGCTGGTCCTTGGGGACGAGGACGTTGAGCCGCTTGTTGAGTTCGTCGATTTCGGCGTGGTAGAGGCCGCGCGCGTGGGCGTTGAGCGCCCGCAGATCGACCGCGTCGTCCGTCTCGAACTCGTTGTAGCGGGACTTGAGGCCCCATTGGTAGCTGAGGTAGCTCGTGGAGGAACCGTCCTTGCCGAAGAGATCGTACCCGGTGGGCACCCACTTGTTGAAGTACCGTTGGAGGACGGGGATCGGGACCTTGGCGGCGCGGACGATGCGTTGGAGGCCCGAGAAGCCCGTGCCGAGGTGGAACGACTCCTCCTTGAGCATCGGGCCCATGGAGGTCCCGAGCGGGGCGAAGGCGCAGTGGCTGAGCATCTTGAGCTGGTATTTTCCGTCGCGGTCGATGAAGTGGGTGAAGGCGAAGAAGTCGAGCCAGTGGTCGGTGGGTTCGTTGAAGGCGCCCAGGAGGCGGGTGCGGGCCTCGGCGCGGCGTTCGAGTTGTTTCTGGGCCTCGACCTTGCCGGTGTCGCCGAAATGGTTGACGAGGAGGTGGCACATCTGCCACCCGTGACGCATCTCCTCGCTCATGACCCGAAGGCCGGATTTGAGGTCGTACTCGGTGGGGGCCGACTTGAGCAGGTGGCGCTGCTGTTCGACGCTGGCGAACTCCGTGTCGCCTTGGTAGACGATCAAGTGCAGGAGCGCGTCGCGGATCTGCTGGTTGGGGATCTGGAGGTAGCGCTTCCATTTCTTCTGGCCGGTGAACTCTCCGAAGCCAATCTCCTCCTTCTCGAGTTCGGCGAACTTGGTCTCGAAGCGGAAATCGCCCAGGAGTTCCGTATCGAAGCCGATGGCCTTCTGCCAGTTCTCGAAGGCACCGACCCAATCATCGAAGGTCTGGATGGTCGTGGCGGCCAATGGTATCGACCGTCCCAAGGCCCGGGCCTTAAATAACGGTTCGCGTGACCAAGTCCGTCTCGCGTGACTCCGGGTGACGCGGGAGACGGGCCGGGTCGCCCGTGCGCCCAACCTCCTCGGTGGGACTGGGCGCTTCCGCCTCGCGGTCCTCCATGTCGGGGGGCGTTGCGGCCGATTCGTGCATGCGCTTGGATGCCATGCTCAACATTCCGAACCGGCGCCATGCACGGCGACGGCGGGAAACGCCAACCCGAGGGGGGCGGCCGGCGAGCCACTGCCTTCAACGGTTGAACCCGGTTGATATCATCGCGGAGGCTCCATGTATCCTCTGGAGTCCCCAATGGATCCAAAGAAACGAAGCCAGGAAGCCGCCGCCGAGAGCGATCAAGGATCTTCGCCATCGTGCGGTTGTTGCGGCTGAGCCCCCGTCGCCCCGCCCGACGCGGGCGGGGCCATCTTTTCCATCGAGGACCACCGAGGAGTTCGCAGCTGGCGACTTGGGGCGAGTCCTCACGTTCAGGCACATCGAGGAGACGGAATCTTCGGAATCCATCCCGCCGAATCGCGCGTGAGCACGAAGTTGAAGCGCCGGAATTCTTCCAGGCCCTGGAGTCCCCCATCCGTACCCAGGGCACGGTCGAAATAGTGCCCCAAGCGGCGGGCGCTCTGAAGGAGTTCGGAGCGGTGCGCCTCGCACCAGGACGCGTGGCCGCGGTCGCAGATGTCCGGGCTGGCCTGCACGACGAGCGGGGTCGCGCGCTGGCGGCGATCACGGAACGCCCAGAAGAGCCCCGGGGCCGCGGCGCTCAGGAGAACGCCGTTGAGGGCCGCCCACGCGGAAGCCGCTTTCGGGGCCGAGAGGAGGGTGGCGTCCTCGTCGGCCACTTCATCCAAGAATCCTGAAACTGCATCCGCGTCTTCCGACGCGGCGCCGTCTTGACGCTCCAAGATTGGGGCCTCCACCGCAGGCTCGCCGGCGGCCGGGTCGGCGCCGCTGCTGGGCGCTTCTTCCAAGATAGGCTGAACGGCCGGTTCCTCTTGAGGCGGGGCAGCCACTTCTAGGCGTGCCGGGCTCGCCGGTTCGACCGACTCGACGACCACCGTGGCGCCGCTTTGGTCCACGGCAGCCGGAGACGGACTGGCCGCCTCGTCGGACCCGTCGGCGTCCAACTCGACCCTGCCGGAAACGTCCCCCAACACGCCCGCCTCGTCCTCAGCGGTCGCGTCGTCGGCGGCGCTCGCCGCGAGCCCCGCCTCGGCGACTTCTTCCTCCGTGACTCCGCCGACGGCGGACTCGTTCACCACGTCCTCGACGGCGGTTTCGGGGGCCACGGCGAGCGCGTCGTCGCTCCCCTCGGCCCCGTCCGGCTCAGCCGGGTCCCGGTCGTCCTCCACGACCCCCGGAGATTCCTCGGCGACGAGGTCCCCCCCGTCGTCCTCCTCGTCGACCGCGGACGACTCGTCCGGACCGCCCGCTCCCCCATCCCCCGCCCCGACCTCGTCCGCGTCCGGCCCATCCTGGTCTTCTGGCACCGCGACCTCGGGCTCGCCGTCACCGTCGTCCTGCCCGCCGTCCTCCTCGGCTTCGGGCTCGTCCTGGTCGTCTTCCTCCACTTCCTCCTCGCCGCCGGCCGCATCGGCGTGGTCTCGCTCGGCGTCCTGGTTCCCCTTGCCCTCGCCCTTGCCGTGCTTGCCGGATGGAGCGTCCTCCGCATCGTCGTCGCCGGCCTCATTGGCACCCTTCTGCCCCTGCTTTGCGTCGGCCAGGGGCACCAGGAGGAGCCCGAGGACGGCGACGACAAGAACGACCCATCCGGCCCTAAATAGTGCGATGGCGAAAAGGGCCGCGGGGGATGGAGGGTGTCGGTCGACGGCTTCCATCAGGGGAACGTGGCCCCTGGAGGCGTATAGTGCCTAGTTTGTCGCCCGGGTGGAAAACAGCCTGGCGAGCCCGACCCGATATAATCGAGCGTTTGCCTCCGGGGTGGAGACAAGGGCCGGCCCGGAGTGAAAGATGGGGGAAGAGGAGGGGTCGCCCCGTCGGGGACGACCCGGAGAGGTTAGGAGGGCCTCAGAGGCCCGGGGGCGCCAGCTCGTAGGCCTTCGTCGAGGCGGGCGCCGTGCAGTAGTCGCCGGTGCCCGTGCCACCGTTCACCGACGTGACCTGTCCTTCGGACGCATTATGGAAGTGCAGGTTGGTCGCAAACTCGTTGTCGTGCAGGCCGGCGCAGATCATGACGACGACGCCGGGGAAGGGTCCGCCGGGGCAGCCCGTCGTGAAGCCGAGTTGCGACAGTTTGAGCGGGTTGAAGAACGCGCCCGTCGCGCTGTCGTGGCTGTACACGATGGTGTCCTGGCACGAGAACAGGTTGTCGGTGGGCGGCCCGCAGAGGCTGTCACCGTTGTTGTCGATGCAGACCTGGAAGGCGACGTCGAGCCCGACATCGTCGTCGACGACCTGGATGCTGTCGCCTTGGAGGTCGCCGAAGGGGATGCACACGCCGCCGCGGCCGTGGTCGGGGGTGCCGTCGGCGTTGACGTCGCGGCAGACGACGGCGCCGTTGTCGGCCACGGTGATCTGGCCGAGGCCGATGTTGAAGTTGACGACGACGATGCCGGGGTCCTTGTAGTGGCCGGCCCCGAGAGTAGGGGGCGTGGCCTGGACGCCGACGGGCAGGAGAAGTCCAAGGGTCGCCGCTGCGGCGAGCAGGACGAGGGCGTTTCGTGGCTTGCGTAGGTTGGTCCGGTTCATGATGGTTCGACCTGGACGGGGTCCGTCCAGGTTCAACCACGCGGCCCCGGGGGATAAGCCGATGCAGCGGTCCGTCCTTCGCGCGCAGGGCGCGACCTGCGCCTTCCGTCCCTCATGGATGATTCGTTCACGGCCCTTTTGTTTCCGAGGCGATTGTCGGGCACGGTTCCCATGCGGAAGACCGGGCTGGTCGGGTGGGCGGTGCTGGCGGTCGCGCTGTTGGTCCCGGCGTCCCCGGCGCAGGCCAGGCCCGCGCCCGCGTTGGCGGTGCACGATGGGAATGCGTCTCCGGGATGCGCGAGCGCGGATCCTTTCGACGCGTGCGAGGCGACCGACCCCTCCGACATCATCTTGCGTTGCATCCGGAACCGCCCCGTGGAGGCGTGTGTGCTGCTGACGGTCCGCGTCGCGCTCTGCACGATTGAACGCGTGACGGGTCTGCCGCCCGACGATTGCCCTCGCCCGCCGCCCCCATAGGCACTATTCGTCTTGCGAAGAGGCCGTCCGGGCACGCGCCTCCGCCCTGAAGCGGCGCCAGTGTGCGGCGAAGAACCAGACGAACACGATTACCAGTAGCGCCAGGATGGCCAGGTCGATGGGTTCGAGCCATGCGCGCACCCGTTCCCAGTTCTCGCCGAGCTTGAACCCGATCCAGGCCAGGAAGAAGTTCCAGGCGAACGCGCCGACGGCGGTGGCGACGAAGAAGGGGACGAGCGCCATGCGGGCGAGGCCCGCGGGGATGCTGATGAGGTGGCGCACGACGGGGACGAAGCGGCCGATGAAGACGGCCCAGGGGCCCCAGCGCCGGAAGAAGCGGTCGGTCCAGTCGAGGTCCTTCTCGGAGAGGAGGAACCATTTGCCCCAGCGGACCACAAACGGACGGCCCAGGTACTTGCCCATCTCGAACGAGAGCCACGAACCCAGAAGGGAACCGAGGGTGGCGACGACGGCAACGAGCCAAAGGTTCATCTCGCCTTCGGCCACGAGGAAGCCGGCGAAGGGCATCACGGCCTCGCTGGGGACGGGCGCGACCATCGACTCGAGCGCCATGAGGACGAAGACGCCGGGGTAGCCGAGGCGGTCGATGACGTCGACGGCGAGGTCGACCAAGGCCGCGGTCACGCTCATGCGCACGGGGTCCACGGGGCGCTCCTAGATGAGTCCTTCCCTGGTCGCGTCGTGGGGAGCATGCCTACGAGAACCCGAGGACGTCCATGCCGCGGGCGAGGTCGCCCGTGAAGAGGTAGCCGTTGTAGTATTGGACCTCCCAAACGTTGGTGCCGGGGTCCCATTGGGCGACTCCGTGGGGCGCCGACGGATCGCTGAAGTCCACGAGGACGACGCCGGCGCGGTAGAACGCCATGGCCAAGAGGTCCCGCCCGGCGGGGTCGGGCACGAGGCGGCCGTGGTGCGCGGTGCAAGAGTAGAAGGCGGCGCTCCAGGGATCAGCGGGCGAGTTGGAGGCCAGGGAGGTGCCGGGGCTGAACCAGCCGCGCAGCGCGGGGTGCGTTTCGTCGGCGACGTCGTAGAACCAGAGGGCGCCCACCGGCGTCGACATGTCGTGGCCGGGTCCCTCGTGGCGTGCCGCGCAGCCCGGGGGCAGCCCGCCGCCGCCGGATTCGTCCCCCACGACGAGGACGTCGCCGGCGGAGATGAGGATGCTGAAGGGGCTGAACGAGTCGACAGAGAGCGACGTGCTGGGCAGGGCCGGTTCGCCGTGCTGCATGGGCACGTTCACGATCACTTTCGGGTGACGCGGGTCCGCCGTGTCCCAGATCTGCGTCATTTCGATGCCGGCGCACAAGGCGCGGTAGCGCTCGGTGGGCGGGTCGTTCCAGAAATAGATGTGGTGGCAACCGAAACCGTTCTTCCAATCCTGGACGTGGACGGGGTTCTCGGGATCGGAGAGGTCATAGATCTCGGTGACGCCGCGGCCGTCCTCGGGTCGTCGGGATTGGAGGAACATGTCGCCGCCGCCGTTGCTGTTGGCGTTGTAGACGATGGGGGTCCCGGGCACGACGTTCACCTTGTGGGTGCCGGTGGAGGGTTCGAGGGTCCCCACGAGGGCGGGGTTCCGGGGGTCCGTGATGTCCCAGTAGGGAAGCTTTCCCTCGCCGGTGGACAGGATGGCGATGAGGCGGCCGGTGGGGTAGAGGATGAGGTCCACGTTG
>CAYVGY010000021.1:22656-27325 GCA_964451065.1 uncultured Halobacteriales archaeon
GGTGGAGGCCCGTGAGGTTGCTCAGGAACTCCGGGTGGGTGGGATCGCGGACGTCGTAGAGGATCGTGGCGTTGGTGTAACCGGGAACGACGGCGAGGCTCCCCAGGAGGGACATGCCGGCGCCCGTGTCGCTGGAGGGCCCGTGGGCGAGGGCCTGGAGCCCGCCAATCGGGTTGGGCAGGGTCCGGGCGGGGATGGACGTCCACCATTCGGAAACGTTGGGGCCCACCGGCGGGTGGGTGAGCGTAGGATAGCCGAAGGCGGGGTGGGGCGTCGTCTGGGGATTCGGCCAGAGGGGGATAGGCGAAGCGCTCAGGAGCGCGAGTGGCGTCGATAGTCCAGTCTCGTCGTTGGGCGTCGTCGTTTGGCTGGTACACCCAGCCGCGACCAGCGCCGCAAACATGCTCCAGGCCAACCCGCTCGTCCGCACGAGCCCACCTTTCCCAGGGAGTGGAGGCGCCGAGACCTGTTAACAAAACAACCGAACAGCTTCGGTCGGCCCTGTGAACCCCCTGGATATCCGATTGGGCCGTGGTCGCGTTCCCGTAGCCTAGGACGACGGAGAGCCTGCCGGAGGGCGACATGCCTCCCCCGCCTGCGCTCGCGTTTCCGCGCCTGGCGGCGTCGAGCCGTGCAATCGGGCGCGGGACCGCCCGTGGAGGAATCGTGCTCCCCCACTCGGACACGGTGTGGCCCATGGGAGGCGGGGTGAGCGTCGGGACCTCGAAGGCGGGGCACCCCGTTTCCTCCCTCGGACGCCTGGGCGTCCGGGACGCATGCGCCGGAGGAGCCTGTCCACCAACCGACCAACGGTCTCATAAACCCTTTAAGGAGGGACAGACGCGGCGGACCCGTGCTTCAACGCTTCGCAGCTGTCCTCCTCGTGTCGGTTCCACTCGTGGCGGTCGCCCAGGCAGCCGACTTGCCGAACCTCGTCTGCGCCGAGGCCGACACGGGCTCCTTCCTTCCGCGGTTGCGTGCCCTCGGACCGTGCCTCGCGTGGTCGCATGTATCGGAATCGGACGGCCGAAGCACGGTGAACGCCCTCGCCGCGGATCCCACCGGCCACCTCGTCTACGCCTCCGGGGTTCGGGACGCTTCGGTGACAGTCACCGCGCTTCGGGCAACGGACGGGATGCCGGTCTGGGAATCGATTCTGAACGGGCCGGATTGGCAACAAGGCAACGTTTTCTTCCTGGGGACGAGCTCCACGGGTGACTCGGTCTATGCCGCGGGCTACGCAGTTCTCTCGGGGGATGAGTGGGAAGGATTCCTCGCCTCGCTCGACCCCGCCTCGGGGGCGGAACGGTGGCGTGCCCGGCTCGAGCGCCCGGACGCCGTCGATCAGTACCTGTTCGTGGCGCCCTCCACGGACGGCACCATCCTGTACGCGCTGGCGCGGTCGTCCGCTTGGGACGAGGACGCCGTCGTGCAAGCCCTCGAAGCCGCCACCGGCGCCGTCCTGTGGGAGGAACGGTCGACGAATCGCAGCGCGGGCCGGTTGGTCGTCTCCCCCGACGGATCCCGCCTCTACACGACCGGGTACACGTGCACGCCGGGAGCGGACCTGTGCGGGTTCAGCCCCAACATGGACCTCGAAGTGTCGGCCTACGCGGCCGAGGACGGCGCCGTGCTGTGGCGCTCCCGCTACGACGGGCCGGGGCACGACATGGACGCGGGGGACGATATCGGGCTCTCGGCGGACGGGTCGGCCCTCATCGTGGCAGGCACCACGACGGGGGATGGTACGGGGTTCGACATGTCCGTGGCCTCATTCGACGCCGTCACCGGCGCGCTCAATTGGATCCGGAGCGAGGACACGCAGGCGCTCTTCGATGCCGTCGTGGCCCCGGATGGATCGAAGGCGTACCTGACATCGACCGTTCAGGGCCCGGAGCATGGCACGTTCGTGCAGACGTCCGCGTACTCCACGGCGGACGGGAACCGACTTTGGACATCGCGGTACGGGGACCTCGACGTGGATCTCGACTTCGCGCAGGGTCTCGCCTTGGCGCCCGACGGCGAACACGTCTATGTCAGCGGAATGGCGGAGGCGGGCACGTGCGGCGGCTGGCCGATGTTCGACTTCCTCATGGTCGCCTATGAGGCGTCGACCGGCGGGGAAGTCTGGACGGGCACTTGGGACGGGCCGGCACACTTCGAGGACGAGGTGCGCGACGTCGCCATGGGTCCAGGTGGGGACCTGGTGTTCCAGGGCGGCATGACGTTGGAGGAGTCCTTCTGCGACGTGACGGACGTGGAAGGCGCCGTCGTGGCATGGGCGATGGAGCCGGCGCCCCTCGCGTGATTCCCAACGCCGAGTCCGCCCCGGCGAACGTCGGACGGGGTTCGGGACGTAGCGCCGCACACTCCGCCGATGAGAGGGTTAGGGTCCGCCCGGGACGACGTCGTAGCAGGGCGAGGAGAGGTACGCGACGGCGTGGTCCGGGGGCCAGAGGAGCGGGTCGTGTCCGTTGGGGCCCGCGTAGGGGTCGGGCTCGGTCAAGTACGGCGACCAGAGGGCGTGCCCGTAGAGGCGCCCGCCAAACGCGGCGTAGTTGGGGGGGAGGGACGGTCCCCAGGGGGAGTCCCACCAGTTGCAGCGGGCGTCGATGAAGCTGTCCGTGAACGTCTCGAGGGCGAACCCTGAGGTCCGGACGAAGTTGTTGCGTTCCACGAGGGCGCCCGTGGCCTCCGCTTGGAGGTCCACGGCATACGAGTTGTCCTCGAACTGGTTGAGAATAATCTGCGCGTCGGGGGCGCGGATGCTCACGCCGTCGCGCCCCCGGAATAGGTTGTGGTCGACCACGATGCCGTCCGCGCCGTCCGCCAGGACGCCGACGCCCACGCTCGTGAAGGCGTTTCGCGACACCCGAGGGCCGCTCCCGTCGACGGCGAGGATGCCCCAGTCCATTCCGTGGAAGGCATTGCCCTCGATCGTGGCATGGTCGACGCCCCAAAGCATGATCCCGATGGAGGCAAGGCCGCCGCCCCCCGGCGTGCCGCCGAAGTCGTTGTCGGTGAGGACGACGTGCTTCGTGACGAATTGGATGCGTACATCGGTGGCCGCGCCTTGGGACGAGAAGAACCAGGACTCGATGCGGTATGGCTTGGATGGCGAGCCGTCCGCCGTGGCGCAGTTGGTCACGCCGCTGCCCGGCGCGCACAGTCCGGCGTCGCCGTCGATGAAGATGGGCGCGTGGATCGCCGTCGGCGTGGCCTCGACTGGCACGGGGCCGATGAAGAGCGCTAGGAGGAGGCCCGCGGGCAAGCGCAGTTGGCTCAGTTCGCTCGTCATGGGGAATCCGCCGGACCCGTGACTGGACCGTTGGCGGAAAAGCGTTACGGGCCCACTTCCCGTTGAACTTGGGGGTCCACTTCTCGGCGTACGACTTGATGCCTTCGTTGGCGTCCTCGCTCTTGAAGAGGGGTTCTGGAGTCCGAGACCGAAACCGTCCACTCGATTCGATCCACCGAGGCACCGGGTCAAAGCGGCGGGTTGCCGAAGGATGGTCCTACGAGAACCTACTAATACCTCAAGATAGTATTCTTTTACTAACTGATAATGGATAAAAGAATACTACTGGACGTTCTGCGCGACGCGTTCCTCGACAAACTCGGCTCCATGGACGCCCTGCCAGAAGGCGTGTGGAAGCGGACGGGTGCGCTGAATACGTGGGGCACCAACGCGTTGGAAGGCAACACGCTCACCCAGGCCGAGGTCGAACAGCTGCTCATCGAGGCTTCGAGCGTCGAGGGGCGCCCCGTCCCGGACGTCATCGAAACCCTCCAACACGAGGAGGCTTTCCGCGGCCTCCTCGCTCGCCGCGCGAAGCCCATCGACCTGGTCGTCGTTCAAGAACTCCACCAAGAGGTCTTCCGCGGAATCCCCGGCATGCGGCCGGGCCAGTGGCGCCTCTCCAATCCCTACATCGGCGGTACAAAGTACCGACCCCCACGACGGGAAAAGGTCGTGCCTCGCCTCGACGCGTGGCTTGCGGCCTATCGGCGACGTGAAAAGGCCCGAAAAAAGGTCTTCGACGTCGCGGCGTGGTTCCACCACGAGTTCGAAGCCATCCACCCGTTCGAGAACGGCAACGGGCGCGCCGGACGGCTCCTGCTGAACCTCCATTTCCTCAAGCACGACTGGCCGCCCCTTCACGTTCTTCCGGGCGACCGCAAAACCTACCTGGCGGCATTGGAGGCGGGCCACGCGAAGGATTACCGACCTCTCGAACGCTTCTTCGCCGCAGCGATGACGCGAAGCCTCCTCGACCTCCTCGACCAAGTGGGCGACGCCAAGGACGAACTCCAACCCCTAGCGGCATTCCGAAACAAAGCCTGGAATCCCTACGCGCCCCATTACCTTGCTCTTCGCGCCCGCCAGGGAGCCCTGGCGGCCCTCCATGTGACGAACTCCAGCGCGCCGGCCACGGTGAAACGACGAGCGGGGCGGCCGGCGTACCTCACGAGCGAACGCGCCCTCCGGCACTACGTGAAGGCGAAGGGCCGGACGGACGCCGTGGCGCGAGCCAAGGACCTGCCCAGTTCGTAAACGTCGTCGGGCGGTTGCGGAAGGACTGCTACTTCCCCCTGACCTTGGGCGTCCGCTTCTCCGCGTAGGACTTGATGCCGCCCTTGGCGTCCTCGCTCTTGAAGAGGAGGTTCT
>CAYVGY010000022.1:0-26587 GCA_964451065.1 uncultured Halobacteriales archaeon
ACCATTCACGTATTGGGTCGCCCGCGGCGCCTCCCGGTCGGGCCAAAAAGATGGCTGGGGCGATTGGTGGCTCCTCGTCTTCCTCTTCACATGAGGCGTCGACGGTTCGCCGACCGTCGCCAACGCCCCCCGCCGCTCGGCGGATAGATACCTTGAGGGATGCCGCGTTGGCCTGCCGAACGGCCGCGCCGACGCCGACGGGAAACGGCGGAACGTGGGGAAGAGATCCGCGGCTTGGCGTCCTCTTCGTGACTGGCGCGACCCAGGACGGAACGCCACAGCGACGTGAACCAGCCCGCCACGGGCGGTTCACTTCTTCGACTTGGTCGTCTTGGGCGGGGTCTTCGTCTCGGTTGGTTTCTTGGCCGTCTTGTCGGTGGCGGGGGTCGTCGGCGCGGTCGGCGTCGGCGTGGGGGTCGTCGGCGGTGTGGTCCCCGGCGCGGTACCGGTGCCGTTGGTGGCGGCGGTCGACTTCTTTCCGAATTTGAGCCAGCTGAACATGCCCATGAAAGGCCTCGACCGTCCAGAACCCAAGGAAGTATTTAGCGATTCTTTCCGTCCGGAGGAAATTCCTGCGGTTCCTGGGCCGGTTTTGGGCATCCCTGAAGCCTTAAAGCGGCCTCGGGATTCGAAGCGGAACCATGGGGTACGCCCGCATCCAAGAGCTCCCGTTCAGTCTGGACCAAGTGTTGGGCGATTTGCGCCATGACGAGACCGGCGGGGTAACCTTCTACGTGGGAACCGTGCGGCGAAGGGAAGGATCCACGACGGTCGAGGCGCTCGAATACGAAGCGTTCCCCGAGATGGCCTTGTCCACGCTCGAGGCGTTGCGCCAAGAGACCGTTCGGCGTTTCGGCCTCGTGGATGCCGTCGTGGTCCACCGCACGGGTCGTTTGGTGGCGGGGGAGCCCATCCTGCTCGTGGCGCTCGCCGGCGCGCACCGCACCGAGACCTTCGACGCCGTCCGGTTCTTCATGGACCGCCTCAAGGAAATCGTTCCCATCTGGAAAAAGGAGGAAAGCGTGCAAGGTTCTGCCTGGATCCTTGGGTCCTCCAATCGACGGGTGCCCCCGTGAAGCACACCGCCCACATGGTCGACGTGGGCGCGAAGCCCATCGTGCGCCGAGAAGCCGAGGCGGAAGGCTTCCTCCGCCTCCGGCCCGAAACACTCGCGGCGATTCGTGCGGGCAAGCTCGCCAAGGGAGACGCGTTGGAGATTGCGCGGACGGCCGCCGTCCTGGCGGCCAAGAACACGCCCCAGATCCTCCCGCTCTGCCACCCCGTCCCCCTCGATGCGGTCGAGACCAACCTGTCCGTGGACGCGGACCGTATCCGTTGCCGCGTGCGCGTCGTCGCGCACCACCGCACCGGGGTCGAGATGGAGGCGCTCGTCGCCTGCTCGACGGCGCTCCTGACCATCTGGGACGTCGTCAAGCCGCTGGAGAAGGACGACCAAGGACAGTACCCCACGGCCCGGCTCGAGGATGTGCGCGTCCTCAAGAAGGTGAAAGGTTGAGCTACGCGGGCCACCAACGCCACGCGCACCGCGTGGTCCCCCGCGTCCGGATCGGGATTCTGACGGCCAGCGATTCCCGCACCTTGGCCACCGACGAGTCCGGCGACGTTCTCGAACGCCTGCTGGGGACCCAACACGAGGTCGTGGCCCGCCGCTTGGTGCCGGACGCGGCGGCGGCCCTGCGCCGGGGGGCGGACCAGCTCCTGGACGCCGGCGCCGACGTGATCGTGGTGAACGGCGGAACCGGCATCACGCCGCGCGACGTGACCATCGAGGCGTTCCGGCCCTGGTTCGAGAAGGAGCTCCCCGGCTTCGGCGAGACCTTCCGCAGCCTCAGCTACGACGCCATCGGCAGCGGCGCGTGGCTTTCACGCGCCACGGCCGCCACCATCCGACGCACACGCCCGGCCCTGATGTTTCTCCTTCCCGGCAGCCCCGATGCCTGCCGCCTCGCGGCGCGCCGGCTAATCCTGCCCGAACTCGCCCACGCCGTCTCCCTCCTGCGCGGGGTGAAGCCGCACGGCTAGCGGCCACGTGCACCGGGAAGAGATGCGTCCCTTGACCGAGCTTCTGCCTCATGCGGAAGCCATGCGACTCGTCCTCGAGGCCTGTCGGCCCACGACCGACACCGAACTGGTTCCTCTCCTGGACGCCAACGGCCGCGTCCTCGCCGAACCCGTCGCTGCGCCCAACGATGTACCGGCGTTCGACCGGGCCGCCATGGACGGGTTCGCCGTACGGGCCCACGACGTGGATGCGGCCCCCTCCAAGCTGAGGCTCGTGGACGTCGTCCACGCCGGCGACCCCAGCCAGCGACCCATCGGCCGCGGCGAGTGCGCACAGATCGCCACCGGGGCACCCCTGCCGGCCGGGGCGGACGCGGTGGTCCCCGTCGAACGTACCCGACGGGATGGAGATTGGATCAGCATTGAACGGAAACTGCGGCCGCAGGAACACGTGTCGCGGCGAGGCAGCGACCTAGTGGCGGGCCGCGTTGTCGCAACGGAGGGGGTCATGCTCAACCCCGCCAGCCTAGCGGTCTGCGCTGCGTTGGGCCTGGCCACGGTTCGCGTGTGGCGCCGGCCGCGGGTGGCGGTTCTTTCCACGGGATCCGAGCTGCGCCGGCCCGGCCAAGCCCTGGGGCCCGCCGGCATCTACGATTCCAACGGGCCGGCGCTGGCGGTCCTCGTGGCGAGTCTGGGCGCCCAGGTGACCTTGGGAGGCCCTGTCCCGGACAGGGTCGAGGCCCTGCAGGACGCTCTGGAGGACCACGCGGGAGCTGACGCCATCCTGTTCAGCGGCGGAAGCAGCGCCGGCGCCCGGGACGTCCTTCGCGACGCCCTGGCGGCCAAAGGCCGCATCATCTTCCACGGCGTTCGCGTGAAACCGGGCAAGCCTCTGCTGCTGGCCCAGGTGGGGGCGTCGGTCGTGTTCGGCCTGCCGGGCTTCCCCACGAGTTGCCTCAGCGACGCCTACCTCTACGTCGTGCCGGCCGTCCAGAAGCTGGCCCATCACCCGCCGCAGTCGCCCCGGCGCGTCCAGGTCCCCCTGGGCGAACGCGTCGCGAGCGTCCCCGGCAGGGTCTGGTTCTTGCCGGTGCGACTCGAGGGCGGCCGCGCGATCCCCACGTACAAAGAAAGCGCGGCCACGACGAGCCTCCTCGGCGCCGTCGGGTACGTCGAGGTCCCGCCCGACGTCGAGTACCTGGAGGCCGGCGACCCCGTCGACGTCGTCCTGTTTTGAAGCGAGCGAGTGGAAACCGTTAAAATCGAGTTGGGTCTAGGGCGACCGATGAGGCCCGACGCCATCCTCCTCTTCATCGGAAATATCGGCCTGCCCGAGATCCTCCTCATCATCCTCATCGTCATCCTCCTTTTCGGCGCGCAGAAGATTCCGGAGTTGGCGCGCGCCCTTGGTCGGGCCCAGAAAGAGTTCCAACGGGCTCGCGACGAGGTCGAGGAAGAGGCCAAACCACCGCCGGTGACCGAGGAGGAACGCCTGCGGAGGGCCGCCAAGGACCTTGGCATCTCGACCGAGGGCAAGACGATCGAGGAGATCAAGGCCGCCATCGCGGGCAAGGTCCAGGGTCCGGCGTAGGCGGCGAGTAGCCCCGGGCGGATTCGAACCGCCGTCAAGGGATCCAGAGTCCCCTATCCTTGACCACTAGACTACGGGGCTAGGCGGAGTGCCAAAGGGTACGGGACTCTGAATCTTGCCGTCCTGGAAACGGCCGCCGCGTCCTTGGCATCAGGCTTTCCGAAAGGACGGGGGTATTTGACCTGTGCGGGCCAGCTCCTCAACTCCCTCAAGGCTTCGAAGCGAGGCAGCCAACGACGGGTTCTGACCCGGTGGCTGCCGCTATCTACATATACGTAGTATGACACATAGGTGAATTAGATGAAGCCGACCGGCGCCCTCGATCATGAAAAGGCCAACCCTACCTTGTCCACGATGCTTGAAATCGAAGGAATCCTTGAACACGAGGCCACCAGCGGCCAGGCGTCACCCCTGTCAATTTCTGAAATCGAGCGTCGCATGGCGGCCCGCCGCACGCGCCGGGACACCATCAAGACCGCCATCGCCGCGCTCGTCCACTACGGTGTGGCGGCCGTCGGCACCAAAGGCGTCATCTATGTGCGCGCGGGCCGCAGGACCACGGAGCTTGCCACGGCGGCCCTTGCGTGAAGTCGACGCGCGCAACGGCGCGCGTCTTGGGGGGCGCAAAGGGAGAATTCTTCAAGCGCCACCGGAAGGACAAACCACGGGCAGAAGCGGCCTGGAAGGACCTGGTCGCCGCTGGACCTGCGCTAGAACAAGACACGACCCTCGGCGACCCCATCAAGCGAGACCGATGGCCCAAGACCTGTCGCGATCGCCCCAACCTTTACCGCTTGTCGCTGACGGGCGGGTTCCGCGCCATCTACACGGTGCTCTTCATCCACGGTGAAGGGCACGTGGTTCGCATCGACTGGGTCGGCGACCACAAGGAATACGATCGGCTATTCGGTTCCTCGACGAGCTAGGGGCCCCGGAGTCATTGAGCGCTTGAGAAACCGCGACCGGGCCCGGTCGGGATGGTAAGCGCTGAATAGGGTATGGGCCCGGCGCCGAGACCTCCGCGCGCCCGCGGACGGCCGGCTAGCGGCGAGGCTCCGGCTCAAGCCGCTCGAGCAACCCAACGAGGATTTCCACGTCGTCCCTGGTCAAGGCGTCGAACATCTTGGCGGCCTCTCCGTGGGCGTCCATCATGAAGCCGGCCAGCTTCGGGTGTGCGCCGGGGCGAAGCCCCACGAGGACGACCCGCCGGTCCTGGGTGCTCCGCTGGCGTTGTACATATCCGGCCTCTTCCAGCCGGTCCACCATGGACGTCACCGCGCCGGTGGTGAGCCCCGTGAACGCGCTGATCTCTCCCGGGGTGACGTGGCCGGCATGGGCGACGAAGTGCAGGGTCAGCGTGTCGGCCATGGAGATGTTGCCCCCGGAGGCCCCTGCCAGCAGGCGATTGAAACCAGTGAACACGCGTCGGAAACCCTGGACGGCGGCGAAGATGGCGGCCTCCCGTCGCCCATCTGCGTGTTGCCCTGAGCTCTTGAGGCGCGCCATCCTCAGGGCAAAGGTCTCCCAAACCCCTAAGGCTTTCGGCTTTGGACAGAAATGCCTTTTGGATAAGACTCTTTATGTCAAGATATAATCTCCCGTAGGACCGCCCATGGAAGGACCGGATCCCGCGGCGGAAGGCATGCCGGCCTGGGTGAAGGCGTTCATCGCGGTCGCCGCGTTGGCGGCGTTGACGTTCCTCGTGCTCCATTTTCTCGACCTCGCCCCGACGGGGCATGGTCCGTGATCCTGGGGCCCCGGGCGCGCAGGCTTGTCCTGGCCGCCCACGTCGCCGTTTCGGTCGGCTGGCTCGGCGCCGTCATCGCCTACGTGGCGCTCGACGCGACGGTGGCCACGAGCCGGGACATTCCCACGCTCCGCGCCGCCTACATCGCGATGGACCTGGTCACCTGGAACGCGGTTGTGCCGCTCGCCCTGGCCTCGCTTGTGACGGGCATCCTCGTTTCGTTGGGGACAAAGTGGGGGCTCATGCGCCACTACTGGGTGGTCATCTCCCTCCTTTTGACGCTCTTCGCCGTCCTCGTCCTTTTCTTGGAGACGCGCGTCATCAGCCATTACGCCGACGTGGCCGCGGATCCATCAACGACCGACGACGGGCTACGACAGCTCGGCACGACGTTGGGCCACTCGATCGGGGGCACGGTCGTGCTGCTCGTGGTCCTCGTCCTCAACATGTACAAGCCTCGGGGTCTCACGCCGTACGGCCGCCGGAGATTGAGCGCCGAGCGTGAACGGTCGGCTACAGGACCGCCTTGACGGCGGCCGCCCAGAGGACGACGCCGAGCAGGACTTGGAGAAACCGCGGCGAGAGTTTGCGCGCCCCGGTGAACGAGCCGAGCGCGGCCCCGGCCACCACGACGACGCCGAGCGGGAGCAGTAGGGTCGTGTCGAGAGGCGTGTTGGGGAGTTTGGCCGCCAGGCCGGCCACGGAGTTGAGCACGATGAAAGCGCTGGAAATGTTTCCGGCTTCGCGTACGTCGGCCCAGCCCAGGAACAGGAGAACGGGCGAAAGGAAGATTCCGCCACCGATACCGGTCGCGCCGGCCAGGAAGCCAAGCGTCGCGCCGAGAAGCGGCGCCGTGACCTGGAAGGCCGGGCCCGTCGTGGGGATTCGGAACCGGGGCAGGTTGGTGAACAGGATGAGGCGAAGCGCGCCGAGGACGAACGCAGCGGCCAGTATGTACGACTGGGCCCGTCCGGAGAGCGGCGCGAGTCCCCCCAGGTAGGCGCTGGGCACGCTGGTCACGACGAAGGGGATCAGGAGCCGCCATCGCAGGTGGCCCGCCTGGCGAAACGTCAGGAAGGCGATGGTGGCGGCCAGGATGTTGAGGACGAGGACCGTGGTGACGAGGGACGCCACGGCGTAGCCGGCCAAGGTCAGGACGGCTAGGTAGATCGTCGCGCCACCGTGGCCCACCGTCGAATAGAGCAGCGCCCCCAAGAAGATGAAGGGGAGGAGGACCTCCACCGTCGCCGGCACGCCCACCGCCATGGCCGCGAGGTCTTGAACCCTCTCCCTCGCCGGCTGGGGGCGGGGGGAGGGCCGCCATCCATTCCTACGGCGAGCCCTTGAGGAGGCCGCTCCGGCGCACGTAGGTCCACGAGAGCCACGTGGCCACGACGGTCGCGATGATGACCCCTGCCACGTACAGGGCTCGGCCTCGGCCGTCGAAGTCCGTCATGGGGCCGAAGAAGGTGGCCCAGGTGTTCGGCACGAGGATCACGGTGCCCAACAGCGTCAGCCAGGCCACGACGGTGGCCATGCGGTTGTTGAGGATCTGCAACTGGTTGTTGTAGACGGACTGGAGGACCTCGAGGCCGGAAACCAGAACTTCTGTCGTGTGCTCCGACAATTGGATCTGGCGGTTGATGTCGTCGCTGAGGATGCCGACGCGGGCCAAGAGCGTCTCGTCGTCGGACACGAGCTCGGCGTCCCCGTAGCGGAGGCTCTGGATCACGTCGAGCGTGGACCATAGTACGTCCAGATACTGCACCAGAAGGTGCTTGACCTGGTAGACCTGCTTCCCGACGGTCTCGCGCGACTTGCCCGTATCGAGCAGCGCGCCGCCGATGCGGTCGCCCTGTTCCTGGATGAACCTCAACGCCTCAAAATTCCGGTCGTTGTTCTCGTCGAGGAGGCGCGTGAGCACGATCGTGAGCTTGTCCGGCATCGGACGCTCGACGGGGATCTTGCGCATGAACGTGTCCGCGTAGCGGCTCAACCGGACCATGCGGTTGACCTTCCCCCGCTCGTGAATGGACAAGACCAATCCCCACCGCACAAGAATCAGAAGCGGGGCCACCTCGAGCTGTCCGCCCACGATCTTGACGACGGGCAGGCGAAGACCGAACTCGGATTCGCGGTCGTCGTAGTTGTTGAGGGGCGAATCCAGGAGCGTCTCCACCAGGCTTCCGCTGAACCCGAGGACCGCCGCCACGTGGGCTCCGTCCTTCCGGACGTCGTCCACGGCGAAGTTGACCCAGGAAAGGTTGGCACGGGCCAGGCGGTCCATGAAGTCGCCGGGAGAGTCCCCGAGGACGCGCACCGGCTTCTCGTTGGGCAGGATGGCCACGCAGACGCCGCGCGGGTCCTGCGCCGACGGCCGGCCGGGGTCCGCCAACACCACGCTCTCGGCCGGCTTCACGGTTCGCGCATTCCAGGGCTCTTATTTAGCGGTTGACTCCAAGGGGTCCGCGCACGAAAACAATTATCAATCATGGTCCCGTCGCGGAGTAACCTCAGGGCAAGACATGGCGGAGACGGAGGGCGGTCCCAAGCGCGTGGTCCGATCCAGCGTGATCGTTGGAAGGGCGAAGCCCGTCACGCCCCGCGCCGCCGCCCCGGAAGCCGGCGTACCATCGTGGACCTCGACGCCGACACAAACGTCCGCGTCGACGCCAGCACCGCCATCTCCCGAATTCCGAGCCCGCACCCAACCCCGCTTTACCTTCTTCGCGCTGTGGGGCGTCATCCTGGTCGGCGCAAGTGTCGCCGGACTCATCGTGGACTTCACGGCACCCTGGGAGAAGGAAGGGAGCCTCACCCGCGACCGCGACGAGTTCAACGCGGCCAGCCAAACCGACTACGAGGACCGCTACACGCTTTGGCCGCTGCTCGCCTTCATTTTCCTCATCCTCGTGGGCCTCCTCCTTGTGCTGGTCGACGCCATCCCGAACCTCGTCGGCGCCCAACGCATCCTCCAAGCGATCCTCCTGGCCATCGGCGCGTTCTTCGGCTTCCTGGTCACCCTGGCCTCGTTCCGCCTGTTGGGAAACTACTTTGCCCGACTCGCATCGTCACGCGCTATCATCCCGGAATACCAGCTCCACGTCGCCCCCTACGTCAACCTCGCCCTCGGGCTCACGATCGTACTGGGATCCCTCTGGTTGCTCCGCAAGGCCCTGGCGTTGTTTCTCGAACGACCGGCCCGCGGCCGCCTGGGCAACGCGGCGGTTAAGCTCGCGGGTTGGACTGCCGTCGTCGCCGCCGCCACGCTCCTCCTCAACCCCCTGCTCCCGTTGGCGACCGAAGACGTGGGCACCAAGTCGCTCCACCACGGCGAGGCCGCCATCTACCGCTTCGGCGAGCAAACGTTTCTTGGACGCGAGGAGAACAAGGACCCCGGCGGCCACCTAGGCCTCGCCCACGGAATGCTGTGGCTCGTTCTCTACCTGGCCATTGGCGCCGCCCTCTTTGCGTTATTGGAACGATCGGGCCGCCTGGCCAACCTCTGGGGAGGCCTGACCCAACTCTACGGCCTCACCGCCATCCCCATCATCATCGGCACCATCTTCACCATCCTCCTCTACCTCGCCATCCCCGACATGGGAGGCCAACTGCGCGGCGATGTCCAACTCAACCTCAACTGGTTCCTTCCCCTCTCGTACCTCGCCCTGGCCGTCCTCTACGTCGTCTACCTGCGCCGCGTCGGGCTCCCCTACTTCAGCGCCATGCGGCAAATCGCGCAGGCCCGCGCTCCCGCCCCCCAATTCAACGGATAGGGTCCGGCGCCCCCCCGGAAGGGGCCCCGGTCGAGGCGTCGATGAGTGGGCCGGGGCGGATTTGAACCGCCGACCTCCGCCTTTCCTACGCGTCGCGCGCGACGCGCTGTAAGGGCGACGTCATGACCACTAGACCACCGGCCCGCCGCGTCGTCAGGCTTCCTTCTGCAAGTAATGGAAGCCCAGGGTCGCACCCAGCAACAGGATCGTGAAGACCGTCCCGACGGCAAAGTAGTACCAGGGTTCCAGCTGAGGGCTCTGGATCCACCCCGTGAACACAAACGTTTGGATTCCGACGGCCACGACGATCGAGCCCAACGTGAAACCGTCGTACCGCGACCAGGCGGCAAGTGCCACCATGCCGAGCGTCATCAAGACCGTCAAAGTGGCGAAGCCGAGCCGCACCGTGCGGGACCGGGGTGGCGTCTCCTCCTCGGTGGCCGGTGCTCCCTCTTGCGCGTCGTCTTGCGTGTCGACCTTCGGCTGCTTCTCGGGGGCGGCCGCGTAGCCATCCAAGACCAGGAAGATGTAGGTGGCGGCGATGACGAGGACGGTCACGACGCGGACGGAACGGGCCACAATCGGTCGATGGCCCTCTGCGTCTTAAACGCGTCGGGCGAATCGTTGGAGGAGGCCTAGCCGGCCTCGTCCAGGATGGAGAAATCTTCGGGGGCCGGCCCGTGGTAGAAGACGGTGTTCCACATGTCGAACCGTTGGTTGAACGCCACCTGGGGGATCGTGAACGGGAGGTAGCCGCGCGCCATCACCCATTGCGGCGGATCGCGCACTTGGCTCGCGTTCCAGACCACGCGGACCGGCGTCTGGCCGTTGGTCCGAGCATAGGTGGGGCCGTTGCAGTCGTCCGCCACAGGGTCGTAGTCCGGGCAGGAGATGATGAGCTGCATGTTCTTCGAGATGACCGTGTTGGGCGACCACGCCATCTCCGAGACGACCTGCGTCGCGTTCGGTTCCACCGTGAAGTTGTACCGGAACTCGTTGCGCTGGATGTCGGGCTGGAACCCGTAGTTGGAGAGGTTGACGAGCGGGGGTGTGCAGGCGGGCGGTTGAGGACAGGCGCCGTCGCGCAATCCCAGGTAGACGGCCGTATAGGGGTAGCTGCAGGCGCTCACCCAGACGCCTGCCCCCAGGGCGCACTCGTAGTACCCCGTGAACGTGGTCGTCTCATAGTAGGTCGCCTCCGGCACAGCTTGGGGGGTGAGCCGGATCGTCAGGGTCGCGACCTGCTCCGGGTCCACCCGGACCGGGACGGATTGGGACTGGAACCCGATCTTGGCGACGTCGACGATGTGCTCGCCCGGAGCGACGTAGGGGATGAGGAACTCGCCCAGCCCGTTCGTGGCGTAGAGTTCGTCCGAGCCGCGAAGCGCGACTTGGACGGCGGTGACGCCAATGTCTTCGTCGTCAAGGACTCGGCCTTCAATCGCGCCGAGGTCTTCGCTCACGATTTCTTCATCCTGTTCTTCCCCGTCGTCGGTGCCCGCGCAGCCCGCCAGCACGGTGGCTGCCATCAGGCTCGAGAGGAACCACCCGTTGGCGCCGAAACCCACGAACTACCGCGGCCCGTGGAACCTTATAATGCTTTTGGTGGCGCAATCGTCGTTGGCTGCACCGCTGGAAACCGGTCGAGCACTTGCTGGCCCCGAACCCGTTCGCCCGGGATGCTCACCGGGTACTCGCCGGAGACGCAGCCCAGGCAAAGGTCGGCCCGCGGCAGGCCGATGGCTTCGACCATGCCTTCCGTGCTCACGTAGGCGAGGCTGTTGGCCCCAACGAGTTTGCGGATCTCGTCGATCTTGTGGTTGGCGGCCACGAGCTGGCTCCGGTGGTGGAAGTCGACGCCGAGGTAGCAGGGGTCGGTGATGGGCGGGCTGGCGATGCGGACGTGGACTTCGCGGGCTCCGGCGTCCCGGACGAGTTGGACAATCCGTTTCATCGTGGTGGAGCGCACGATGGAGTCGTCGACGATGATGACGCGTTTGCCTTCCAGGAACGGTTTAATCGGGTTGAGCTTGAGGCGCACGTTGCGCTCGCGATTGTCTTGGCCGGGCATGATGAACGTGCGGTGGACATAGCGGTTCTTCATGAGGCCCTCCCGCAGCGGGACGCCGCTCGCCTCGGCGTACCCGGTGGCGTGCGCCCGGCCGGAATCGGGTACCGGCACGACTACGTCGGCCTCGACCGGCGCCTCGCGCGCCAGCGCCATGCCGATGCGGCGGCGCACTTCCTGGGCGAGCTCGCCGTCGATGACGCTGTCGCCGCGCGCGAAGTAGACGTATTCGAAGAAGCAATGGGCGGGATGTTCGGGCGTCGGCGTCCGAAACGATTCGAAGCCGTCGGCGCGCAAGTGGAGAATCTCTCCCGGCGCGACGTCGCGAATGAGTTCGGCGCCCAGAACGTCCAGCGCGACCGATTCGCTTGCGGCGACGTAGCCGCCGTCGTCCGGCAAGCGACCGACGACGAGGGGGCGGATGCCGTGCGGGTCCCGGACGGCGTACACTTCGCGGCCGAGGACCATGGTGAACGTGTAGGCCCCGACAATTTCGGCCATGAGTTCCTTGATGGCCTTCACCGGATTGTCGGCGTAGTGCACGACCTTGTTGGCCAGGAGCCGGGTCGCCACCTCCGTGTCGCTGTCCGAATTGAACGACCAACCCTTCGCCTTGAGGGCCTCGAGAATCTGGGGGGCGTTGACGATGTCTCCGTTGTGCGCCAAGGAGACGGTGCCGACCTGGGTTTGGACGGTCAGGGGGTGCGCATTCTCGGCCACGCTTCGGCCGGCCGTCGAGTAGCGACAATGACCGATGCCCACGTTTCCGGGGAGTTCGGCGACGCGTTCCGGCGGGAAGACCGTGTCCACGAGGCCCATGCCTTTGTGTGTGCGGCCGATGCCGGCCTCGTCCACGGCCGTCATGCCGGCCGACTCCTGGCCGCGGTGCTGGAGGGATTTGAGTCCAAAATACAGCAGGGGGGCCACAGGTTCCCGCGCGGCGATGCCGATCACGCCGCAGTGGTCCCGCAGAGCACCCATTTCTATCGCTCGTTCATTCGCTCGTCGTATAAATGAGTTCGCTGGTCAGGCCGGTGCTGGGCACGTTGCGACGCGGTTCCTCAATGGACCTGGCCGCCGTGACGGCGTCTTGGTGGTGGGGAGCCGTGCAGTTCATCCCGGTCTTCCATGTACGCAAAGAGCGCAAGGATGGCGACGTACGCCATGATTGGGCCAAGGATGGCTAGGAGGATGAGCCACAAGAGGGCGGGGGGCGGGCCGGTAAGGACCCAGAACTGGCCAAGGATCATGAGGGCGACGCCGAGGGCCGCGAAGACTACGAGCTCCCAGCGGGCTCGTTGGCGTGTGACTCGCCCGGACGGTGCGTTCATGACTTTACCCGTTTCTGAGCGGTGCGGCGGGGGCTTAAGGGTTGGCTACTCCCAGGTAAGCGCGTCAAATACCCAAGGCGACCACCACGGCGCGGCCAGCCGGCAAGGGAGTGGGGCGAAACCGGCGCCTGGCGCCGGCCCGCCGTCGAACGGGAAGAAGAGTCCCCCGCAAGAGCTCGCGCTTGCGCCTCGATGGCGAGGACAAAATGGTCCAGCTGGCACCTCCTTTGGGGACGCAGGCGACGCGCCGCTGGACGGTCATGGGGCGGGAGACCGATTCGCCCGTGAGCGTCGGCGCAGGCCGCGGGCCGTCCCGCGGGTCGTCTTGGAGGCTGTCGAGGCCTGCGCCTACCAGGATGAGGTCGGGGTCACTTGATAGCGAAACGTGTACCCGTGGCCTTCCGCGATTTGTCGTAGGTGATCTCGGAAGGTGGAGAAATCAAATGCGTAAACGTACCGCTTGCCAAACAGAGCGGACCGCTCCTCGATTGTGGCGTCCCTCGGTCGGCCAAACCCCGTACGATACGTTTCCGTTTTCATCCCCGCGCCAGGCGTCATGCCGGCGCCGCCACCGCCGGAGAGCCCGAATCCAGTTTCTTTCAAGGCTTCGCAAAAACGCAATTCCTTCCGTTCCTCATCAATGCGAAACCTGGCGACGTAGGTGAGTCTCGTCCGGGAGAGGAAGACGCGCCTTTCCGCGACCACAATCTCGAAGACATACACGTCCCTCGCTTGGACGAGTTTCCCCGTGGTGGTGCGCGCGTGTTCCTTGATTTCGTCCAGGAGTTGAATGACTGGCAATCCCCCGACTAGCGAGGGCGGCCGCCCCGGCCACGCAAGGTCCCCCGAGCAAGCGCAAGCCCAACCAACGCGGCGAGGACAAAGGGCGCGGAGAGGGCAGGCGCCTCGGCGTTGGTGCCGGTTTGGTTGGCTGTGTCCGGTCGGTTCCCGGTCCCGCTCGTTTCCGTGGGTAGGGTGGGGCCCACGGCGTCTCCCCCTTGGACTCCCGTGCTTCCGGGAACCAATCCCGTCGGAACGAACGACGCGTCCGTCGTGAAGAGGATGGCATCCACGATGGCCGCGGCGCTCGTTGTTTCCGTCTTCTGGAGGCGCAGCGTGTGCTGGCCTGGTACTAGACCACGTTCAATGATTTTCTGCCACTGCCACCCTTCGCCAGGCGCGGGCTCGTTGTAACTGCCGAGGTCGATGCTATCGATCGAAATCGTGAGCGCGCGTGCCCCGAAGGGATGCCGGGCGTCTCCGACGTCGCGCAGCCAAAGACTGTAGTCGCCGCCCGCATCGACCGTAAAGGAATACGAGACGGCGTCGCCTTGACGGGAGAGGTACCAGTCCCCGGTTCCCGACGTCAGGCCGCGGGAAGCCGGCGGAGGCACCTCTTCGGCCGCGTCCCATTCGGTTCCGGGCTTTTGGACATCGGCGTCCGACTCGCTCTCGGCCTCCATCCAAATATAGGATACGCCTCCGGAGGACGTACCGTGTGTCGCGCCGGGTTGGAAATACCCCGCGTAGTTGGCGTCGTCTTCGGAGGACCAGACGAAGGGGACCCCGGTGAGGCTGGGCCGGAACTTCGCATAGGCGCCGTCATGCGTGCCCTCGTACTCCGTGAGCCACGTCGCGCCCCCGTCGGTGCTGTGCCCGATGTAGCGGAAGCCGCCGATGTAGGCTTCTTGCGGAGTCACGAAGTGGAATCCCGAACGCCACACGGAACTCACATTTAGGATTTCCCACCTGTTGCCTCCCGTTTCGGAGTGCCGCAAGGTGAACTGCCCGTTTGTCGCGCGCGTGAGCACGTACGCGTGGGCCCCGTCCAGCGTCTGCCACGCGGTTGCCTCGAAGTAGGTGGGCTCGGTGGTCCACGGAAGGACGGGAGAGGAGGCCCAAGTGGAGCCGCCGTTCGTCGTCACGTACACGTGCTCCTCGGTGATGACCTGCCCCGCGGTCGCAGACTCGAAGTGCACGTAGCGGATGTAGTCGTACTGCGACTGCCGAGTCGCAAGATCGGGGAGGTTGATGATCGTCCACGAGGTGCCCCCGTTTCCAGTAGAGTAAAGAACAAAATCGCCCGCCGTGAAGGCGACGGCCGCCGACACGGCGGAGAGGAAGCCGAGCGGGATCGCGGTCGTGGAGTTGACCGATTCCATCAATTGGGGCATGAAGTCCGTCCACGTCGCTCCGCCGTCTTGAGTCTTGGCGACAAGCCCGTCCGAGCCAAAGCCGGCAAACCCGCCCACCGCCCAGCCGACTTGACTGGTCAGGAACTGAATGTCTCGAACGTTCGCGACGGGCGGGTTGGTCGGGTCCGTCCCGACGCGACTCTTCGTCCACGTCCCTCCGCCGGAGAGGCACCAAATCGATCCGTTGTTGAAGCTCGAGCCCGAGTCTTGTCCTCCGCAGAATCGCGTTTCGTCCAGGCGAAAGACCGGCCGGACAGTAACGCCCGCTAGTCGGTTGTCGACGTAGGTCCACCCGTTTTCACTCGCGCTAGCAAGAGCGGGAAGGACGACCACGGAGAACACAATGAAACACAAGACCGTTGAGGAACCCCACATCGAACGCCCCGTCGCCATCTCTCTTGCTCTCCATAAGGGTTGCCCCGAACCCAGTCAATCCAAGGTCTTCCCCCGGTGAATCTTGAAAGGTCACGTTCTTGAATCGCCCCTGTAGAGTTCGGGACCGGCGTTCGAGGGTTAGGATGCCTGTGGTGACGCGGTGGCCGCGGCGGGTTCGGCGTGGAGTTCGAGTTGGGCGCGGGGTCACGAAAGCGTGGAACCTCTTCGGCGTCTTTCCGCGGGGCGCGGAGGAGCGACCCGTTCGCTGCCGGGCGCAATGTAGGTATCGGGGTTCCGCCAAACGATGCCCTCGGCGTCGGCCCGCTTGACGGCCAGACGGACCCATGGCGGATGGGCCCGCAGAAGTTCGTCGTCGATGGCGGGCCGGTCTCGGTCGAGTCGGGCATGGCCGCGAAGGATGCGCGGACGGCCGTCCGGTCGAGGATGGCGTGGAGTCGCCGGACCGTCTCGAGGCGCGTGGGGATATCGTGGTGGAGGAATTCGGGGCTCGTCGCGAGGAGCGTCATCGCTGCGCTTCGGCGCGCGCCTTGGCCTTGGCCTTGTACATCTTGACGATCTCGCTGGTCGTGGTCGCCTGGCCGGCCTTCTTGTCGGTGCGCCACGTCTTGAACCGAGGAAAACGGACACTCAGGCCGGCGTCGTCCTTGAGCGCCCCCCATCCGCACCGGTGGCGCGGACTCAGCGTGAGCTCGGCGCCGACTACCTCGAGCACGAGGTCGGGCTCGAGCCAGAGGTCGGGTTCTTCCTCGGACTCAATCCTCTTCGGCTTCGTCCGGGCGACGTGGGGAGCGCACTTTTTCTCGAGCCCCGCCAGGTCGGCGTCGGAGAAACCCGTGGCAAGCCGGCAGACGGATTCGTAAGCCCCCGTGTCCTCGTTGAGGCACGCGAGAAGGAGCGCGCCGTACCAGCCCCCCCGGCGACCCTGCCCCCAGTAGGCCCCGATGGCGACGAGGTCGAAGCTGTCGGCCAGATCCTCCTGGTAGTCGGCCTTGAACTTGATCCAGTTCCAGCCTCGCGACCCCGCCTCGTACGGCGAATCGAGTTTCTTGATCATGATGCCTTCGGCGCCCATGGTCGAGACGCGGTCAAAGTAGTCCTCCAGCGCCTTCACGGTCCCATACACGGACATCTCGGCCAGTGCGATCCGGTCGTTCTCCTTGACCAGTCCCTGGACCACATGGCGCCGTTCCTCAAGGGGCTTCGAGGTGAGGTCGTGTCCGTCGTGGTACAGCACGTCGAAGACGTAGAATCGGACGGGCACCTCTTTGGTGAAGTCGACGGGGGTGACCTTGCCTCGGGTCGCTGCGCCGTCGTCGCCCCCGCCGAGGCCGTACTTGCGGCCGCGCCGCGTCGCCAATTCCTGGAACGGCCGGATCCGGCCCGTCTTGGGATCGACGGCCACGGCTTCGCCTTCGATGATGAAATCCTTGCGGCCTTTGCGGGCGTCCTCCAAGGCCTCGACCAGGTCCGGGAATTGCGGCGTGATGCGCTCCAGGCGCCGGCTGAAGAGTTCGATCGTGTCGCCGACGTGGGCTTGGACGCGGAGTCCATCGTACTTGTACTCGACTTGGGCGCGTCCCCCCATCTTCTCGAGCGCCTCCTCCAACGACTCGACCCGTTCGGCAAGCATCGGGCGGACGGGGACTCCCAACTTGATCTTGAGACGTTGAAGGGCCGGCAGGCCGCTCTCGAGGAGGGTCTTGGCCACCAAGGCGATGTCGCTCGTGACTTCCATGGCTCGCTCCACGGCCCGCTTGGCGTCCTCCCGCTCCTTGCGTTCCTCCTCGCCCAGGTCGGTGACGCTGGTGGCTTTCCGCTTCGATGCGAACAACGCGAGGCCCTCGAGGAGGGTCTGGTCCGCGACGCCGAGCCGGAGTTTCCCCGTCACGAGACGGACCAAGTACCGCCCTTCCAGCGGGGACGCGGCGTGCAAGAGTTCCCCGAGGAGGCCCAGTTTGGCGTCTTGGCTCCCGGGGCCGGTCGAGGCGGCGATCTTCTCGAAGACGTTGTAGACGCCGCTCACGGTCAGAGGTTCGGAAGACAGGGCCCGTTGGCGGCGCTTGGCGAGGAGTTCCTCGGCGGCCAGGCCCAGGTCGCCTAGTTTGTTCTGGAGGGTTTGCACTTCCGACTCCGTGGCTCCCAACGTCTTGACGAGGGCCCGGGCGGTGAGCTTCTCGGCCACGCCGAGTTCGACGCCGACGAAGTCGGGATAGATGCGCCCTTGGAGGAGGTAGAGGACCTTGTCGACGATCGCGTGCGGCGTAGCCCGCAGGAGCTCGACGACCAGCGCCGTGAGTTCCAGGCGCTTGGAGGCGTCCTCGATCTTGCGGAAGTGGTCGGCGAGTTCGCGGAACGGCATCCCGCTAGCCATACATTCCCGTGGTGGTAGGCTCGGTCCGGCCCGTCTTGGCCGCCGCCTGCTTTTGCAGCGCCTTGATCTGCGTCTCGAACCCCTCGGCTTCGCGGATCAGGGGCTCGACGTTGATGTGCAGCCCGAGGAGCTTTGCGATGACCTCGATCACCACGGCCGCGCTGCGCGCGTCGGGATAGTTGGGGTGGGCCTCGGCGAGGATGCTCACGACGTCGAACTTCTCCCGTTTGCCTACGTTGAGCAGCACGCCGCTGACGCCCGTGATGATGCCTTCCCGGAACGCCGGGATTCCCCGATCCTTGAGGAGGCCGTTCGTGCGCGGGGTGCTCCCCACGGCGTAGACCTCGACCCGCTCGTCCTGGGCGGCCTCGCCTTCCAGCACGAGTCCTTCCGGGCTGATGATGTAGTCGCACTTGCGGGCCCTTGCCCATTCCAGGATGGATTCCGCGATGGGCCGGATGAGTTGTGGGTTCGGCTGGAACTCGCTTACGAAGACGACGATTCGTTCCTTGCCCGGTTTGCCATCGGTTTGGCGCTCCCCGCCATAGACGCGGACGGGCGCCAGCGGCTCCCCGTTGTGGACGACGCTGAGGGTGGGGAAGTTGGCATTGTCCATGACGCCGATCTGCTTGAGCTTCAGCGCATCGATGAGGTAGTTCGCCGCAATCGTGCTCACGAGGCCCACGCTGGGAAACCCATCGACGAGTTTGGCGCCCGACAGGTCCTGCGCGGGGTCAAAGAGATGAACGTGAACCTTTTGTCCGTCCAGCGACGTCACCGGCCAATTCGGCCGCACACCTTTTCTCTTTAATAAGGCGTTCGTGATGAGCCGCCCGCTCATGCACCCGTCGACGCGGCTGCGCGGCGCCAAGTCGAATCACCTGCGCGGCCGACGTGTCGTCCTCGGCGTCTCCGGCAGCATCGCCGCCGTGGAGGCCGTCCGCATTGCGCACGAACTCATCCGGCACGGGGCCGATGTCGTTCCCGTGATGACCCCCGCGGCGACCACGATCCTGACGCCGCTGGCGCTCGAATATGCGACCGGCCACGCCCCCGTCGTGCACCTTTCCGGCCGCGGCGAACACGTGGAGTGGATGGACGGCCCCCGGCGGGCCGACCTCCTGCTGGTGGCGCCTGCAACGGCCAACACGTTGGCCAAGATTTCGTTGGGCATCGACGACACAGCGCTCACCAGCTTCGCCACCGTCGCGCTCGGCTCGGGCGTCCCCGTGCTCGTGGCGCCCGCGATGCACGAAGTGATGGGCCGCAACCCGGCGGTCGCGCAGCGTCTTCGCGACCTGGCCAAGATGGGCGTCACCGTGGTCCCGCCCCACCCCGAAGAGGGAAAGGCCAAGCTCGCCGCTGCGGAGGACATCGCGGAGGCGTGCATCCATCGTCTCGCGAAGGGACCCTGGGTCGGCCGGAACGTCCTCGTCGTGAGCGGCAGCACCGCCGAACCCCTGGACCCGGTGCGCGTCCTCACCAACCGGAGCACCGGCCGCATGGGCGTCGAACTCGCCACCGCCGCCCACCGCATGGGAGCCAACGTGACGCTCTGGAACGCCTGGGGCTCCGTCCCCCTCCCCTCCTTCCTCGGGACCCGGCGTTTCACCACCGTCGGTGACTTGCTGCGCCTTTGCGAGAAGACCCCGCTGGCGGACTTCCACGCCGTCTTCCTTCCGGCGGCGCTCGGAGATTTCGCGCCGGAGCCCAGTCGGCACAAGATTTCAAGCGACGAGGCGCCACCGCCCCTGGTGCTCAAGCGCCTGCCGAAGGTCGTGACCACGATTCGACGCCAAGCGCCGAAAAGCATCCTGGTGGCCTTCAAGGCCGAGTCGGATGCTCGGCAACTCCTGGCGCGCGCCCGGGACCGGATGGACGCCTATCGAGTGGACGTCATGGTCGCCAACACCGTCGAAGCCTTCGGCGCGCAACGCGCGGAAGCCTACGTCCTCACAGACTCTGGCCGCCCCCGGCGACTCCGCGGCGACAAGTCCGAATTGGCGCACGGCATCCTCGAGGCCGCCGCCCGACGTTTGCGCGGGTGAGTCCGGTGCGCACGGAAGCCGCGGCGTTCGCTCCGGGCCACATCACAGGCTTCTTCGAGATCTGCGACGACGCCGACGATCCGGCCCAGATTGGCAGCCGCGGCGCCGGCTTCAGCGTCGATTGCGGCGTGACGAGTCGCGTCCTCGTGGATGACGGCGGGGTCCCCGGCGTCAGCGTCGTCGTCGACGGCTCCCCTTCCGAAGCGGCCACGACGCGCCGCGCCGTCGACCTGCTGGCCGGGACCCGGGCCCTCCACGTGCGGGTGGACCAGACGGCGGACCTGCCGGTCAGCCAGGGATTCGGCATGAGCGCCGCCGGGTCCTTGAGTGCGGCGCTCGGGGTTGCCGAGGCGTTGCGCCTTCCCCGCCGGGAAGCGGTCTGGGCCGCCCATTGCGCCGAGGTCATGCAACGGACGGGGCTGGGCGACGTGGTCGGCTCCAACCTCGGCGGCTTCGAAGTGCGGACGGCGCCCGGCGTCGAACCGTACGGACGCATCAAGGCCTGGAAACCCGACGCGCCCGTCGGGTCGGTTCTTCTCTGCGTCGTGTCGCCGACGGTGCTCACCAAGCGGGTTCTGACGGACCCCCAACGCCGGGCCGAGATCGTGCGGATCGGCCGCGCCGCGGTGGACGCGTTCCAAGACGACCCTACCCTGGCGCGGTTCGTGGACGCCAGCCGCCGGTTCGCCGTCGAGGCTGGCCTGGCCACGCCGGAGATTTCGAAGGCTTGGTCGACGCTTGGCCCCGGCGTCCGAAGCGGCCAAGCGCAGCTCGGGGGGAGCGTTTTCGTGTTTGGAGCGGGGCCGGAAACTCGCCGCAGCCTCGAACGGATGGGCCCCGTGCACCCGGTCAGCATCGATTTCCAAGGGGCCCGCGTCGTCACGCCGCGGAAGGTGTTGGCCTAAGCTCCGACGGGGAAGGGCCCCAGCGGTCCCCGGGCGGGCGCCACGAAGATGTCGGGGCCGCGGCTCGGGGTCCTGGCGGTTTCGGCGTGGTGGGCCGCCAAAGCGAACTCGGGCGTGTTGTTGGTTTGGCTGAGGTGGTGGAGCACGAGGCGGCGTAGCCGGGTCGAGCCAACCGACGAGACCAGGCGTGCGCTCGCCTCATTGCTGAGGTGGCCGCGGGATCCCGCGACGCGCTGCTTCAGGGCGGCAGGGTATGGGCCGGTCCGAAGCAGCACAGGGTCGTGGTTGGATTCGACGATGAGGTCGGTGCAATCCGCAAGCGCGTTGGTCACCGCGGGCGTGACCCGACCGAGATCCGTGGCATAGCCGAGCCTCCCCTTGTCGGTGTCGATGCGGAACCCGAACGCCTGGGCAGAGTCGTGCGAGACCCCGAACGGCGTGACCCGGACCCCGCCCATGTCCCGTGTCCGCCCGGGGGAGAGCGTGACGCGGGGCCCGGTCAGGTCCGGAATCCTGTCCAGCGTCCCTTGACTGCCGCAAACCGGAATCCCGAGGTCACGTCCCAGCGCCGCCGCGGCGCGGGCGTGGTCGGCGTGTTCGTGACTGACGAGGATGGCTTCGACCCGTCTCAAACGCGCGCCCAGAACGCGCCGGAGCGTGGCCCCGGAAAGGCCAGCCTCCAAGAGAAGGGATCGGCCGGCCCCCTCCAGGAGGATCGCATTGCCCGTGCTTCCGGAGCCCAGGATCGTGTATTCGATGATGCGCGGCCTCGCGGTGCGGCTAGGCGCAACGATCTCAAGAACTCTCTCCTGCGGCTGGCTCCGGGTTGCGAGGGAACGTCAAGCCGCTTCACCGGCCTTGGTTTCGCGCAAGCTCGCGGCGGGCCTATGGCGGCCGTCGTTCGAATCGATACAACGCGACGGGGACCAAGTGCCGGTCCTTGCGGTGGAAATGGAAGAGGTGCGGGATGGGAAGGTCGTACGCGGTGAGTCGTTCGAAATCGACTTGGAGGCGACCGGCTAGGCGTTCGAGGTGGCGCGCCGTTTCCTCCAGGTGGAGCGAGTAGCAGACGGGTGCCACACGCAGGGCGTGCTGGACGAAGAGGGAATCGGCGTGGCGCTGGGCGAACTGGGCGCCGAAGGGGGGGTTCATGACCGCGGTGTCGAACGCGCCATCGAGCGTCTCCACGGGGCCGACGCGGAGGTCGGCTTCAAGGGAAGCGTCTTGGAGGGTCTGGCGCGTGAGGTCGATGCTCACCGCGTCGATGTCGATGCCGGTCAGCCGGCGGGCGCCCAGGAGGCCCGCGCCCAAGAGGAACATGCCGGTCCCGCATCCCAAGTCCACGACGTTGCGGTCCCGGATGTCGCCGCGTCCCAGGGCCCGGTAGAGGACGTCGGCCGCGACGGGGGCCGGGGTCCGGTACTGCTCGAGGTCCGGGCTGGGTCGAGGGTGCGGAGGTGTCCGCTCCAGTCGGATTTCGAGTTCGCGTTGTCGCACAGGCCATCCCTAATCGCGGGGCGTTCTTGGCCCCATCGACGTCTACGGTTGCCGATTCCCGAGGAGGTGCCGCTTGACCGCTTCGAATTCGTCGTCGGTGAGGTCTCCGCGCCGGTGGAGGGCCGCCATCCGTTCCAGTTCGTAGGCCAAACCCTGTCCGGGCACGGGCAGCGCGGCCGCGGCCGTGCTGGGACCTTCGTCGTGGCTCCGGTTCTCCACCAGGAACGCCCCGAGGGTCCCCGCCAGCGTCCCGATGATGGCGACCCCCAGCACCATGAGGAGGATCCCGACGCCGCGCCCCGGGCCGGTCACGGGATAGAAGTCGCCGTAGCCAACCGTAGTCACGGTGACGATGGCCCACCACAGCGCGTTCCAGTAGGAGTCGCGGAACGTGGTCGGTTCCACGAGCCAGGCGATTGTTGCGCTGCCGGTCACAACGAGGAGGGCCAGCAAGGAGACGTACCCGAGCTTGCTGGTCCGGACGTACCTGTGGACGAACCGTTCGAAGCCTTCGATCCGTCGCAAGGCGCCCACCAGTCGGAGAATCCGCAGAAGGCGCAGGAGCCGGAAGAACCGGACGCCGGCGAACGTTTCCATCCCTGGGAAGATGGGCACCATGCCGGGCAGCTCGTACCAGCTGGCGCGTGCAAACGCCGCCCTGTCGTCCGCCCGGGCGAACCGTTCAAGGTACTCGATCCAGAAGACGCCGACGATGACCAGGTCCACGTAAAGGAGCTGCCGACGGAGGCCGGGGGAAATGTCGAAGTAGAACTCGGCCCCCAGGAGCAGGATGCTCACGACGGCCAGCAGGACCATGGCGACGTCGCGCCAGAACCGACCTCGTTGGGCGCGATCCACCGGCATGCTTGGACCCGGGGCGGCCATGCCGGCGCCTCCATTCCAACCTTCCGCTTCCGGCCGAAGCCTTAATCGCCCGGCCGTGGTCCCGGGCCTGCCGTGCCGCTCGTCTTGACTTCCGAGCAGGAGCTCCTGCGCAAGGTGGTCCGGGAGTTCGCCGAGAAGGAGTTGGCGCCCGAGGCCACGAGCATCGACCGCGAATCACGGTTCCCCCGCCGGCACTACGCCAAGTTCGCCCAACTCGGCCTCCTCGGCATGTTCGTTCCGGCCGAGGCGGGCGGCAGCGGGACCGATACCCTCAGCTACGTCGTCGCCACCGAGGAGGTGGCCCGATCGAGCGGCACGGACGCCGGGCTCCTCATCCTCCAGAACGCCATCGTGGCCCCCCTCCTGCACGCCCTGGCGATGCCCGAGCAGGGCGGTGCCCATCTGCCAGCGACGGTGGCTGGCCAGCGCATCGGCGGCATCGCCTTCACGGAGGAATCCGGCGGCTCGAGCCTGGCCGACATCCTCACGACAGCCAACCCGGGCGCCAACGGCTACCTCGTGCGGGGCAGCAAAGCGTTCGTCTCGCTGGCGCGCGAGGCCGACTTCTACCTCCTGCTGGCGCAGGTTCCGCAACGCGGCCCCTCGCTCTTCCTCCTTCCGCGCGATGCCCCCGGCATCCACTTCGCGGAATCCGAGTCCAAGCTGGGCCTGCGGGGCCTGCCCCTGGCCGAGATGTACCTCAACCGCGTCACCCTACCGTCCTCCGCCCTGCTTGGTACCCCCGGCGCCGCCCTCGACGCGTTGCGCGAGCCGATGTTGTTGGCTCGCCTCGGTGTGGCATCGGCCCTCGTGGGTCTCACGCAGGCGGCCCTCGAGATGTCCATCGAGTTCGCCCGCAACCGCGTCCAGTTCTCCAAACCCATCATCCAGTTCGGCGCCATCCGCGACTACCTGGCCGACGTCCAGGCCGACCTCGAGGCCGCCCGCGCCACCCTCTACGACGCCGCCCAGTTGCGAGACCGTGGCGAGGCCTACGCGGAGGAGGTCTTTGAGGCCCGGCTCCTCGCGCACCGAACGTCCGTCACGGGAACCCGGGTGGCCCACAAGATCCACGGCGGCGCCGGGTTCATGCGCGACCTGCCCCTCGAGCGCGTCAGCCGCGACGCCCGCACGATCATGCACATGTGGGACGGCCACGACATCACCCGAAGCAAACTGGCGGGCATCCTCCTCGACTGAGGCCCCCGCCTCGCTTCACGGGCCCATCCAACCTCCCTAAATACCCCCCTCGACCCAGGAAGGGCCGAGACTCCATGACGGAAGCGCAACACCGCGCCCTCCGCACGCGCGAACGCTTTCTCCACGCGGCGGCCCTTGTCACGTTGGCGGCCCTCTTCGGCGCCGGCTTCGTCCTCTTCTTGCCGTAGGAGCCGCTGCGCAATTCCCGGCAATCAGCTATAAACCCAAACGGGCCGAAGGCCCTCGTTCCTCTCGAACCCAAAGGCCCCACCCCCCGGGCGCGCCCGGGAACCCCGCCACATTTCACTCTCCTACCAATCTGTATTTATGCCGGAAATCCCGAGGATGGGGATGGACAAGCCGTGACGGAACAAGAGCGCCGGCAACAGGTCCGACGGGACCTCTACGTCTGGGCCACCAGCGTGGCCATGCTGGCCTCCACCTTCGTCCTGGGCCTCGTCCTCCTCGGGTAGGTCTCCATGTCGTTCCGACACCGGTCCCAACCGTCCCCCTTCGTCGAGGAGCACGGGGAACGGGTCACGTCCAAGCGCGCCCCCTGGGGCGCGGCGTAGTCTCGGGCGCTAGTTCTGCGACGTCGACGCGGGTCGGCCGCCGTCGGCGTACAGTTCTTGGATCTCGTTCTTGTACTTCTCGTTGAGGATGCGGCGCTTGATCTTGAGCGTCGGCGTGAGTTCGCCACCTTCCTGCGTGAACTCCGACGGGAGCACCTTCCATTTCTTGATCTTCTCGTACTGCGACAGGTTCTCGTTGACCTTCCCCACGCTCTCCTGGACGAGCGCCCGGATCTCGTCCTTGGTCACGAGCTCGGCCTGGTCGCCGAACTTGATGCCCTTCGCCTCGGCGTACTTCTTGATGGCCTCGAGGTCCGGCGAGAGGAGCGCCACGATGTACGGTCGGTTGTCCCCCACGAGGGCCGCCATCCCGATGCCGGGCTTCGTCTTGAGCTCGTTCTCGATGGGTTGCGGCGCCACCTTCTTGCCGTTGCTCATCACCAACAGCTCCTTCTTGCGGTCCGTCACGAACAGGAACCCGTCCTCGTCGATCTTGCCGATGTCGCCCGTGCGGAAGTAGCCGTCCTTCGTGAACGCCTCTTTCGTGTCGGCCGTCTTGTTGAAGTAGCCTTGGAACACCATGGGCGCCTTGACGAGGATCTCGCCATCGTCGCCGATCTTGACCGACACGCCGGGCAAGGGCTTGCCCACGCTTCCGATGCGGAAGTCCTGCCAACGGTTGATGCTGATCCCGGTCGGCGTCTCCGTGAGGCCGTAGCCTTGGAAGAGGAGGATCCCCGCCGCGGTGAAGAACTCGTGGATCTCGGGGCTCAACGGAGCGCCGCCGGAGACCGCGAACCGCACCCGGCCCCCGGTCCGTTCGCGGATCTTGGAAAAGACGAGTTTGTCATACCGCTTGTACTTGCGCGTGGTCGAGGGGCTGTCCACCTTGAGCGCGTACTTCTCGTGGACGTACTTCCGTCCCACGGCCACGGCCTTCCGGAACAGGTACCGCTTGATCCACGACGCGTTGCGGATGTTCTCCTGGATGCGCGCGTAGATCTTCTCGTAGAGCCGCGGGACGCTGATGAGGATCGTCGGCTTCACCTCGGCGAGGTTCTCGGGCACCTTCTCGATGGATTCCGCGTACGAGATGGTGGCGCCGCCTGCGATGAAGGTGAAGTGTCCTCCGACGCGCTCGAACACGTGGCTGAGCGGCAGGAACGAAAGGTTGCTGTCGTTCTCGCCGATGCCGAGGTAATCAATGACGGCGGCGACGTTCCACGCGATGTTGCCGTGGGTGATGATGGCGCCTTTGGGTTCGCCCGTCGTCCCGGACGTGTAGATGAACGTCGCGACCGTGTCGGGTTTGACTTTCCTCCGCAGCTTCTCGAGCTCCGTCTTGTGCTTGGCGGCGTAGGCGGACCCCAGCTTGTACACGTCCTCGAAGAGGACCTCGTCCGGGTCGAGCGTCTTCTCAAAGACTTCCTCGATCACGATGATATGGCGGAGCGCAGGGAGCTTCTTGCGCATGCTGCGGACCTTGTTGAGGTGGTCCTTCGTCTGCACCACGACCACGCGGGCCTTGCTGTCGGCCAGGATGTAGGCGGCTTTCTCGGCTGTGAGCGTGTCGTAAATGGGGACCGTGACGAAGCCATGCGTCACGGCGGCCCAGTCGGTGATGGCCCACTGGGGGTTGTTCTTGGAAAAGATCGCGACCTTGTCGCCCTCGTCCACGCCGAGCGCCAAGAGACCCCACGCAAATTGTTGCACGCGCTCCCCCAATTCGGCGTATGTGAATTGCTTCCATTGGCCGCCTTCCTTCCAGCGCAGGGCGGAGTGCGCCGCGTGCGACTTCGTGGCCGTCTCGAAGATTTCGGTGAGTGTCTTCCCCGTCATCGGCAGTACCGTCCCCAGAGGAGCACGGGAACCCGGAGCCGCCCAGATAAAGGTTTGTCAGCACCAAGGCCGTGAGGGCCGCGGCGGATTCAGCGCTCTGCGCGTGCACCGACCGTTCCGCGAGCTTTCTTATACGGTGCCATG
>CAYVGY010000023.1:0-5549 GCA_964451065.1 uncultured Halobacteriales archaeon
GGGGGGGTTTCGGCGTCCTCGGGAGTGGGAGGCGGGGCGGGCTCCGACCGTGCCGGGGCCTCGTCCGCGGAACCAATCGGAACCCAGGCGAGGAGCAGAACCGCCAAGACGAAACGTACGCGCATCGAGACCCGCAGGTCAAGAAACGACTCCGTTTCCTTATATCATCATTGGTGCAGGGTGGTAAGGACCAGCCATGTCGATATGACGGGGGTTCCGCGGGACGCCCGAACAGGGGATGGCCGGCTATGCGGGACAGGTGATGCTTTCGGTGGCCTTCACGGACGACCCATCCCCGCCCAGGTCGACCCAGATCTCGTAGGTGAAACTGTAGTTGTGGGGGGAGGTCGCGCCCTGCTCGTTCCATGTGTACGGGGCGTCCACGGATCGCCACGTCCATTCAGTGGCGGTCGGATCTCCGCTCAAGCGGTCCGCCGACGTGCCGGCGTAGCTGTGCCCAGTCCACGTCGTGGCCGTCATGGAATCCGGCCACGGGATGTAGTCGTCGCGGGGCCACATGTAGACGCGGGCGCCCACCGGTCCTTGGGCGGTCCCGGTGGAGGTGAGGTTGAACGTGTAGTCGGTGGAATAGACGTGGCCGTCGGAGTCCGTGTGGTCGCGGCGGCTCGTGATGACGCAACTGTCGGACGAGACGGAGACGGTGCGCGGGGTCGCCGTGGTGGTCGTCGGGGGCTGCGAGGACGTCGGAGGCGTCGAACTCGTGGGGGGCTGGGAGGGACTGGGAGGCGGCGAGGTCGTTGGGGTCGTCGAACTCGTCGGGGACGCGACGGGTGCGGTGGGCGTGGTGGGCACCGTGAACGTGGCCTGGCCGGTGGTCCATGGAACGGGGGTGTGGAAGGACTGACGGCACGAGCTTGCGCCGATTGCCTCCAGAAGATTGCAACCGCTGTTGGCGATGTCCCGAAGGAATCGGGGCGCCGACGGCCAATCTTCCGGAGGTTCTAGGAGCTCGCTGAGGGCATTGGCCGAGGCCAAACCGTCCCCGTGGAGAAGCTTCCATCCGTCCTCGGAGATTCGAGCCGAGAGGTCCGCCTCAAAGCCCTGAAGCTGTGTCCCCGCGGTGAGGACCGAGGATCCTACCGCCGCCACCGTCGTCTGGAAGGCGAGCGCGGGCAACGCGGCCGGCGCCGCCGCCGCGACTGCCGTCATCGCGGCGGCTTGACCTGCCGCCGAGGCCACGACCTGGAAATCTACAGGGATCAGGTTCTGGAGGCATTCGAGGACCGCATTCCAGTACTCTTGGCTCGAGGGTAGCTCGCCGACCCTGTCCCCTTCGATCCAATCCTCGAGGTTCCGTTCGAGGTTTCTGTTGTCGTGAGGCAGACAGTAGGGACTCGCGGATTGGAGGCGACCGGCAATTGCCGGCGCCGTCGGGGCATGGCGGATTGCCATCGCGTCCGCTCCAGCCTCCTCCGCATCGAGCATGCCTAGGATGAGGCGGTCGACCCGGGCCGCGTCATCTTCCCCGAATTCGACCAATTCGCCGGCGAAGACCCCGAGTTCGAGCGCGTCGCCGTTCGCGCCCGCTGCCGCCAGGCCTTGGTAGAGGTTGCCCGTCGCAACGACCACGTGGGCGAACGCCTGCGTTAGGGTAGGATCAGTGCCAGGTTCGGCGTAGGCCTCCTCGTACAGTTGCTCCACGAATTGAAACGTCCCGTAGAGGAAACTCAGCGTGACAAGCCCGGCCGGCAGCGTCGTTTCGGGGAGCGCCTGGATGAAAAGCCCGGGCACGACGTTGGAGACCGAGGTTCCTGTAGACGTCTGTTGGACAACGGCAAACGACACGACGCCGGAGGCCAGATCGCCGGAGAAAGGATCAATGTAGGGCGGCATCACGACTCGCACCCTGGTGGCGTCGGCCTGGATGGCCGGTACGTCCAAGGCGGTTCCGTCAAGTCGGACGAGCCGAAGCCACAAGTTGGCCGTGGGGTCGTGTCCCGACACTTGGAGGTCGACGAGTTCGAAGGGGGCGGCCACCAAACGCGTCGGGGCTTCCAAGCGGATGGCCGTGGGCGACGAGTTCAGGACGCAGCCGCTCGAGAAGGCCGCCCCGCCCATCAGAAACAGGATTCCGACGATCCGAAGAGGGCGCATGGCGGCACGACTTCTGGAGCCGACGACGCCGAGGCCCTATTTGCAGATGGGCAACCTAGTGATTGCTGCCGGGACGATTAGCGTTGTCCGTTCCGGGCCCGGGCGACGACGGCCAGAGCGACGCCGGCCATGAGGGCGACGAGGACCGCCGCCACGCCCAGCCCCGGCGTCGCCGAGGATTCGGCCTCGACGCCCTGGACCGTGATCTTCTTCGCGCTAAAGTGGGGCACACTGACCAAGACCTGCGTCCCGGCAGCGTCCTCCACGACCCAATATTCGGCCCCCGCGCCATCATCGTCGGGATCCAGGACGTCCGAAAGCGAACTGGCCTCGGTCGTCGTCAGGGCTTCGCCGGAGGCTTCTTCCACCGTGACCGTCACGTCGCCGTCTTGGAGCGCCTCCGGATCGAACTTGAGGACAACCGTCTGCCCGTCCTCGCTCTCGGACTCGACGGTGGCCGTGTAGGACGCGTCCGCCGCCTTCTCGACCTGGACGCTCACGTCGCCGAAGACGACGGGGTCGGCCTCCAGCTTGCCGTCTTTCTCGGTGATGAGGACGTCGGCCGCGATGTCGTGGGCGAGCGCGGCCGCGGCGTACTCTTGGACGTAGCTCGTGTCGTCGGTGACCGGCGGGTTGGCGAAGAACGTGGCGTCGCCGCGGATCTTGAGGACGTTGCCGGGCTTCACCTCGATGGAGCCAGCGTACGTCGTGACGCCGCCGCCGAACGTGTCGCCCCGGAACGTGACTCCTTCGGGCGTCTGCTCGAGGTCGAAGGAATCCAGCAAGTCCAGCGTCACCGTGTCGATGGTCGGCGTCGTGTGGAAATTCGTCACACCGTTGGGAGCGTCGAACATCTGCATGACGCGGCCGCCCTCGCCATCGTAGTAGGTCAGCGCGACGCCGTCCGACGAGGACTCGACGTCCCAGTCGGCGACGTACCCGTTGAAGAACAGCTTGTCCATCGTGGGTTGGCCCCGGATCCGCACGTCGACGAACATCTGCGCCTGGGGAATAATCTGCATCGCGTGGTTGGTGCCCGCGACGACGATGGTCCCGTCGCCGGGGTCAGAATAGACGGTGCAGTTGCCTTGCTGGGTGACGTAATCATCCTGGTACACCGTCTTGAAAAGCTCGTCTTGTTGGGCTCGGCACGACGCCTCGTCGCCGCCGGCGGCTTCGATGCATGCGTCCCACTGTTCGCGGGACTGCCGCTGAGCGTCGGAGTAGCCCTGCTGTCCCGGCCAGTTGGCCTTCCCCTGGGTCGGGTCCCGTCCGCCGGAGAATTCGGACACGTCCGGGATGCGCGCCATGTCCCAGCCGCCCATGGCGAGGAAGCAGTCCCTGACGCCCAGCTCCTCCAGCGTGGCCTCCATGTCCTGTTTCAGACTGGCGAAGTCGGCGGTGATCTTGGCGTCCCACTGCTGGCCCCACGCCTCCCACTCCTGGGGCGAGTGGTTCTCCTTGGCAAAGCGCACGCGGTCCGTGTCGAATTCGCGGAAGATGGGCTGGAAGCGCGGCCCGAACTTCTGCATCATGAGAGGCCCCACCTTCATCATGGCCTCCATCTTCCCCTGGCACTCGGGCGGCATGCCGGGTCCGCCGGAACCGCCTTCGTTGAGGTCGGCGCCGGGGCACTGCTCCTGGAACTTCGCCTTGGCCACGTCGAATGCGGCGTCGAACCGGTCCTCCATCTGCTGGCCGAACGCGTCCATCTCGGCCTGGCGCGCCGCCGTAAAGTTCTCCCAGTCAGAGTCGGAGCCCCCGTTCCCCTGGCCCCACTCGTCGTACTTGGCTTCGAAGGACTCGAAGAACGCTTGCTGTTCCTGCTGCATCGAGGTGCCGAGCGCCTCCATCTCCTGTTGCATGGCGCGACCGGCCGCTTCGCATTGGGCTTGCATCTGGGCCCCGTTGTCGCCGCCGCCCTGGCATTGTTCCGCGTATTCGGGGGGGCAGGAGCTGTAGTTGCCATTGGAGCCTGTTGGATAGGAACTGGGGTCCTGGGCAGCGGCCAGCGGAACCACGAACCCGAGAAGGATCAAGAGGAATGCAGGGATTCGACGGATGGTCGTAGCGGCCAATCTGGACACCTTGCCGGGCAACGGCCCGGGGGTCCTTATTAGCTTTTTCAACGGGCCGGTTGCGTCACCGCCGCATCCGCGAGTCGACGCCGGAACTCCGCGGCCGATGAGGGTCGTTGGTGGGGGTCCTTGGCCAAGGCCGAGGCCAGGAGGTCGTTCCAGGATCGGGGTAGGCCTCGCAGGGGCAGGTGAGGGCGCTCGTCCAGGATGGCCATGCGGGCCTCGAACTCGGTCCGGCCGTCAAAGTCGAGGTAGGGCCTGTCGGCCATCATCTCGTACCAGACCACGCCAAGCGAGTAGAGGTCGCTGCGCCCGTCCAAGGGGCCGCCGCGCACCTGCTCCGGCGACATGTAGTGGAGGCTTCCGGGGTGCCCGCCGGCCATCGAGAGTCCCGTGACGGTGCCGCTGCCCGCGGGCGCGCGTGCCACGCCGAAATCGGCGACCTTGGCGCGCCCGTCTGCCGTGAGGAGGATGTTGGCCGGCTTGATGTCTCGGTGGACGATGCCTTGGTCGTGGGCGGCGTCGAGGGCGGCCAGGGCATCGATTAGCACACGCTTCGCCGGGGGCCATGGCCTCGGCGCGCCCTTGAGCGCGTCCGCCAAACTGCCCCCCTCCACGTGCTCCAGCACGAGGAAGGCACTCGAGCCGACCTGCTCGGCGTCGTAGATGGTGACGATGTTGGGGTGGCGGAGCTTGGCCACAAGGCGGGCCTCGCGGAGCGTCCGTCGCGCGTCTTCGCTGGAGTTGGCGCGGGCTGCTTTGAGGACGACGCGGCGTCCCATCTGTTCGTCCTCGGCGAGGAAGGTCCGCCCGAACCCCCCTTCCCCCAGGACGGACATGACGCGGTAACGTCCGAGGAACCGCTGGCCGACCGTGAGTTCGTCGGCGGGGCCCTTGAAGAGGGCGCGGGCTTCCGCTTCCATGGCGGCGTGTTCCCGTTCGCTGATACGGAGCCGGGCGCGGAGTGCCGAGAGCACGCTCCGGTCCGTGGTCTCGTGGTCGCGGGGCGCGGCCACCGAGCTCTCGAGCGCGGCGCGGTAGAGTTCACGATCTCGTCGCTCGGGGTCCGTGGGCACGACCTCAAAGAACACGCGCACGAGCGGCCAAAGAAGGATGCCGGCGGCCGCCACGGTGAGTGTGAAGGCGATGCCGGCCGCGATGGCGGGTTCGATGCCGTACCGTTGCGCATGGAAGGCGGTGACGACGTAGACGGCGGCCGTGCTCGCCAACATCGTGGTCGCGATGGTGGCCCTGCGGTTGCGGATGTCCAAGTCGAGGAGTTGGTACCTTAGGATTGCGTACGTGAACAGGACGGGCCGGACCACCATGTATTCGATGGGGAGGAGCAGGACGTCG
>CAYVGY010000023.1:5559-26214 GCA_964451065.1 uncultured Halobacteriales archaeon
ATGAGGATGGCGAGTGCGGGGATGGCGAGCACGAAGACGTCGTGCTCGACGGGCCGCGGCCCCGCGGGACCTAGACGCTTGCGAATCCGTGACGACGCGAGCGCGATGGGAACGACGGCGACCGTGAGGGCGGCGAGGATGAGAAGAAGCGGGAGGGCCACCTTTTCTTTCGGGGGCACGATTGAGAAGACCGAGACCCGGTCCCAAAGCACTACGAGATACGTGGCCGCCTTGAACACGTAGGCCGCAAGGAGGAACCGGGCTTGGTCCCGCTGGATGGCGCTGGGGGAGCCGACGTAGGTTTCGAGGAGAAGAATCGTGCCAATCAGCAGTGCAACGAAGAAGGGCAGGAAGACGAGGAACGCACTGTACCCGATGATGAGATTGTTGGTGACGATGGATTTGTCGAACGCGCTGATGGCCAGGTTCGAGGCAACCCAAGCCCCCGCCCCAACGAACAGCCATCGTTCCGCCCTCGCCGAGAGAAGGCGGCGAGGAAAGATGAAGGGCAGGATGGCGAGGGCCGCCAGCGTGGGAAGGGTGAAGAGGAACGAGAGCCAGGTGAGGAATTCGCCGGGGCCGAAGATGAGGAATTGGTCTTCTTGGAAGTAGCCGAGGAGGCCCCGTGCTTGGTCCACGCCGGTGGCGGCGTTGAACGCCACCAGGATGCCCACGACGAGGTTGGCGGGGCGTCGCGGGCGCGTGCCGAGGATGAGGATGGCGAGGGCCACGTTGAGGAGGGTGAAGGCGACCCAGACGACGAACTCGGAGTTGACCAGCGGCTACACGCTCCGGAAGAAGAGGAGGGAACGTCCCACGCCGACCGCGTCGCCGGGAGCGAGGGGCGCCTCTTCCTTTTCGTCCAGGGGGCGCCAGTTGAGGCGGGTCCCGTTGCGGGCACCCGGTAGGCTCCGGATCAGGAACCGTGGCCCGTCGCGTCGGACGCTCGAATTCTCCTTGCTCACGAAGGGGTCATACGGAAGGGCCACGGCGTGGCCCTTTTCGCGGCCGATGGTCCAGGGTCCGTCCCCGTGGAGCGCGAAGGCGGCGCCCTCGATTGGGCCGTTGGCCGTCACGAGGCAAGGACCTGGCGGGAGAGCGACGCGGCCCAGGGAACTGAGGGTCTGGCGAGCGACCGTGGCGGACGCGTCGCCTGAGACGGGTCGGATGAGGCTGAGGCGGCGCAGCTCGTCCGTGAGGATGAACAGGCGGGCGTGGTTCACGACGTATTCCGTGACGCCACGCCCTCGCCGCTCGCCGGCCCGGGCAAGGACGAGGCCTAGGGCTTGCAATGTCTTGAGGTGGCGTTCGAGCGCCTGGCGCGAGATGGGCCGGTCCTGTCGATGGGTCGGGTCTTTGCGCGACGGGGCCAAGCTGATTTCGGAGAGGGCGTGCGGGACCTGGAGTTTCCGGAGGAGTGCGAGGCGGTTCGGGACGCCGAGCACCCGCAGGTATACAGTCAACTGGTCGTAGTCGATGCGGGACGAACCCGCCGCGCCCGGCACGTTGCTGGACCCACGTTTCAGCTTAAGGAGTTTTGTCCAAAACAAGCCGTGGGCCCTGCGTGCTGTGCGCGTCCACCGGGAGAGGACCCGCGCCTCCGGTACATGCGGCTTCGCAACCGCGCGGTTGCTCTCGCGCGGGCGAGGAACGGGCGGCCGCAACGGCCGGCGGACGGCGGGCGTCCGGAGGCCAGGTCATCCTTTCCAATGCCGTCAGGCGGCCAGTTCGAACATCCGATCAAGGCTTCGGCGCGCCGAGACGAGCGTGGCGGGCGCGATGCGCACCTCTTGGTCGGGCCGCGGAGACTTGAGGACTTGGAGGATCTTGGCGAGGTTGACCTCTTTCATGTAGGGGCACTCGCTGCAGGTTCCCCAAACTCGGAGGGCCGGGATTTCCGCCCGGATGCGGTCCGAAACGCCGCATTCTGTGATGGGCATGACGTCGACGCGGCCCTGGGCTTCCAGTTGTCGCGCGTAGGCCATCATGGCCTCGGTGGATCCGATGTAGTCGGCCTCCATGAGGACGTTGGGCGCGCATTCGGGGTGGGCCATGATGACGAGTTGGCGGCCTTGGGCCGCCGCTTGGTCCCGCCACGCGCGCGCGGCTTCGGGCTTGAAGGACTCGTGGACAATGCAGAGGGCGTCGTGGACGTAGACCGTCTTCTCGCCGGCGAGCTCCTTCTGGAGGTGAAGGCCCATGTACTTGTCGGGCAGGAAAACGATCTCCTTCTCGGGAAGCCGCCGCGCGATCTTGAGATAGTTGGCGCTGGTCACGCAGACGTCGGAAAGGGCCTTGACTTCGGCGGAGGTGTTGACGTAGGCGACGATGGCAGCTTCGGGGTGCTCGCGGCGGTACCGGCGAACGTCTGCGGGCGTGACGCCGTCCGCGAGGCTGCACCCGGCGTCCGGTTCAGGGAGGAGCACGGTCTTGTTGGGGTTGACGATTTTCGCGGTCTCGCCCATGAACCGGACGCTGGAGAAGACGATGATGTCCGCGTCGGAGTCTCGCGCTTGCTTAGAAAGCTGGTAGGAGTCGCCCACGTGGTCGGAGACGCCGTAAACGATGTCGGGCGTCTGGTAGGTATGGCCGAGGATGATGGCGTTGCGTTCGCGCTTTAGCGCGTTGACCTCGAGTGTGATGGGTGCGATGAGGCGGCACGCGTCGAGGTCCCAGCGATCCGGTTGCCGGATCCGCGCGTGAAGCCGTCCGGCCTCCTCCTCCAACGCCTCCGGGGAGAAGCGGCGGTGCCCGTTCTGGATCGGACGGAGGGCGGAGGGCGCGCTCATCGGACCATCCCTCCCGGAGGGGGCACGAGGTAAGCCGAGCCGCGGAAGACCGGGTTACGGTGGAGCCGTGCTGGCCGGCCGGCCCCGTTGGCCGGCGCCGTCTCCTTCGTTTGGTAGGGTTCGAGCCGGTCGCGGACACGCTTGGTGAACACGTCGGGCTTGAGGGCCTTGCCCAGGACCAGTTCGTGGAGGTGCTGGAGTTGGGGGATGGTGAACCGGTCGGGCAGGAAGTAGAAGACATCGTTCGTGTAGTTGAGCCGCCCCTGGAGTCTTCGCAGCGCGGTCCGCAGGATGTCGGCGTGGTCGAAAGCCAACGTGCCGCGGATGGCGGTGCGCAGGGGCACCCAGGCATCTTCGAGCGGCTCGGCGTTGGGGCGCTGGAGCGTGGTGGGGAAGAGAGCGTAGTAGGCCACGCTGAGGCTGTGGCCTCGGGGGTCGCGCTGGGGCTCGCTGAACGTGTAGAGTTGTTGGAGGAAGAGGTTGCGCAGGTCGGTGCGGGTCTTCAGGACGCGTTGGCCGGCCGCTTCCGTGGATTCGCCGCTGGCGACGCGGACGCCGGGGAGGCTGAGGCGGCCGGCGAAGGGTTCCTCGGCTCGTTTGCGGAGGTACACGAGCAGGTCACGCTCGCCGGGGGTCAGGAGGACGACCTCCACCGTGACGATGGGGCCTTCCCGCGCCTCCTGGGTTCTTGCCATCCAGGCAATAATCAGAAAGGCCTGGTTTATAGATTTTTGCCATGACGGCAAGAATCAGGGGCCCTTGCGGCTGCCCATTGGGACCGAAGCATCCGTGCCCCGGCGCCCACCGCGGCGGAGCCATCCGCCGTAGGCCAGGAGCCCGACGAGGAACGCCACTGCGAGCGCGGGTCCAAGCGGTCGGGCCCAAGACGAGCTTTGCGGAGATTCTTCGGATTCTTCCAGCCAGGGCGATGCGGAGAGCGCCAACACGGCCATGGATGTCGTTTCCGCGTCCGCGAGCCCCAAGACCCGGGTCTCGCCGTCGATGATTCGGTATTCGGTCAGGAAGCCGCCCGTCTGGGTTCGAAGGAGGGAATCCAGGGCCCGGTCGTGCATCGGTGACCTGTCGCCCAGGGCGCGGTCCGCCAGGATTAGTAAGGCGACCTTGTAGGTCTGGTACGAGTGCGGCCCGCGGGAGGGATCCACGTGGACCGACTTGTCCACAAAACCGTGGCCGTCCCAGAGTCGGGCGGCGTGTTGCAGCCAGGCGCCCGCCAGGTCGGACCGGTGGTCCTTGTGGGCCATGAGGGCGGCGTACAGCACCAGGTCCGCGTACCCCTTTACGTCAACCCGGCAGGTTCCGGCGTCCTCACCTTGAACCTCCCGGAGCGTGAACGGCCCAACGCGTTGGCTGCCCGCCACCTGCTCTGCAGGAATCTCGTACGTCCGGTCCCACACGGTGAAGGCGAGTTGGAAGTAGCGGAGCTTTGGAAGGCGGACGTCCGCCGCGCCGCTCGAGTGGTCCCGCCATTCCAGGATGAAGGTTCGGGGGCACGGCGCCGGTACCTCGATGGGGTAGCGGCCCACGACTTCGTGGAGGCCCAATCGGACCATGCCGTCGGGGAAGGTCTCGAGGTCAAGGAGGTCTGCGTACGCGGCGAGGTGTTCCCGGATCTTGCCGGCGGTTCGTCGCTCCGACGCGTTGCCGTCGGCGAGGGCCAGGAACGCGAGGAGGTTGTCGTTGATCCAGTACCGGCTTGCGGCCACGCCCGCCGTGGACTCGACGACGAGGCCGACGTCTTCGTTGTAGCGGGCCGAGATCCAGCGGCGCGCGAGTTCAAGCCGTTCGTCGAGCGGGTCCGGCGCAGCGTGTGAGGTCGCGGGAGCCGCCGCCACGGTGGTCGGGGACCCAAGGGCGAATCCAAGCACGACCAAGATTGCGACGGCGAGACGAAACGCACGGTAGGGCACGTCCCGTTGTGGGCCGGACGTCCCGTCGGAAACCCCCCGCCTCATGGGGTGGTCCCGATAGCCCGCCGCCCCACCTTATAGTATTCCGATTGGGCGCGGTCCCGGCCCGCGGTTTCCCGGGGCCATTTCGCGTCGAACATTCCTTATCCTGCGGCTCCACTGGCCCCCGCATTGGAGCCTAAAGGCACCATCCGTCTCGTGTTGGGTACGTACTTGGTGAGCCGGTTCTCAACGCTGGCGCGTGGGCTGCGGGTCCCTGCAGGCCGCGACCTCGTCGTCGGCCAGAACGCCACGGTGGGGGGGCCGATTGAAGGCGCCCGGAACGTCCATCTTGCCAAGGGCGTAGCCGTCCGCGGTTCCGTGCGGGCGGACGTGGATGTCGTCGTGGGTGCCGAGTCGCGCGTCGAGGGAGATGTGGCGGCGGGCGGAAACGTCATCGTCCTCGAGGGCGCGCGCATCCGCGGAAGCGTCCGTGCGGGTGGGCTCGCCCGCATCTTGGGGGGGAACGTCGAGGGACCCGTGCAAGCCCTGGGCGATATCGAGGTCGGCGGGGAGTCCGTTCTGAGTGAGATTCAAGCCGGGGGCCGCATCCGCACGCTTCCCGCGGGGTCGACCTAGCGCACCCAGGCCGCGACCTGTTCCACCCGAAGCGGGGCCCAAAGGTTCACAGCCTCCCAACGCCTTGGCAGGGACCATGGTGGGTGTAGGGGTCGCCAAGGTCGGGCCGCCGTACGAAGGAACCCGGTTCGGCCCGTTGTTCGTCAAGGGCGAGACCGAGGACGAGGACGAGGCTCTCGACGAGGACGAGGAAGATTTCGTCAACGACGAGCCGTGAGCCGCCCGCCGGAGGTTCTAAATCCCTGGGGCCATAGGCGCGGGCCTTGATCTTCGAGGTCAAGGATCGCGCGGCCGCCGGCCGCCTCGGCCGCTTGGAGACGCCGCACGGCGCCGTGACGACGCCCACGCTTCTACCCGTCGTCAACCCAAACCTGCCCACCGTGCCGCCCGCCGACATGAAGCGCCTTTTCGGCGCCGAGATGGTGATCACCAACTCCTACATCATCCGAAAGAATCCCGCTTTGCGCGAGCGTGCCCTGCGCGACGGAGTCCACAAGACCATCGGATGGGACGGGCCCGTGATGACCGACTCTGGCACCTTCCAATCCTACGTCTACGGGTCCGTGGATGTCAAACCACTGGAGATCGTCGAGTTCCAACGCCGCATCGGCGTCGACGTCGGCACCATCCTCGACGTGTTCACCGTCCCGACCGACCCGCGCGAGAAGGCGGCGGCCGACCTGGAGGAGACGTTCCGTCGCGCGCGTGACGCGGTCGGCGCCAAGGACGGCATGCTCCTGGCCGCCACGGTCCAAGGCGGCGTCTTCCCGGATTTGCGCGCGTACGCCGCGCAGCAGATCGGCGGCTTGCCGGTGGACGTCGTCCCCGTGGGCGGCGTCGTCCCACTCATGGAAGGGGCAAGATACGGGGACTTGGCGCGGGTCATCCTCGCCGCCAAGCGCAACCTGCCGAGCGGCAAACCCGTCCACCTCTTCGGCGCCGGCCACCCCCTCGTCTTCCCGCTCGCCGCCGCCCTCGGCTGCGACCTCTTCGACTCCGCCAGCTACGCGAAGTACGCCAAGGACGGCCGCATGATGTTCCCCGGCGGCACCCGCCAACTCGACGAGATGACGGAGCTCGCGTGCAGTTGCGCAGAATGCGACCGCTGGAAGACGGCCGCGGAACTCAAGAAGGCCCCCGTCGCGGACCGGGACGCCGCCCTCGCGCGCCACAACCTCCACGTGAGTTTCGCCGAGATCCGACGCATCCGCGAGGCCATCCGCGACGGCAACCTGTGGGAACTCGTCGAGGAGCGCGCCGCCCAGAACCCCAGTCTCCTGGGCGCCATGAAGGTCCTTCGCGACGACGAAGCCATCACGTGGCTCGAATCGAACGAACCGACGAGCGGAGCGCGGGCCTTCCAGTACCGCAGCGCCCACTCCTTGCACCGGCCCATCGTTCGCCGATTGCACGAACGCATCCTGGAGACCTGGCGCCCCCGGTCGCGCAGCTGCGTCCTGCTCCCCGAGCGCGCCAAGCCCTACGCGGAATCGTATGCGCCCTACCTCGACGCCTTCGAGGCGACGGGCCACGACTTCGTCGTCGACGCGCCGTTCGGTCCCATCCCGCTCGAACTGGAACGGCTCTACCCGGTCGCCCAGTCCGTCTTTCCTGACACCCTCGACGCCGAGGCGCGCATCTTGCGCGAAGCCTACGCGGCGGCGTTCTTCAAGAAGTTCGATGGCTGCGACATCGTGCCGTTCGGGGCAAGCTTGTACGAGACGCGCGAGGAGGGACCGACCATCCAGACCCGCGACGCGTTCGACCTGCGCCGCCTCCAACGCCTGGCCGACTACCAGTTCGGGAGCGGCGGCGCCCAATGCCTGTTGGCGGGCGTCACGACGTTCCGGCGCTCCCCGAGCGCGCACGTCCGCAACGTCCTCGTGGATGGCGAGCACGTGGCGAGCCTGCGGGCCCGTGACGGTCTACTTTCGCTTCGCCTTCCTGGGGCCGAACGGCTGCGGCGCGGCCTTTCACCGCCCCGGCTTCGGATTCGCCTGGACGACGAGCCGGCGGGCTTCGTCCGGGGCGGCAAGAACGTCATGGCGAAGTTCGTTCAGGAAGCCGACCCCCGCCTCCGGCCAGGTGACGACGCCGTCGTGGTCGACTCGCGGGACCAACTCGCGGGCGTTGCACGATGCCGCCTGAGCGGCTGGGAAATGGCCCAATTCACCCGAGGAGTCGCGGCGCGCAACACCGAAGGCCTGGATGAGTCCTGAGCCGCCCTGGCTCCGGATTCGTCATCCGCCGAGAATCGGGCCAGCAGGTCTTTTAAACTACCTCGGCTGGAGTAGGGAAAGCCGGGTGCACGAGGGAATGGCCGAGCCGGTAACGGGAATCGTGAGTTGGGGGGCCTACGTGCCCCGCTACAGGATCGCCGCCGAAGAGATCGCCCGCGTCTGGGGCCACGACCCCAAGACGGGTGCCTCCCTCAACATCCGGGAAAAGTCGGTTCCCGGCCCCGACGAAGACGTGGCCACGATGTCGGTCGAGGCCGCTCGCCAGGCCCTCACCCGCGCCGGCGTCCACCCGCAACGCGTCGGAGCCATTTACGTCGGCAGCGAGTCCCACCCGTACGCCGTGAAACCGACCGGCACGATCGTCGCTGAAGCCATCGGCGCCGGCCCCGAGCTCATGGTGGCCGACTACGAATTCGCCTGCAAGGGTGGCACCGCCGCCATCCAGACCTGCATGGGCCTCACCGCCGCCAAGATGATCGACCTCGGGCTCGCCGTTGGCGCGGACACGAGCCAAGGCGCCCCCGGGGACGCCCTCGAATACTCCGCCAGCGCCGGAGCCGCGGCCTTCCTCGTCGGACGAGAACCCACGGAACTCGCCGCCGAGATTCACCACACGCTTTCCTACACCACGGATACGCCCGACTTTTGGCGCCGCGAAGGCCAACGGTATCCTAGCCATGGCGAACGCTTCACCGGAACCCCCGCCTTCTTCAAGCACGTGACCGCGTGCGGGGAGCGCCTCATGGCCAAGGCCGGCACGGAGCCCGCGGACTACGACTACGCCGTCTTCCACCAACCCAACGGCAAGTTCCCACGCACCGTGGCCAAACAGCTCGGCTTCAAGGATGAGCAGACGGAGAGCGGCCTCCTGGCGCCCACCATCGGCAACACCTACAGCGCCGCCGTCATGCTCGGCCTCGTGAACGTCCTCGAGGAAGCCAAACCGGGTGCACGGGTCTTCGTGTGCGGCTACGGGTCCGGCGCGGGCAGCGACGCGTTCGACCTCACCGTCACCAAGCGGATCACCAAGCTGAGGACCGCCACGATTCCCCGCCTTCGCGAAGAGATATTGGACACGGTCCCGGTCGACTACGCGACGTACGCGAAGTATCGTGGAAAGATCTTGCTGGCCGACCGGGGGGCCGCCTAGATGGGCCATGCTCCTCCCCCACGCGGCGGGACGCGCCTGGCCCGCATCGGCATCGTCGCCCTCGCCCTCACCATCATCGGCTTCTCCCTCTCGCCCCTCATGCCCGGCCTCCAACTCGCCGCCTTCGGCGGACTCGTCGTCTTCGGCCTGGCCGCCACCGGGTTCAGTTGGATTCGCCTCACGCGACGACCGGGGGCCGACTAATGCGGTCCGTGGCCATCGTCGGCGCCGGCGTGACGCGCTTCGGCGAGCGTTGGGAATCGAGTTTCCGCAACCTCATCAGCGAAGCCGGCCTGGCCGCCCTCACCGACTGCAGAGTCACGGGCGAGGAGATCGACGAACTCTACCTCGGATCCATGTCGAGCGGGCAGTTCGTGAACCAGGAACTCGTGGCGCCTCTCGTCCTCGACTCCGCGGGCCTCTCCGACACGCACATCCCCACGACGCGAGTCGAGGGAGCCGGAGCCTCCGGAGGCCTCGCGTTGCGCCAAGCGTACCTCGCCATCGCCTCCGGGCAGGCCGACGTGGTCATCGCGGGCGGCGTCGAGAAGATGACCGACGTCCCCGAGCGCGAAGTCACGCGCATCCTCGGCGCGGCCAGCGACCAGGAATGGGAAGCCTTCCTCGGCGCCACCGACCCGGCCCTCCACGCCCTCATCGCCCGCCGGCACATGCACAAGTACGGCACCACCCGCGACCAGCTGGCCCAAGTCGCCATCAAGAACCATCGCCACGGCGCCCTCAACCCCAACGCTCACTTCCAACGCGAGGTCGACCTGGAGGGCGTCCTGCAGTCTCCCCTCGTCGCGGACCCCCTGCGCGTCTACGACGTCGCCCCCTCGAGCGACGGCGCCGCGGCGGTCATCCTCGCCTCCCTCGACCAAGCCGAGAGTTACACCAATCATCCTGTCCGCATTCTCGCGAGCGCCCAAGGCAGCGACTACGTGAGCCTCAGTGCCCGCGAAGGCATCACCGGCTTCGCCGCGACGACGTTCGCGGCCGAGCGCGCCTTCAAACGCGCCAATCTGCGCCCCAAGGACATCGATCTCCTCGAGGTCCACGACTCGTACACGATCAACGAGATCCTCGCGCTCGAGGACCTCGGCCTGTGCAAGAAAGGCAAGGGCGGCGAACTGACCGAATCCGGCGCGACCCGCCTGGAGGGCGAACTTCCGGTCAATCCTTCGGGCGGCCTCAAGGCCCGCGGCCACCCCATCGGCGCCACCGGCATCGCGCAGGCCGCCGAACTCGTCGTGCAGCTGCGCGGGGCGGCCGGTCCCCGGCAGGTCAAGGACGCGCAGCGTGGCCTCGCCCTCAACACGGGAGGGACCGGCGTAATATCGGTCGTACACATCCTGGAGGCGGTCTGACGTGACGGTTCCCCGGTTCTGGCGCGAACAACCCCAACGCTACCGCCTCGTCGGCACCGAGTGCCCCGGCTGCCAAACCGTCCACTTCCCCCCGCGCCCCGTGTGCCCCAAGTGCCGCCGCGAGACGCTGGGGCGTCTCCGCCCACGCCAACTCTCGGGCCGCGGAAAAATCCTCACATGGACCGTCGTACGGCAACCCGCCGACGGCTTCGAGCACCAGGTCCCCTACGTGATGGCCCTCGTCGAACTCGAAGAGGGCGCGCGCGTCATGACACAAGTCGTGGACGTCGACCCCGAGAGCGTCCAACCCGGCATCGCCGTCGAGGCCTGCTTCCGACGCATCCGCGAGGACGGCCGGGCCGGCGTCATCTACTACGGCTACAAGTTCCGCCCCGTCCGCACGCAACCAGCGGTGCGCACCCACGTCCTCGTTGAAGCCAAACCTCGCGCACGCGGCTGACCCGCCACGGCCCAACTTTGGACAGGCTGCGACGCTGTTCGGCTTCCCCATTGAGAAGTTACGCAATCACCGCAACATGCGCCTTGATATGGCCGTGGTGGACTCCCTCCGTCGGTGCTCATAATGCCCACACCCACCACGACAACCACGAAGGGGACCAAGACCACCAAGCAGCTTTGGGAAGTCAATTGCGAACCGACGTGTGGGTTCACGGTGCGCGACCACAGCCAACAGGCCCTCGTCCAGGAATGCCAGGCCCACATGAAGGTCGTCCACCCTGAGATGAAGATGACCGAGAAGGAAATCATGGGCATGGCCAAGATGGTCCGGTAGGGCCGCCTCGTACCGCCGTCGTGCCCACGATGTCTCCTCCCCTCTTGCACTTCTCTTCTATCACCCTACTCGAAACGTCTTAGTCTGACCGCGAGGTCCCGGAACTCGACCACATGGACCTCGAGTGTCCGCAATGTTCGACGCGGATCCAAGCCGAGCCCGGGTCCTACGCCGCTTGCCCCGCCTGCGGCTTCTCGGCCCGGGTCCCCCCGCCGCGCAGCAGTCCGCCGCCCCGGATCAACGCCAAGCCGGGCGGCGGGCCCCAACGACCCGCCATCGCCCCGGAGCCGCCGCCTTTCGATCCCGACCCAAGGCTCCTTTCCCCGGCCTCTTCCGCCGGTGTCCCCCCCAGCCTCCCGCCCGAGGGCGCCGTCCAACTTGCACTCCCCCCGGCCTCCCTTGCCCCGGTCCCAACGCGGGCCCGACTCGCGACCGCCCTGGTCATCAACCTCCTGGTCCCCGGCCTCGGAACCATCTACGCCCGCCGGACCCTGGAGGGGTCCTTCCAGCTGGCGCTTTTTCTCCTCGGGCTTGCCACCATCATGTTCCTGGTGGGCCTCGCCATCGCTCCCGCAGCCTGGGCCTGGGCCCTCGTCTCCAGTATTCAAACCCTCTCGGAGGACCCGGCGAGACGCCCACCCCCGCCAACCAATCGTCGGCAATCCTGACATTTCCGGGTCCGTTCTCCGCTGAAATGACGGAAAACACGGCCCCATTTGATTAAATGTGGGCTCCACAAACGGTAAATACCGTCAGGCCGACTTGAGAGGTTTGTGCAAGGCCGGCGGGTAACCATCCTTGTCGCAGCCCTGGGGGTCATCCTCCTTCCCCCAGCGCTCGCCAACGAGGGCCCCGGTCTTGGGGACCTCGACTGCCAAGTCGACGCTCCAAAGTGCGCCGAAAACCCGCCCGCCGACCCGTTGGGAGGCGCCCTAGGCGATGTCGTCGCCGCGGCCCCCGACGAAGCCCCCGAGAAGCCCGGGCTCCTGGCCCAGGTAGGCGCCATGCTCGGCAACGCCGCAGGCGCCATCGGCGACGCTGCGGGCCAAGCCGCCGCTTTCCTCGGTGCCGCGGCCGGCGCCATCGGAGCCGCCTTCCTCAATGCGCTGCGTCCCCTCGCCGAATGGATCATCGGATACAAGCCCGCCCAAATGCCCGTCCCCGCCTACGCGGGCATCGCGGCCGGTGGGACCGCCGTCGCCGCCGCCGGAAGCCAACTCGGCCTCTGGTGGCTCGCCCGAAAGGTCGCGCCCTGGCTTGCCCTCGTCCCCGGCTTCAGCCGTATCGCAAAAGACGAACTCCTCGACCACGGCAGCCGCGCCCGCATCTTCGAGATGATTCGCCACAGTCCCGGCGTCCGCCTCGGCGAGATCGCCCGCGGACTCGACATGCCTTGGGGCAGCACCATGCACCACCTGCGCAAGCTGCGCAGCGAACGTCTGATCCTGTTCAAAGAAATCGGCCGCCACAAGTGCTACTTCATCAACGGCAGCGGCCTCAACGAGCACGAGATGAAGGCCGCCAGCTTCCTCAAGGGCGACACGCTCACCGAGGTCGCCGGCTTCATCCAGGCGAACCCCCGCACGAGCCTCAAGGAACTCGCGGAAGGCCTCGGCATCTCCAGCCCGCTCGCCGCGTTCCACGTCAGCAAGCTCGAACGCGCCGGCATGATCCAAAAGGTCCGCGACGGACGAACGGTCCGCCTGCACTTCGCCGGCCCCGCCTCCACGCCGGCCGCGGCGCCCAGCATCTCGCCCCTCCTTGCAGCGCCGACGCCCGCCGCCCTGTAGTTGAGCGGAAAATCCGGCCCCGGTCACTCCAGCGGATGCTCCACAACGGTTATTGGCCTGCGCGGCGCGCGCCGTGACGAAGCATGAGACGATTTCGGGCGCTCCTCATTCCGGCGTTCGGCGTCGTTATTGTCTCCTGGACGCCCTCGGCCGTTGCGGCGCCCAACGGCCCCTGCGAAGGCACCGTCGATTTGTTTTGCCAAGAACAGGACTGGGAAGGAGATTGGTGCTGGGCCCACACGGAGCGGGGCGATTGCGTCATCATGTCCCCGCCGCCTTGGTGGCAAAAATGCGAGCACTTCACGTGGCGATGCTGCTTCACCGAGTTTCCGCTCAAGGGCATATGCGGGCCCCCCGTCCTTCGCGGGTCGCCCGAGGCCCAGCGTGAGCCCAGGGTTTCCAAAGCTTGATAACCGTCGCGTCGGATGGACAAGGCGGTGGGCTTCGACTTCGGACTCTTCGCCGCACTAGCCTTCGTGCTCGGCTTCAAGCATGCGTTCGACGTCGACCACGTGGTCGCCGTCTCCAACATCCTCACGCGACAGGCGAGCCTTGAAACCAGCCTGCGTCTCGCGACGTCCTGGGCCGCGGGCCACATGCTCACCGCCGCCGCCGTCTCCGCCCTCCTGTTCTACTTCGCGGACACGCTGGCGCCCCGGATTGTAGGCCACCTCGAGATTCTCGTCCCCTTCATGCTCATCCTCATCGGTCTCCTGGGCCTTGCGGGGGCCTTGCGCCGGCTCCACTTCCACCGGCACGCGCACGGCGCCGAGGAGAGCCAGCATCGCCACATCCACTTCCACGTCCAGTCACACCACGAGCATGGCGCCATGGCCGGCATCGGGGTCATCCATGGCCTAGCCAGCAACGACGAACTCCTGGCCGTCCTGCTCATCGGCCTCGGAGCGAGCGCCTGGTGGCAGGTCCTGGCGGGCGTCGCCGTGTTCAGCCTCGGCGTCGTGGCGGGCATGGTTCTTTACGCCGCCGTCGTTCACGCGGCCACACGCGCGGGCACCCCCTCCTGGGTCCCCGACGCTGCCACGCTCGGCTTCAGCGTCCTCAGCATCGTCTATGCGATCTACCTCTTGGCAGGCGGGAACGGGATGAACCTCGTGCCTAATTGGCTCGCCCCCGGCTAACCACCCGCAGGTAGATTGAGACAGGTCTCAAGTCCACGCAGCGGGAGGTGGCTCTGTTTCCAGAATTGGGCGATCTTGTTCGGCCGTCGTTTGATGTTTCGTAGGACGCGTCGTGCGGTCGCGACGAGTTCCTTCGTGTCCTTGGGCGCGTAGTTGGCCAGCTCGACGACTTTGGCTTGGTCCCAGACGCCTTCGTCGGGGTTGAAGTCGGGCGAGTAGCCGGGCAGGAACTCGATCCGCAGGCGGCGAAACCTCTCGGCCATCGCGGTCACGATCTTGGCGTGGTGTTGTTTCGCGTTGTCCCACACGAGGACGATGCGTCCGCGGATGTGGCGAAGCAGGAGTCGCGCGAATTCCCGGACGTCCTGGGCGTTGATCGAGTCGTCGACCTTGAGTCGGAAGTAGAGTCGGCGGCGGCTGGTGACGCCGCTGATGGCGCTCACCTTGTCCCACTTGCCTTGCTTGTGCAGGAGGATGGGTCGTTGTCCGCGGGGGGCCCACGTGGCCTTGACGACGGGCGTGGGGGCGAAGCCCGCCTCGTCGATGAAGATCAGCGTCCAGAGCCCGTCTTGCGCCCTTTTCTTAGTTCCACCCACGTCGTGTCGAGCCATTCCTGGCGTTTCTCATCGTCGCGTTCGCGGGCGATCCGCCGGGGGCGTTGGCGGGTGAACCCGAGGCGCTGCTTGAGCGCCTCGCGCACGTAGTTGGGGTTGAACCGGACGCCGAACGTTTCCCGGATCAGCCGCTGCACGCGGGGACTCGTCCAGAGGTCGGTCTTGTATCCGTGGGCGGTCGGGCCTTGTTGCAACATGCGGGCGAGCTGCTTCCACTGGTCGGGCGTGAGGTAGCTGGGCTTGCCGGGCGCCTTCGTCCGGCGAAGCCCCTCGAGACCCTTGGCGTCCAACACGGTCTTCCAACGGTGGACCGTCCGCCATGGGACCCCGTACTTCCGAGCCACGTCGGCTTGACGCGTCCCGCGCTGGAGGTCGGTGCCCGCCTCCAGGCGTCGGCGTTCCAATTCGTCCCGGCTCAGCTTCGCCACGAAAGTGGTAGGCATCCAATCCCCATGAAGGGATTGTTCCCGCCTACCTCAATATGTCGAAATCATCCTGCGCGTGGTTAGTTGGGCTTGGCCTCGATGGGTTCGAACACCGGTAGGACGACCGTGAAATCGAGTCCGCGGTCGCGGGTCCAGACGATCATCCCTTGTTCCCGCGCGAAACTAGTCCCCAAGTAGTCGTCGGCCCAAGCCCGGGCCAACGTGGGCGGTTCGCGGGCGGGCTGGGTAGGGTCGGCGGGCGTGAGGACGATTTGGTGGAGCACAGCCAGGTCCCGTTCGCGTAGGACAACATAGGCGATGGGAGCCTTCGTGCAGTCCCGGAACGTGGGCACGTCCTCGCTGCACGTCCCCGCGTTCAGGTCCCGCACGAGCAGGTGGACGCCACCCCAGGAATCAGGGGCCGCCATGGCTGGGATGAAGTTTTGCCAGCCATCCTCCACCGAGAGGGCTTTGCGGAGGTCGTCGGCGGGCGTCCAGGTGGCCCCCTCGTCCTCGCTTGTGGCGGCGACCAGGTTCGCATCGTTTCCACCCACGAAGAGGAGGGTTGCGCTGGCCGTGGCGACGAGGAACCGCGGACCCAGGTATGTGCGAGGCAGGCTAGCCACGACCTCGAAACTCGCAGACGCGGCGCCCAGCCGTAGGATGTCGACGCCCGAAAATTCCGGGCCGTCGAAGTGCGCGCAGGCAAGGTACGCGGACGCGTTCAACACGGCCATGGGCGGGACCGCGCCGCGACACGCGGGAGGAAGACCGCTTGGCGGGATGAGCGACCAGGTGACGCCGCGGTCCGTGCTGCGGGCGACCGTCGGGGCCAATTCCACCACCGCGCCGCTGGATGCGTCGAAGTTGTGCCAAGCCAGGAAAAGTCCCGCCTCGGCGACGGTCTGCCAGGGACGGTCGTTATTCTCATCGGTGGTGAGCACGGTGGGCGTGTTCCAGGTCCGACCCAGGTCGTCCGAGCTGGCGTGGAACACCTCGTATCCGCGTGTCGTGATGTCCCGCGAGTACATGCCGGCCACGTGCAGGCGTCCCTCGGCGTCGAAGCCAAGCGTCGGGTCGCTGGCAAAGGAAATCCCTGTGGGAAGGAGATCGTGTGGCGCGTCGATGTCCGGAAGACGCGAGAGTCTCCAAGTGGCGCCTCCGTCCTCCGTTACGTAAACGTGCAGACGGATGGGCGCGGCCGCGGGCTCCCCATCAGAGGAGCCTGAAGACGTGCTCTCGCCGCCGTTAACCCCTATGGCCACGACGTCGTTTCGAAAGGGATGGTGGGCAACGAACGGCTCCTGAAGTGACTCGGTGGAGCGTTGGAGCGTCCCGACGCAAATCCCCGCGACCAATTCCGTCGTCGCCCCCGGAGGACAGCGGAGGCCGATGCCGGCCAGGCGAGGCGGTGGCGACGGAACGTCGTCGTCATCGTCGGCCCCGTCGGAGCCAAAACATCCGGCGGCCAGGGCTCCCAACGCCAGGAAAAGGATCGCTGGGGGCCTGCGCACGGGCAGGCAATGGCGCGGACCGGTAAAGGCTATCGGGGCCGCGCGCTCGCCGATGCCGTCTTCAACCCCGGCCTCGTTGGCCGCCCGTCATGCCCGTTGCAACCCGTGGCTTGAATCACCTGGCCCTTGCTGTTCGGGACCCAGAACGAGCCTTTCGGTTCTATCGGGAGGTTTTCGGTGTCGAAGAATCATGGCGGGGAGCCGACTCCATCGAGGCGCACGGCCCCGGCCGGCACGATTACCTGGTATTCGAGAAGGCACCCGCGCAGGCCGGGCGCAAAGGCGGCGTCCAACATTTCGGATTCGTGCTCGTCGACCCTGCAGCCATCCGCCGGGCCGAGGCCGTGATCAAGAAAGCCGGCGGCACCATCGTGGAGCGCGGCGAGTTCCAGCCCGGAGAGCCCTACGTGTTTTTTCGCGATCCCGACAATTACCTCGTCGAGATTTGGCACCAGACGCCCCCGAGGGCCGGGACGCCACGGCCCCGAAGAAGCGAGTAAATGCCTTCCGTCACAAGCGCATCTGCTGCTACCCTCGGGCGAATTCCAAGAATTCTAATATCGGCGCTGACGAGAACCGCCGGTAGTGCGGGCGCCGGACCTCAGGAGGACGGTTGCACGATGGGCCGGTTACGCCGGCGTCGTCGGCGCGGCCTGCTTCTTCACGGTCGTCACGCTGCTGCATTTCCTCCAGCTCGAGAACGACACCGCCGACATCTACGTGAGCGAATTGGCCCGCGGCGAGTTCGGCCAACTCCTGTCGGCCACGTTCCTCATCCACGGCCTCATGCTCGTCGCCATGTCCGCCGGCCTCACCTGGACGCTAAGCGGAGGCCCAGCGCGGACCTGGGCCGCAGCCGCCATGGCCAACGCCGGGCTCTGCCTGTCCGCCATGGCCCTCTTCCCCGCCGATGCCAAGGGAACCGCGCTAACGCAGGTCGGCGCCGTCCACAACACCCTCACCGCCGTCGCCTTCCTGTCGCTCTCCGGCGCCATCCTGGCGTACCAGTTCGCGTTCCGCCGGGACAACCGCTGGCGGGTTCATCGAGCCCCCATCAACGCCACCGCCGCCTTCGTCTTCGCCATCGCCGCGTTTCTTCTCGTGCTTCTTGCGTTGGGCGTCGGCGACGTGCACCGCGATCCGCAACTCTTGAGCGTCGTCGAACGCGTCCTGATCCTGGGCGATCTCGGCTGGGTTGTCGCCGTATCTACACCGCTTCAAGACCGCGCGATGCATCGCCCCGCGCAAGGTTGCGTCCCCCCGGTTGAGTGGGCGCAGGCGCACGGGACCTGGCCGGAAACGACGCCGACCCACGTACCGGTCGCGTTCCTACAACGCGCCAACGCCTCCCCTGCGCCTTCCACTAGCCCGGGCCTCAAGGCACAAAACGGGGCCGGAGCGGACACGGCAACGACCGCGAAGCCGTGCTCGACAGCCCGTGTTCACCGTTTACGGTCATAGACCCGGAAAAGGCTAAGAACGTCCACCGTTAAGCCGGCCCGCCCATGGGCACGAAGTTCCAGGTCGGCGACCGTGTCCGCATCCACCAAGACCTCTTCCCCAGCTACGATGAGGGCCTCTTCAATTCGCTCCCCAAGACCGGCAAGGTGCTCCGGGTCGACCCCGCCTCCATCCTCGCCTACCGCGTCGCCGCCGACACCTTCGAACACCACCCGTTCTGGTTCTACGAGAACCAACTCGTCTTCGAGGACGACGCGCGCGAGAAGGCTTGGCAGGACGCGAACAGGCCCAAGCCTCGCGTCCCCGGCGCGGCCGCCGCCAAGACCGCGCCGAGCCCCGCCACGCCCACGACGCGGGGGCCTGGCCCATGAACCGTTCCTCGCCGGTCGCCCACGGACTCGTCGTCGGCTATGCTTTGCCCGTCTTAGTGCTCTTGCCGGCGCTCCTCTGGGGCGCCCTCCCGACGGTCCTTGACCAAGGCCGCGCCCACCTGCTCCTGCCGGTCCTCGTTCCCCTCATGGCGCCCGCCTTTTTCGTCGGCGTCGTCGCCGCCTACCTGTACCCGGACCGCCAGCACACGTGGCGCTTCGGCGGCGGCCTTTTCCTGGGAGGCAGTCTCGCCGCCTCCACGTTTCTATGGTTCGGAGCCCCACAGACGGACCCGCTCCGCCGGGCCGTGCTCATCGTCTTCGGTGGTCCCATCCTCGCCGGCTTCTGGCTCTTTGTAGGCGCCCTCCTGGGCATGACCGTCGCCTACCACCGGCGCGAACGCATGCACGCGCGAGAACCACGCCTCGCGGGCGAGTTTTAACGATCTGCTTGTGGCTCCCGCCCAACTTCCTTTAATACTCTCGACGCGGCCGAGAGGAATCGGCGAGCGGCATGAAAGCTTCCTGGGCCCCCCTCCTCCTCATGGTCGTCCTGATTGTCCCGGCCGCGGGCGCAGAGAGCCCGGCCGGCGGCGTGAACAGGTGCCAGGAATGGTGCACGCCCCAAGACGCCAACGAAGGCGCGGGCCTCAAGCATGGCAAGGAGCCCGTGAACGTCATCCTCTACCCCCACTTCGACGGGATCCAACGGGCGCCCCTCAACACGGTCGAGCCTGCCGATAATGCGTTCGACCAGAACAGGGGAAGCGTTTCGCCCTCCGTTTTCTTGCCAGGCAAGGTCGTTCAGTTCCGCGCCGAACGCTTCGTCTGGTGGTCCACCCCGGGCGAGGTCCGGTACTTGGAAGACGGCCGCGCCATCCCCGAACACACCGAACATGGTTTGGCCGACGAAGTGAAGATCGCGGGGGAAAAGCTCACGCTTTTCTTCTACGTGAGCGCCCATGCCGTTCCAGGCCAGAGTGCGCGCGACCTCAACAACGTGGAGGCCGGCGTCCTCCCCGGGCTGGGCCTCTTTGCCCAAGTAGAAACGGGACGGCACTCCTTCAACAGCAAGAGCACCGTGATCGCCCAGGGCGACACCGACGACCCCGGGTCCCGCGTGCACGTCGTCTCGCTGCCCAACGAGGACGAGAACGTCTTCGAGTACAAGCTCGAGCTCGCGGTCCAGAACAAGATCATCCCCTACATCCACGACGAGCTCAAGGGCGGCTATGTCGTCACCATCATCCCGTACCAGCTGCGCGGGGAGAACTGGGAGTACGAGGCCACGCAAGCCGATTGGCGCGTCCGCACCGGTCACGCCTTCCTTCCGCGCCTCGTCATCCCCGTCGAGGAGCCCATGCGGACCGTCTACTCGTGGATGAACGTCCTCAACGAGAAACTCTACTTCCGCTGGACGCTCGTGGCCGACGTCGGCAGCTACGACCTCAACCCCGACTCGATCCAGCTCGAGGTCATGGGACCGCAAGGAAAGGTCGATCCCAAGATCGTGACGTTCAACTACCTGCGCGATTGGGGCACGAACCACGACCTCCACTTCGTGCCCGCCAACCAGACGTGGGGCATCGACTACCGCAAGGTGCCCCTGGCCGACGGCGACTACGTGGCCACCGGCGTCGCGCACAACCGCCAACACACGTACGAACTCACGCAGGAATGGACGTTCACGGTTCGCAACGGCGTCCCCGACCTCTCCGACTACGTGGCCCCGCCACCTCCCGTCGGCGTCGCTCCGCCCTCCCAGGACAGCGGCGAAGAGAAGTCCGCCGACACGCCCGGACTCGGCCTCCTGGGTCTGGGGGCAGCCGTTGCGGCCACCATCTCCATGGTGGCCCGCCGACGGAAGGCGTGAACCACAGAGAGACGCTCGCTGCGCGCGTCGCGTCGCGCGGGAGCGACCGAAAACTTAAGGCCCAAGCCCCCCTCGTTTGGTGGAGCGCCCCATGGCTCCTCCACAAGCGTCCACGCTGGCTGCCGCGTACCAGAACGAGAACACCATCTGGAAACTCAAACAGGCTGGCAAGCTCGATGAGTTCGACCGCAAGTACGAGGCTGCCATCGCCAAGGCGCGCAAGGAACTCGGCAAGACCTACGCCAACGTCATCGCGGGTCAGCGCGTGCGCGGCAAGGGCGGCAGCACGTTCCCCGACACCAACCCCGCCAACACCGAGGAAATTCTTGGTCAGTTCCCCCTCTCAACGAAGGGCGAGACGGAACGGGCCATCGAGGCCGCCGTCGAGGCCTTCCCCGCGTGGTCGCGCAAGGACTACGCGGAGCGAATCAAGTTAGTCCGCAAGGCGGGCGACTTGCTCCGGGAAGCCAAGTACGAGTTCGCCGCGTGGATGACGCTCGAGAACGGCAAGAACCGGACCGAGTCGATGAACGACGTGGATGAAGCCATCGACACGCTGACGTACTATCCCCTCGTGTACGAG
>CAYVGY010000024.1:0-9301 GCA_964451065.1 uncultured Halobacteriales archaeon
CACCAAGAGTAGCAGAAACGTTGCGAGAATGATGACGACAAGAGGTTCGCACCGCGGGAGAACGCCGCAACCCACGAGACGACGCCTCTCCCAGGGACTATTTGGCCTTTCTCTGGGCCTCGTCCAACATGAGGACGGGCCCCGGTCCCCGTGGGCGGGACCCACGGCTTCGTCGTATTAAGGGTCAGGCGCGGCGGCCTCGAACTTCGGTCGCTCGCAGCCGCCCGCTCAGTGGACGCGTCGCCACGGGCGACCCGCCAGCAGGACGCGTCCACGGATGGCGCCCCGATGGACGGGCCCCAGGCTTCGACTGTCCGTGGAGGATGCCGGGTTGTCGCCCTCCACGGCGTACTCGTCCGCCGTCAGGGCCTCCGCGCCGTGCTCCTCGCCCGGGGCTGCCACGATTCGCTTCACCAGCCGGAAGGCGTGCCGGGGATGCTCAACAAGGATGACCTCGCCGCATCGGGGCGAACGCAACCGGTAGCTCAACGTGTCGACGACGACGGTGTCGCCGTCGCGCAGCGTGGGCTCCATGCTCGTTCCACGGACGACGGCGAGGCGGAGGACCATCGGGCCCGTCCTCACTTGAGTCGGGGAACCACGAGCGGTTTCTCTGTGGGGTAGGGGGCCTTGACCGTCCCCGTCTCGATGCCTTTCGTCTTCCAGAAGATCTCGGCGATCTTGTTCACGCTGGCCAACAGGTCCTCCGCCGCCTTCTTGTCCACGGTCTGGCGCGCCTTGGAGGCGGCCTTGAGCGTCGACCAGATGGTGCCGTTGAGGTCCGGGTAGGCCTGCGCGTGCTCGGGCTTGAAGTAGTCGCCCCACAGGATTCGGATCTCGTGTTTGACGATCTCGGCGTGTTGTTCCTTGGTCGTCGAGTAGCGTGAAAGAAGTTGGGCCTTGGTGGTCTCGTCGGCGTCCTTCTTGTTCGGCAGGTCGTGGATGAGGTCCACCATCCGCACGACGGTGTGGGCCGCCACCTGGGCGGCGTGGGGGTCGTAGATGCCGCAGGGGATGTCGCAGTGAGCGTACACGGTCTCGGGGCGGAGCCTTCCCCAGAACTTCGTGAAGAGGTCCATGCCGGCGGGATACGGGTGGGGCTCTTGATGGTTCCCTTACCGGGGGGACCACGGTCCGGCCCGCGGCGAAAGCACGGGCTCGGGTTGGCGGCCCACGACTTGCGCTGCCGCGGGTGTGGGTCCGAGGAGGCTCCTGGCCCGGGCGAGGGCCATGTCGATGTTGGGTTGGATGTTGGCGTCGCCCACGACCTTCGTGAAGCCGCTGCGCATCATCATCTCGAGGGGTTGGATCTGGATGGCGGAGAGAATCACGGTGACGTGGCTCTTCTGGAGATGCTTCACGGCGATCTGCAGCGCGTTGAGGGCCGTGGCGTCCATGTAGGGGACGTGCCGCATGCGGAAGATGACGATCTTGGGCTCGCGCCCGATGCGACCAATCAACTCCTCGAACTGCTCGGCCGCGCCGAAGAAGAAGGGCCCGTCGACGCTGTAGACGCGGACGCCGGAGGGGATCTCCTTGCCTTCGAGGCTGTGCTGGTGGTAGCGGGGGTCGCTCTCGGGGCTTACCACGTTCACTTTGGAGAGGCCCGACATGCGGCCGAGGAAGAGGGCGGCGGCGAGCACCATACCGACCTCGACGGCCACGGTGAGGTCGACGATGATGGTGAGGATGAACGTGGCGAGCATGACGCCGGCGTCGGCGATCGGCATGCGCAGGAGCGCGGCGAACCGGTGGCGCTCGCTCATGTTCCAGGCGACGACGGCCAGGATTCCGGCGAGCACCGCCATGGGGACATAGGCCGCGTAGGGGGCGGCGACGACGAGCACGGCCAGCACGATCCCGCCGTGGGTGAGGGCGGCGACCGGCGTGCGGCCGCCGACTTGGACGTTGGTGGCGGTGCGGGCGATGGCGCCGGTGGCGGCGATGCCGCCGAAGAAGGGGATGACGGCGTTGGCGATGCCTTGGCCCATGAGTTCTTGGTTGCTGTCGTGTTTGGTGCCGGCCATGCCGTCGGCGACGACGGCCGAAAGGAGGCTCTCGATGGCGCCCAAGAGGGCGATGGTGAGGGCGGCCGGGAACATCTCCTTGAGGGTCGCCGGTGACAGGTCGAGCGTCTGGAACTCGGGAGGTCCCTGGGGGATCGTGTAGAGGTCGCCGACGGTCTGGACATCGGCGGCCTGCAGGACGAGCGGCAGGGCGCTCAACGCGAGGAGGGCGACGGCGGGTCCCGGGATCTGCGGGACGAAGCGCTTCATCATTTGGATGATGACGATGGCGCCCAGGGCGATGCCGAAGGCCCAGGGGCTCACGCGCCCCACGTGTTCGGCGATGACCTCGACCTTGCCGATGGCTTCCGCCGGGACCGAAACGTCAATCTCGTTGAGGCGCAGGCCCAGCAGATGTGGCACCTGGCCGAGGAAGATGATGACGGCGATGCCGGCCGTGAAGCCCGTGGTCACGGGGTAGGGGATGAACTTGATGAGGGTCCCAAGGCCGAACAGGCCGAAGAGGAAGAGGAGGACGCCGGCCATGAGGGTCGCGACGAAGAGTTTCTCGAGGCCGTAGCCCTGGGTGATGTGGTACAGGATGACGACGAAGGCTCCGGTGGGGCCGGCGATCTGGACACGGCTACCGCCGAAGATGGCCACGAGCATGCCGGCCAGCGCGGCCGTGATGAGGCCGGCGCGGGGGTCGGCGCCGCTCGCGATGGCGAAGGCGATGCCGAGCGGGAGCGCGACGACGCCGACCACCAGGCCCGCCATGAGGTCGCGGTAGAGCGCGCCGCCGCCGTAGCCACGCATCGCGTCGACCCAGGCGGGCTTGAAGCCCGGCCGGAACGTCTTGAGAAACTCTCGGAGGTTGGGTCCAGACGGTGGCGATGGGATGAGCGGCTCAGACAAGGGGGGGTCGCCGGTCGGGGATGGCCAGTCTGCCCCGACCTCCATCCTCTATTTCAGGATTGAGTCCGGGGCGGGGGCCGTGCCATGGAAAAGCACGGCTTGGGCAACTATCAAACCGTACATGACTGGCCGCCGGCAAAGAGCGGTTTTCGCCCAACGCTTGATGCACGCGCCTAGCAACGGACGAGGCCTTGGTCCGGTCCCCGCGCCGTGCGGTTCTCGGCCGTCCAATCTTCGTCCTGAAGCGGGTGCACGAGCGCCGCCGACTCCAACGTGTACGTGACGTTGAGCGCCGTGACGGGCGTCGACGACCAAGACGCGTGTCCGGCCGATACGTGCAAACGCGTGCCGGTGCGGGGCTCGGTGGCTTCGATCAGGGTGATGTTGGAGAGCTCAAAAACAAGCGGCGGCTTTCCACGGTAGAGGGCAACCGTCGGCCCTACGCTCTCCTTGATCTCGCCGACCCGGACCATTAGTTCCCCGCAGGGCGGGTCGCCCGACCATGTGAGACGGACCCGGATGGTGGTCGTCGCCGTATCCAGCGGGGCAATGGTTTCACTATAGAATGAAGTGATACACACGTCCGTGCAGGGCGCATGGTCCACATCGATGGTGCGGGTGGCCGTGAAATTGTGCCAGCTTGATGGGATGGACCGGTCGGGATTCGCGGAACCATCTCGGGTTGGGCTGGTTGAGCTGCACCCGGCGAGCACCATCAGCCCCAACAGACCGGCGACGAGCAACAGTGTCAGCGGGCGTCTGGCCGGGGCGGCGGGACCCCGGCCCGGCCGACCCGGCGTTGGGGACGTCACCACAAACCCGCCGACTTGGTCTTGTCGTTCGCAGCGTCGCCTACGTACTCGCAGTCGGGGCGGCGGGGGCTCATCCTCCGGCCACCCGTCCATTTGGCCCGTACCAAACACACGACCTCGCGCCTAACACCGCATGATTCCCTGGTTTGGACCCGTGGCCGTGCGGTTCGCCGCCGAGTAGTCCTCGGCCTGTACCGGGTGGATCAGTGCGGCCCACTCTACGGTATAGTTGACCTCCAGCGCGATCACCGGCTTGGACGACCAAGAAGCGTGTCCGGCCGAAACCCCCAATCGCGTCACCGCGCGGCCCGATTCTTCCAATAGCGTCATGTTGGATAGCTCAAAGACCAGGGGCTGCTTCCCGTGATAGACGGCCACCCTCCTTCCGCCGTCGGGGCCTCCGATCTCGTTGACATCGACCATCATTTCGTCGCAGGGTGGATTGCCCGTCCAGGTGAGACGGACTCGGAGGACTGTGATGGCCTTTCCATCGGCGACGATCTTGTGACTATAACCCGAGGTGGCGCATGTACTGATGCAGGGAAAATGGTCCACGGCAATGGTTTGGCTGGCCGTCTGGTTCTGCCACGCCGAGGGAACCGAACGGCGTGGAACGCTTGGTGCCTCCTGGGTCGGGGGCGTTGAACTACAACCGGCCAGCAACTCCAAGGCCAGCAAGCCCGCGACCATCACGATGGCCAACAGGGGCCGGGCGGGGAGGCCGAATCCGCTCAGCGCATTCGGGATACTTTGTTCGGCTAGCATCGCATGGTTCCCTGGTCCGGGCCATTGGCCGTGCGGTTCGCCGCGGAATAATCCTCGGCCTGCAACGGGTGAACTAGCGCCGCCGACTCCAACGTGTAGCTGACCTCGAGCGCCGTAACGGGCGTGGAGGACCAGGAAGCATGTCCGGTCATGATCCTCACTCGCGTTGCAATCCCTTTCTCTTCCTCCAATAGCGTGATGTTCGATAATTCGAAGACCAGGGGCTGCGATCCGCGGTAGGTTGCAACATTCCTTCCACGACTATCGCTCTCAATCTCGGAAACAGCGACCATCAGTTCCCCGCAGGGCGGATCGCCTGTCCAAGTGAGTCGGACGCGTAGGGCCGTGATGGCTGTTCCATCTGGTGCGATCTGTTCGCTGTACTCGCTGGTAGTGCATACGTTGGTGCAAGGCGTGTGTTCCACGGGGATAGTCTGGTTGGAGGTCAGGTTGTGCCATGTCGACGGAACCCGCTTGTCCTGGGGCTCCAGATTCACCGGCGTTTCATGGGTACTAGTATTGCAGCCGGCGAGCAACTCCAAGGCCACCAAGCCCGCGACCAAGGCCACGACCCCTAGGCGTCGCACCGGGACGGCAAAGCCGTTCCTCCACCGTCCCGGCGTTGTGGTCATTACCACAAACCCGCCGACTTGGTCTTGTCGTTCGCAGCGTCGCCTACGTATTCGCAGTCGGGGTGGTACGAGTTTCTCATCCACAGATACGTCCATTTGCAGGTTCGCAAGTGGCCGACTTGGCCCGGCTGCTCGTAGAGTTTCCACCAGCAGTTGCCATCGGCATGCGAGTTCCAGATCGAGCTGATTCCGGCGGCGACGATCGAGGGTTTCAGATTCGCCTTGTAGTCCTCGGCCCCGTTATCCTCGCACGGGCCGTTAGTGCCCCAGTTGGGGGCCCCCTCGCCGCCCCAACTCGAATTCACATAATAGGACCCAAGATACGTGTAGGTAGTGCTAGTTCCCGTCGATTGGCACACGAAGTTGAGATAGGTGTTCGACTGTACACAGGACAAGGGCAGCGCGTCGACCGTAGGGATTCCCACGAAGGCTTCCGGGCAGTCTGCGATTTCGTTGCAGGAGTCGGTCTCGGCGGCCGCCGTCGGCACGACGGGAAAAAAGGAGAGGATGAATAAGAGGGTTGGGGCCGCGATACGGCCTGCCTTCATTCTTGTCCGAAGGAAAGGACTCCGCTTTGGGGGGCGCGTGAAGGGGCGAGCGGGCGTCGTGCGACCGGCCTCGCCCATTCTTTGGCGCGCACCGCCAACGTGGGTCGTTGCGGCGGGCGTTTCGGCTTTCATGGTCTTGGTCATATTCTTTCTTCCTTTTTTCCACCACGCGGGCCGTCGTCCTTACGATTGTTGGTAACGACGTTGGCCGGCCGACGGCCACTTGTGGTCGGTGCCAAGCGCAGGGTCGAGCTAGGTTATGCGGAGGTTCCAAACAACGGTGCACGAGCGCGTCTCGTTCACCTTCTTGACATCCTCGGTCAAATTCCGCCGTTGCCGGATCCCTAGGTGACGGCAGCAATCCTCCCCACCCAACCTGGCCTGTACGCGGAGCGATCGCGGCGCGCCCACAGCACTTTTCGGGTCCAGCTCGAGGCCGGCGGGTCTTCCGGAGAACGGCTGACGCCGTTCTGAGGGCTTCTGAGGTTTATATAGCCGGCACACACGCACTGGCTTCGCTGCCATTCGCGTCAAGCGCCAGGATGCCACGTGCGGGTCTGGTCGGGTCCGCCACTCGTGGCGGTATGGAATGGACCGGCCGCCGCGCGTACCAACCCACAAACAGCACCTTGCTCCTGATTGGGGCGACCATAACCCTCTTACAACCGCGATACATGGGCCGCCCGGGCTGAGGCATTGGTTGTGCAGGCTCGCGGGAAAAGAGAGGCGGTCGCCGCCGTCCTGTCCGGAGTGACGCTGGGGGGGGTGGCTGTGCTTGCGCAACACTTGCTCGGCGTCGCTATTTATGCACTCTTTGCCCTCGCGTTGGCCCTGGCCACCTTTGCGATGGCGACCAGCCGACTTGGTTACCAGGCTGAACGAATCCTCTTGCCGATAGCGATTAGCCTCTTCGCTGTGTTCACAGTCTTCTATCTGCAAGAGGCGCACCGATACTACGAGGGCATCGACGCGTCCAGAGGGTTCCTCTGGGCGCTCCTATTCACGCTTGCAAGCTACGGGATGCTATTCTCCGGGTTAGTGATGCGGGTTTTTCACGCGGGGACGCCACGGGCAAAGCGAATCCTGCTGACGGGCGGCTTTGGCGCGTATGTGGCAATCGCATATTTTCTCATTCGAGCCTCCACGGGGGCTGACGACATCTCGCCGTTAATCGCCAACCTTCCGTACTCTCGACCACTTGTCCTGACCGTTGGCTGGGCTGCCTACTTGAGCAACTTCATCCTCTTCGCGATTCTAGCCACAACCAGCCTCCCGATCCGAATTGGAGTTTTTGGGCCCAGCGGGGCAGGAAAATCCCAAATCCTTGGCGTTTTGCAGGGAAAAGAGTGGCCGTGGCGTTCCCGGCAAAAGACGACAGGCGACCCTGTGAGGCTCGGGAAAATCCAGCATCGCGGCAAGAACAGGTATCGCTGCGAGGTCACGAGTTTTGACGTTGGGGGTGAGTACTTCGAATCGTGGATTAGGGTCGTCAAGAACGAGCGGATGGAGGGTCTGGTTTACGTCCTTGACGCCCCTGTTGACGAGACCGAAGTCAACCTCCGCGTTCGACAGATCCGGCGCTTTGCTGACGAGCTGAATGGAACGAACAAGTTGCAGGGGCGGCTTCGGTCCATCCTGGTGCTAATGAACAAGCGCGACCAGTGGGAAGCCAAGTTTGGACTGGAGGAAGTGCTGGGCCCCTATCGCGACGCGCTTCAACACTTCAAGGATTCAGGAAGGGCCGTTATCGCCATGCCGTCGTGCGCCTATTCGGAACTCGGGCCTCGTTACGTTGACGTCCTGGAGAGGATTGATGAATACATCAATCGAATCTGAACAAGCGGCAGAAAGCCTGGCGGCCGCCCTGATTCATCGGTCCGATTTTGCTGTAATCGGTACGGGTGTGGGCGCCGCGTATCGTGTGCTCTGGAACTCGCGCGGTGTCGACCAGGTGGAGCGGCACGACCTACTCCGAGTAATCCCGGGCAGCGGAGTTCCACTGGCCCGCGAAGAATTCCTTTGCGGGGCGCAACTCGGTTCCGGCCGGTTCGCGGTCTTCCGAGGCCTAATGGGGGCCCGCGGAAATACTGACGCTGCCGGGCGTTCCGGGGTCATGCGTGGCGTCGCACTCCTCGCTTGGCCGAATGACGCCCGCCTTTTAATTCGGGCGCTTAGCCGCCCAGATGAGATTCGCCAATATTCGGAAGTGGCCGCAAGAGCTGGTGCCTATCGCGACTTCGCTCATCGAGAAGCTTCGCTTCGCAATTTCGGTGACCAAGGCATCGCCATGATTAGGGGCGGTTTGCGCCGGGGGCTCCTTGAGGTGAAGGCTCTTCCGCCCCCGTGGTTCATGCACCGTGTTGCTCGTCACGTCGGAAAGTCGAGAGCGCTCGTCATTGGCGTCGCCGGGAATAGTGGTTTTGCGGTCAACGTCGTGGCGCGTCTCCACGAAATGCTCGTGCATCTGGTGGGCCTGGAGGGTCCGAGGCCATTCATCTACCCCGTCCTTGACGCGAAGATGCGGACCTGGACCCTCCTATGGAAACCCGACGATGGAAAAGCCCGGCGAATCCGTTTGCCGTCGCTTCCGGCGGAGACCCATCCGGCGGGGACGAGAACTCAAGAAATGCGCAGGCAAATCGTATGACCAGCCTTTCACCCGAGTCGGTCCTACTGGCTGCGATCGCCGCTGTGGGCATCGCCGTTCTCGCCTGCGGCGTGCTCATTTGGTTAGTGCTTCGGCGTCGCCCCAGCCCTGCACGTCAAAGTCTCATGGTGGAGTACTTCTCCAAATCCATCCGTGGAAAACCCGAGAGCGATTCTAGCGAAGTAGCCCGTCTGGAGGACATCATGATCGCCATCAGCGGCGATGCCAGGGCGGGACCCGGCACCCAAGCGACTCCCATGGCCCCGGAATCCTCCGAGGCACAATTGACCCAAGAGCGCCTCTCCGTTCACAAACCAACGCAGGAGAAGCGAGCTCGCTGACGAAATGATGTTTCTGCCATGACGAACTTCAATCACTGTCCCAACTGCGAGAAAACCTGCACGTCCGGCGCTTTCATGACCATCTACGAGTGCAAGGACAAGGACTGCGAAACCTGCTATTGTTATCGATGCGGTGGATCTCGTTGCCCTAATTGTGGGTCCAAGGAACGAAAAGAAGCAGGCAAAGTCCTTCGTTCCTGAATGCCGGCCGGACCCGCTAAGGCCGCCGGTACCAGCCGTGGGAGGGCCCCGGCGGAGGGCAAGGCAACGGCTCGAAAGAACGATAGCGCGCTTTCCGTCTGGCCTCTTTTATATGGTCCTCAGCATCCTACATAAACTCGATGACCAATGCCTCCTCCCCGAGAGGTGGTCTAACCTAATGGCGGAAGCGGACGGTTACAGCATTACCATCGACAATCGGACGAATGGAATCAAGAAGACGGTCAAGTTGAGCCCGACGACGTCGGTAAAGATGATTTGCACCAAGTTGGCCGAAGCCAAGGTCATCAAGCCCGACGACCATTTGACCTATAACAACAAGGTCCTTCCACCGGAAACCACGCTGAAGGAGTTCGGCGTACCGAGCGGCGCCACGCTCGACGGTACGACCACCGTCCCGGCAACGGCCGGCCTCG
>CAYVGY010000024.1:9311-9731 GCA_964451065.1 uncultured Halobacteriales archaeon
CACGCTCGACGTGACCGCTCCCAGCCGCGGTGCGGTTTAGGCGTTGGGTGGCACCTGTGGCGTGGCCCTATCAGCAATGGCTTGAGCGCATCGAAGGCGAGATTGAGCAGGATCTGCGACCCGCTCCCTGGATTCAGGTTGTTGACGCCCGGCTGCTCGGCCAGGGTGGCAACGCGAATTACCTCCTTCGCGTCCGGCTCCAGTGCGGAGCAATCGTAAACGAAAACGGCGACACCTCCGAGGTTCAGACTGTGGCCATGCTGATCCCCCGGGGCTACGGCAGCCCGGAAGGGAAAATCGGATGGGCTGCCCGGTTTGAAGGTCCCGTATTTCATCCAAACATTCGATCCGGCAGGGCGGGAATCGTGACGGAGAGGTTCAATCCCGACACGGCGACGGACGGTGCAATTTGCATCGATG
>CAYVGY010000024.1:9741-15159 GCA_964451065.1 uncultured Halobacteriales archaeon
ACAATCTCGTTGGTGGCATACTTCTCCGCCGTGAGAAACCTTCTGAGAGCGCCCAATTTCGACCAATCCGCGGCATGGGGCGATCAAAGGGGCACAATCGATGTGTGGAGGAGGAATCTCGATGCATGGCGCGCGAAGATTGATGCCATCAACGACCGGTGGCCCGGCGGCGACATCCACCTTGAAGAGCCGGGTGAATCGGCAACTTTGACGATTGAGGACGTTCTGGCCACGTTGCCCGACGCTTCCGACGCAATGCTCATTTTTGAGGGTACATCGACGACGGCAACGCCCACCACCAACATCGAAATCCTGGATTTTGTCGAGCCCGGGGCCGAACGGGATTCGCGTCGCTCTCCGGACGAAGAAATAATAATCCTTTGAGGGGGCGGGATTGGTATGGTAACGCGGAGTAGACCCGAGGCTGCCGCGGTCGATATCGAAATCGGTGACGCGGACAGCCGGACGTTCAAGGTTTACTTGCTCGACCAAAAATTTAACCTGCAGGAGGCGACGGTCTCGGTCGGAAGAACCACGTCCGCTGGGGAGCTTGCACGCCTACTCCTGGCGTTCGCACGGACCGCCGATAGGAGCATCCAGCGCGGTTCGGCCGAAGGCGTTCTCCTTGCGCGGGTAAACCCAGAAACACGGGTGGACAACCTGCCGTCGAACGAGAACGAAATTCTTGTGGTGGCTGCGGAGAACCTTAGCAAGCTGATGAAGCGGGGCTTCTTCGGATGATACCGCAAGGGGCCGGTCCCGGGACCGAAACTTCCGAGGTTGGGAGGGCAGCTTCCCGCAATGAGGCCTTGATTGGCGAGGACGTGCTCCAAGAGATTGGACGAGCCGCCCAGAAAGCCGATCCAAAGGAAACCATCGGTATCCTGGCCGGCTATCGGGTCCGTGACCCGGCTGGTAATATTAGCGTTGTGCGGGCATCGTTCTCGGACGAGCACCAGAGTACCCGGACTACTGTAGACCTCTCTCTCTCTCAAAGGAGCCGGCTCCTACACGGCATGAAAAAGGCGTATCCTGATTGCATTGAAGTCGGCTGGTGGCACTCGCATCCCGGATTCACCGCGTTCCTTTCCCCAACCGATCAGGACAACGCCCGGCGAAACTACTCCGAATGGTTTCATCTCTCAATCGTCTACGACAATCGTTCCGACGATCTCAAGGTGTTTAAGCCAACGCCGGACGGTTACCGCTTCGTCCGCTTCCTCGTGGTCGACAGTGTAGACGACTCGCTCCTGGGTGTGCTGCGAGGTGCCCCGGCTTGAGTCAAGACGACGGCTTGTACGCCCGCCAAGCGCTTGTTGGGTGGTGGAGTCAGAAGAGACTCTCGGGGGCCCACGGGTTGGTATTTGGGGCCGGCGCCATTGGGAACGAAGTCGTGAAGAATCTGGCGCTTGCCGGCATTGGTCGTATAACCTGCATTGATTTCGACACCGTCGAACCTAGCAACGCGTCGCGTTGCGTCTTCTTCGATTCGCACGCCGTCTCCGCTGGCCCCATCCTGAAGGTCGATGCAATCAAGATGGGTCTTGCGCGCCTGCCCCATGCATGCGACTTCGAGGGAAAGGGAGACGACATCGTCGAGTGGAGCCGTCGCGATCCGGATGGGCTTGTGGAACTGGCCAAGAGCGCCGATGTGATAATCGTCGGCCTCGACAATTGGGAGGCAAAACTTGCCGCCAATGCGGCAAGCTTCTGGGCCGGGACCCCGCTGGTGGCGGCGGGAATGGAAGAGTTCAGCGGCGGCGTGTTCGTTTCCTTCCCCCCCGAGACCGCATGCCTCGAATGCCTCCTGCCCGCCTACGCCAAGGAGGAAGAGCTCAAACGAGCTTACAGTTGCACCCGCACCGATCCGGTCAAAGAGAACGTAAGAATTCCAACCAACATCGCGACGACCTCGATGATTGCTGCGGCTGCGGTGCTGCAGGCGTTGCTAATCATTCACGGAGGAAAGAACGGGACCGGAAATCAGGCGCGGCCTGACGGCGTTCCCAAGCCTCTTCGAGGGGAACAATGGAACTTCTATTCCCTCGTGGCCGAGACCTCGCGTGTGGAGTTCCCCGTTGCGAATCACTGTGAGCTGCACAAGTGGCTCAAGGTTTCGCGAAAGCGCCCCAAGGCGTCGATATCGGTTGCCGCTTCCCCGACGGAGGGGTAGGCCATGGGCTCGCCGGACGAGATCTCCTTCCTAGAGACCGAGGAAATGGGCTGGATTGACATCGACATTCGACGCCTTCCCGAACGGCGCCTCCGTGGCGATACGCCGAGTGGGATCTTCGGGGCACGCGAGGGTCCGAAGCTCCCTCAACTCACGCTCGTCGAGTTGGGGACGAAGGGCCTGTTGGCGCAGCGTCCGGTGGTTCGCACGCGGACGGCCAAGCTGTTCAAGGGCATGCAGATCTCAGACCTCGCCACGAACCTGGACCTACCGCCCGCTGAGTTGTTTGTGCTCCTTCGGCCCGCCCAACCTGTTCGCCAGCAGCTGGAAGATCTGAACTCAAAGGACCTCGTGCTCTTGGAGGCCGAAGGCCTTGCCGCTGGAATGGGCCTCGGTAATTAGACTATTTTCGTACTTTTTTCTCGTCGTCCTGTCCATTTCCGGCATACCGAGAATCCGGCCCCATGCCAGATGGATGCAGGCCAGGTACCTGCAAGCCGATTCTGGTACTGGGGCTCGGCTCACGTTGGCGCTACTAGGACTCTGCGCTTCGTCAACGGTTGTCGTGACCTCCAAGTTCTATGAATACATTCCCGAGGTTCCCGCGGTCCTCGCTGGTTTGTCGAGCGTCCTCGTTGGTGTGGCTTTGGCCAGAGGCGGATCGGGGAGGCTGGAAATCATTCTGCGGCATCTTGGCTTGGTGGCAGGTGCCGCGTCGGCCACCTACTATTTCTTGGGAGCTCCGCATTTCGTTGATGGCACGTGGCCGCGGCTAATTCTACCCGCGCTGGCGCCCCTCGCTGGGATTTGGGCCTGGGTCGCGGTACGTGTTCCGTGGGGTGTCCTTTTCCTCGCCCCGATGGGTTCGTTAGAAGTCGTATTCCCGGAGAGCCGACTCGCCGGCATGCTGGTAGCGGCCGCCATTTTCACTGCCATCGGTGTCATGGCAGTCAAGGAACTATCTACCGTCCCCCGCCCGCAGGCTTGGGGCGCGGGGGCCGCCTGGTTTCTCGCCGGCTGGACTGTGTTTCTTCTCGCACCCCCGTTAATCCCACTTGCCGCTATTCTGGTACTGGGTGCTCTCCTTGCGCACCCTACTGTATCCAGGGCCGACCAACTTACGGGGAGATTCTCGTTGCTGGCGGCCTCAGCACTCGGCGGCTACGCGCTTGGTCCGTCCGTGCCGGGGGGCACCATTGCTCCATACTACTGGATGACCGTGCTAGTCGCAGCGACAATTGCTATCCGGGCCGATTTCCTGGGACGTAACCGTTTCAGGATTGCTTGCCAGAGTGTCTTCGCCTTCGGGACAGGACTTCTACTCCCGAGGCTGATGAACCAGACACAAGTTTGGGTTGCCACAGTCTTTGTCGCGTATGCGGCTTGGTTGTGGATAGTCCTCCGTGCATCGAGCAATTGGCGCCGCCGGCTGCTGTACGCTGGGTTCGCAGCGTCGTTGCTCCTAGCGTTTGCCGGCTCCTTAGCCGTCCACGCCTTCGGGTCGGTGAATCCCCCTTCGGATGTCTATCTCGTGGCAACACTTGCGGCCTTATTCGCCGCCTGCCTCGTGGCGCGGGGGGCGCGACCTTGGTTCGCAGCCACGCTGCCCATGCTAATTGTTGTCAGCCTGCCGAAAGCCATTTGGGAGCTGCTCGGACCAGACGCAATCGCCGCCGCCTGGGCCGTGGCGGCGATATGTACTGGCTTCATACTGGGGTCATGGGTCCTCCCCAGGATTGCGCGCGACGGCCCGCGCCCTTACGAGGCCTTAGGGGTGGCTGCAACGGGCCTCGGCATCGCGTGGATTGCCCGTTTCCCCCCGTCCGTCGGATTGCACGTGTTGGGAGCGGCTGCGCTGTGCGGACTCGCCGCGGCGGCGGTTTGGAGACGGGCACCACGGTATCTCTATGCGCCAGGTTTTGTCGCGTTCTTGGCCACTCTTCCATTGCTAATCGCCTACGGATCCTTTGCCTTGGCACTTTGGGCCGTCGTTCTGGGGGCGCTCGTCCTCGGGACTTTTTTTGTCCTGGACAAAGGGAAAGGACCAATCGCAGCGACCGTCCTAACGACAGCCGGCGTCGGGGGGGCAGCCCTCTTGCTCCACGGGAATCCCCTCGAAGGATTCTTGGGCATGACAAACCCAAGCCGTGCGCTCCTCGTCGGGGGCTTTGCGGCCGTCGCGATCTCTTCCGCGGCAAACTATCGCGCCTTTCGGCTTCAACGTCTGGAGCCCGCCGACCTGCGAATGTTTAGTCTTGAGCGGAATGCGATACCCAAGGTTTGCTGCATCTGCCGCGACGAACCCACCCGTCACTGCCTTCACTGCGGCGTATACTACTGTGGCACCCACCGGCTTCGTCGCTGCCGCAACCCAAGCTGCTTGGCGAGTGTCGAAAACGTGGTGCCTTACGACGTGGGGGCCATTTTCGACATTGAAACAGCGGTTGTTACAGCCCCGGACGACGCCGGCCCACCTGCATCAAACCGTGGCCGTCGATCTTCACCCATCGGGCCGCCAATCGAAATCACGCACACCGTAAGGTGCAATATTGACCGCAGAGAGATTGAGGAAGGCGGGTATTGCGTCAACGAAAACATCTACTTCTGCTCAGACCGGGGCCATGCGAACCAACCATGCCCGGACTGCAACCGAAACCTGAGGCAATTCCGACGGAGGGCTCCGGCATGATGCAGGACGAAGAGATCATCATCGAGGACGTAGCTCCAGAGAAAGGTTTCATCGAGATTCTTGACGCGGGTGAAGCAGAAAGAAAGCACGGTATGGAGCCGAGTCGGCCGGGCCTCGTACTGGTCCTTTTTGACACAACGTCAAGCATGACGCCTTATCTTCAACGCGTGCGCCAGAATCTTTCGGAGATCGTTCATCGGCTGGCCAAGATTGCTCGGCCGCTCCGTGTCGGCGTTGTTGCCTTTGGCGATCATGGCGACGAGTATGACGTGAAGGTTTTGCGGCCCACTCCGGTTCTAGCCGATGCCGCGAAGTTCATAATGTCCGTGAAGCCGACGAGTGGGGGAGATCTTCCCGAATGCGTGGAGGACGCTTTCCATGCATTGGCAGCACTCACGGAGATGGAAAGCGGGGCGCTGGCCATCTTGGTTGGCGATTCTCCACCGCATGCGAGCCCAGTTTGGAAGCCGATGGCTTCGTATCGGGATGATGGTTGCACCCGGGGTCTGGACTGGGTCGCGGAGGCGAAACTGCTGTTCTCCCAAGGCGTGCGGTT
>CAYVGY010000024.1:15169-18901 GCA_964451065.1 uncultured Halobacteriales archaeon
CGAGACAAGAAGGGTTTGGACATATCTGGCAATCGAATCTGGCGGCCGATACTACGCCCTTGACGCAATGGATGAGGTCGATGCCGCTATCGAGGCAGCCATTTGGGACCGCTACGGAACCCTCGGCGCGTTGGCCAAGGAGTGGAGGGACGCCGGGGAGTATGACGGTCTTAAGGAGTCTGTCCTCAGAAAGATGCGGGCGGGAGGATAGAATGACCGGCGTTAGCGCGTTTTTCGTCCTCACGTTCGCACTCGTAGCAGTGTTTAGCGTATTCGCCATCTTCTACATCTTCCAGTTCCTCATGGGCGGGCGGACCGTCTTGGTTTTCCTGGCAACCGCGATTACCGCGCCGTCAGTCCTCTTGCTGCTCAAATGGGTGACATTGGTATTGGGCATCGTCACGCTCGCTTGGCTTATCGTGGGTCTCGTTTCGAGAGCAAGTCGAACCTCCATGATTCGTCCCCAGCTGACTAGACTTCGAGACTTCGCCCAGCGGCGTGCAGCGCAGTCCGACGTTATCATCATCGGAGATGCGTGAGATGAGACGGGGTGCCGCGCTGGCGCTAATGGCCGCCGCTTCGATTCTCATGCTTTCCCTGGGCGGCACCTTATCGCCCCTTGGGGCTCGCGGCGGATTCTTCGGGGGCTTGTTCGCGCCCGCCATTTCCACTGGCGTTGGACCCTTGGACGTAGGGTTCGCGGTCGTGCAGCTCGTAGGATCGATTGTTTATACGTTGACAGTTTCCTTAGTCCTTTTTCTGGTCTTCCTACCGGTGCGTGTCGCCGGTTTCTTGGAACGGCTCATCGATGGCTGAAGTGGTCATTGGGAGAGGCTATGGCGGTGAGGGCCGCCTGGTTGGGCCCGCGTGCCGCGTCTCATGACGTTGCAGGAATTCTCGAACCGCCGTCGCGACGACCTCGGCGCGGCTGCGGTAGCCCCAGTCGCTCTTGGTGATGTACTCATCAATCTTTTCCACGAGCTCCGTGGGGAGCGCGAACGTGACGTAGCCCTTGCCCGGCACGCGGCAGGGTAGGAACAAGTTCCTTATTAATTCCTTAGGTCACTTTCACTGACCTCTTAGGAACCCTATTGTATTCCTATCGCCATAGGAATCCTTGAGGAAAGATGCGCGCCTCCAGCACCACGCCGATTGGCGTCCCCGATAGCGTGCTGGACCAAGTAGACCTGTACGTCCGCTTTATGCCGTCGGGCAGGTGGAGCGTGTGGCCGCCTTCCGTTCCCGGCAGGAGCTCATCGCATACGCCATCCTCCACTTCCTCGAATGCCGCCTCGAGGAGCCCTCGATGGCCAGTTAAACACCACCGGGAGGGAAGGCCTTGTTGGACGAGCGCGACGCGGACCGAGTCGAAATCGAGATCATCAGCGTCTCCCCCGCCCGGTTCCGCGTGCGCGGACCCGCGCGTGCCGCTGCCGAGGCCGCCAAGGCCCTGGCCGAGGACGCGCCCCACCTGGCCCCCATCGTCGAGCCCCCGCTGGAGGTCATGGGCGCGGACGCCTACCCCCTTCCTGCCCGCGAACGGGTCCTGGAGTGGCTGAAGACGCGGGGGCGGGAGCCCTATGAGCTGGCCCAGCTCGTGGCGGAGGTCGCGGGCGAACACCCGGAGCGTGTGAAGGAGCGGTTCTACGTCGTGGCAGGCGCTCCCGGCCGCGAGAAGAAGGTCGGCAGCAAGTACCGCGCCGCGTGCGCCGAACGCCACCGCGGAGCAATCCGTGAGCTCGAGATCGCGGGGTGGCGCGTGGAGGAGACCAAGGAGGGCCGCGGGCCCACGTTCTTCCGAGTGGTTCCCCCACGGGAGGCGCATGCCGGCACCTGAGTCGCCCCGGGTGGCCCTCCAACGCGCCCTGGCACGGGCTTTGGACGCCGGCGGTTGCCCCAAGCCCGCCCCCACCGCCGCCTTCCTCGTCGAATGCGTCAAGAGCGGCAACAACCCCGCCCTCGTCAGCCTCCAAGAGGGGCCCGACCGCATCGCGGCCAGCACGTTCAGCGAGCGCCTGGGCAAGGTGGACCTCAAGGGGTTCCTGCGCCGCTTCAACGCCCAACTGGAGGAGGACCTGTACCGGTCCCTGCGCCGGTGGCGACCCACCCATGGCGACGTCTTCGCCCTTTTGGACGGCCACGAGGAGGAGCACTGGGCCAAGGCGGGCCCCCACAAGTGCCACCCCCGGCGGTGCCGCGCCCACTGGGCCCACGCCGCCCACGGCAAGAACAAGCGCAGCCCCACCGTCCAACTCTGGCTCGTCCTAGCCCTCACGTGGCGCCACGGAAACCGGTGGATCACCCAGCCCGTGCGCCTGGACCTCCTGGGCCGCACCGAGAATTCCCCCCACGGCCAAATCGAAATCATCGCCCGCCTCCTGCGCCGTCTCGGCTTGCGGGTGCGCGCGCTCCTCTTGGACCGCGCGTACGATTCCAAGCGGGTCCACGAGGTCGCGCACGCCTACGGCCTGCGCGTGGGCGTGCGTGTGCGCCTGGGCCATGCGCGTGCGTTCCCGCGAAACGTTTACGTGGACGGCGAGTCCGAGCCGAGCCGACTTCATCGCCTGGTGGAGGGGACCGCGCAGGATCGTAAGCTCCCGCTGGGCGCCTCGCGCGACCGCGCCGGCCGCTGGTTCGTCCACCGAACCCGCGTTCTTCGCGTGCGGTTCTCACCCGAGGGCCCCCTCGTGGACCTTACAATCAGCGCGGGCCTCAAGCCACTCCGCGGGCCGACCTTTCGTTGGGCCTTCGACCCCGACCACACGATTCTCCTCGCGTTCCCAGTCGGCACCGGAGCCAAACTGTCCCGGCGATTGTACCGTCTCCGCTGGCACGTGGAGACCCTATTCAACCTGTGGAGCCAGGATCGGCCGCAGCCCCGGCCCAAGACGATTCATGCCCACGTGGTCCAGTTCTGCGCCTTCGCCTACCGGATGTGCCTGGCGGCGGCCCTACAATTCACGGAGCGGCTCCGGGCCTCGTCCAGCGTTTCGGGCGTTGCCCCCGCGCGGCTGACGCTCCGCGTTGCGGCGCGCTGGGTCCTCGAACCCGATTGACCCCTTTTTTGTGCCTCCGGAAACTCCGGAAACCCCCCAGCGGCAGCTGCGCCCAATGCGGGTTCGCAACCCACCCGAGGAACCCGTTCACATGCCCCACATACGGGGGCACACGACTCCCCGCCACCTGAACCCCCCTTGTTTAGCTCCGCCGGCGCTCAAGCCGCTGAGGCCTCAGCCTCAGCCGAAAAGTCGTGGCGCCCAAGAGCAATCATTATTAGACCGGCGCCAGGTCGGCCCACGTCTCCTCGTGAGCACCGCCCGGGTCTCGCTGCCTCTCCCGTCCATCCTACTCGTTGCCACCATCCTCGGGCTCGCCGCGCTGCTCCTTTCCGGTTCCTCGGTCCTCATCGACCTTCCCGACGCCGGACCGATCGGCGACCTGCGCCTCGAAGCCGAACCCACCCTCGCCGGGCCGTTCCTCCTCCTCGCTGGCCTCGTCGCGCTCGCCGCCGTGATGGCGGGCCAACGCGAACACCTCGACCTCACGGGCCGCGCCCTCGTCTTCCAGTTCATCCTGGGCCTGGCCCTCGTCGTCTCCGCCGGCGATGTGTTCACGCTTGTCTTCGCCTGGGAACTCATGAGCGCCGCCCCCGGGGTTCTCCTCGTGCTCAACGACCGCCCCGAGACGCGGCGCATCGGACTCATCTACCTCATCTATTCCCACCTCTCCGCC